>NZ_DASVSO010000551.1:0-12516 GCF_036388035.1 Archangium sp.
GTAACGCCAAGGGCGAGGTGGTGTGCACCGGCGAGGTGCGGCCCGGCGCCGAGGCGTGCAACGGCCTCGACGACAACTGCGATGGCGTGGTGGACGAGGGCTTCAACTTCCAGACCGACATGGCCAACTGCGGCGCGTGCGGCAAGGCCTGCGGCGCTGGCACCGCGTGTGTCGGCGGCTCCTGCGCCAAGCGCTCGGAGCTGGACTGCAACAACACCACGGATGATGACGGGGACGGCAAGACGGACTGCGCGGACACGGACTGCAACAGCCAGGCGTGCGGCCCCAACTGCCTCTGCATTGGCGGCAAGCGCGGCGAGGCCGTGTGCAGCAATACCGCGGACGACGACTCCGACGGCACCTCCGACTGCATCGACTCCGACTGCGACGGCAAGGAGTGCAACGCCACCGTGGGGGGCTGCGTCTGCAAGGACCTGGGCAAGAGCGAGAGCGCGAGCGCCTGCGGCGACACCCACGACAACGACAACGACGGCCTCACCGACTGCGCGGACTCCACGGACTGCGACGCCAAGGCGTGTGGCACCGGCTGCCTCTGCGCGGGCAACAAGGGCACCGAGACGGCGTGTAATGACGGCGCCGACAACGACAAGAACCAGGGCACGGACTGCGCCGACGCCGATTGCGTCGGCAAGGAGTGTGGTGTCGGCGGCTGCACCTGCGTCCTCAACCGCAAGACGGAGACGGACTGCGGCGACACGCTGGACAACGACAATGACGGCCAGGCCGACTGCGCCGACTACGACTGCGCCTACAAGAACTTCGGCGACAACACCCGGTGCCAGGGCGGCAAGCGGGCGGAGTTCAACTGCAACGATGGCGCCGACAACGACGGCGACGGCAAGGCGGACTGCGCGGACTCCGACTGCGACGGTGTGCTCAAGAGCACGAATGTCATCTGCTCCATCACCAACACGCCGAGGCAGACCGACGAGACCAACTGCACCGACAACGCCGACAACGACGGTGACACCTTCAAGGATTGTGGCGGCGGCAAGCCGTCGCCCAACTGCACCAACCCGGGGGGCCGGTGCGGCTTCGGGTGCGTGCTGAGCGCCACGTGCTCCAACACCAAGAAGGAGACCGTGTGCGATGACAACGTCGACAACGACGGGGACGGCAACAGGGACTGCAACGACACCGACTGCAGCTCCACCACCGGGAATGTCTGCCGCAAGGCCGACGGAACGGCGGGCACCTGTCAGAGCAACAAGACGTGCACCTGAGTCGTACCTGAGTGCCGGTCCGCCTCCACCCGGCGGACCCCGCCTCACTTGCGCCCACCCTCGGATGGAACGCTTTGTCCATCCGAGGGTCGGAGGAGTCGTCACCCGGGCGACATCCCAGGCCCCATGGGTTGCCGGGAGTTGAGAGGATGGAAAGGTTTGCCCCCTCATGGGTGGCGACGACCTCATCGCGGGCACGGTTCTCTCTGACAGCTTCCACGCCGCCAGGAGTTCATCCGTCGTGGACGCGGAACTCCACGAAGGGGATGTACTGGGCAGCTACCAACTGGAGCGCCTGCTGGGCGAGGGCTCCATGGGCCAGGTCTTCCAGGCCCGCCACGTGCGGCTGGGGCGCCAGGTGGCCCTCAAGGTGCTGCGCTCCAAGTTCGCCCATGACCGGACCTTCGTGCAGCGCTTCTTCCAGGAGGCGCGCGCCGTCAATCAGATCAACCACGAGCACATCGTCGAGATCTTCGACTTCGTCGAGGATCCCCAGCACGGCCACGTCTACTGCGTGATGGAGCTGCTGCGCGGGCAGAGCCTCTCCGCCCTGATGAAGGGGGAGCAGCTCTCCGTGCTGCGCATCCGCCGCATGGTGGTGCAGGTGTGCGCGGCACTGGAGGCGGCGCACCGGCTCGGCGTGGTGCACCGGGACGTCAAGCCCGACAACCTCTTCGTCATCCCCAGGGGCGGTGAGGCGGACTTCGTCAAGGTGCTCGACTTCGGGGTGGCCAAGCTCCTCACCTCCGACAACACCAGCGGGACGCTGGACGGCACCATCATCGGCACGCCCACGTACATGTCGCCCGAGCAGGCCGCGGGCCTGCCGGTGGATCCCCGCGCCGACATCCACGCGGTGGGCGCCGTCCTCTACGAGCTGCTCAGCGGACGGCCGCCCTACCAAGCGCCCAACTTCGGCCAGCTCATGGTGAAGATCATCACCGAGCCACCGCCGCCGCTGCCCTCGCACACGCCCTCGGGCGAGCCGGTGCCGCGGTCGCTGGCCCAGCTCGCCCTGCGCTGCCTGGCCAAGGAGCCCGCGGATCGCCCCCCGCGGCTCTCCGAGGTCATCACCGCGCTGCTGGCGGACCTGGCGCCGGAGCCCGCCCTGGAGGCCCTGCGGCCCACCCAACCCATGCCCGTGCCGGGCTTCACGCTCCAGCCGCGCCGCGCCTGGCTGGCGCTCGCCGCGGGCGTGCTGGCCCTGATCGGCGCGGGGCTCGCCCTCTGGCCGGACGCCAGGACGGAGCCGCTCCCGGTCGCGGTCTCGGTGGCCTCGCCGGCCCCCAGCACCCCGAGCACGCAGGACGTGCGGCTCGATGAACCGGAGACCCTCGTGGCCCCGCTCGTTCCGGTGGAGCCTCCCGCGCCCCGGAACGAGGTGCGCGGGCCCGCGCGGACCACCACCCACCGCAAGCAGAAGGCAGGGATGCGCGATGACGTCATCGATCCGTTCGCTCGCTGATCGCTCCGTCCTCGCGGTGCTGGTGGCCATGTTGCTCGCCCTGGCGCCCCTGGGCGCGCGCGCCGCCAACGTGAACACGGGAGCACCCGACCCGGAGGCCATGGCCCGCACGAAGTTCGCCGAGGGCAACGTCCACTATGACCTGGCCCGGTTCCAGAAGGCCCTGGACGCCTACAGCGAGGCGTACCGGCTCAGGCCCCTGCCGGGCTTCCTCTTCAACATCGCCCAGTGCCACCGGCAGCTCGGCCAGGCCGAGCGCGCGGGCTTCTTCTACCGGCGCTACCTGTCCCTCTCGAAGACGGAGCCGTCCAACGCCTCGCTGGTGCGCGAGCTCATCGCGGAGATGGACGCGCAGGTGCGCAAGGAGCAGGAGCGGCGCCTGACACGCGAGGAGACGGCGAGGGATCAGGCCCGGGCCGCGGCGCTGCGGGCGCAGGCGGAAGCCATCGCCGCGCGCCGGGTGCAAGAGGGCGCGGGCAAGCCCTCCCTGACGCCTCGGGCGAAGACGGCGGCAATGCCCGTCGAGGCCGAGGTGAAGGGCGAGAGCCTGACGAAGAAGTGGTGGGTGTGGGCGGGGGCGGGCGCCGTGGCGCTCGTGGCCGGCGGCGTCATCTACGCGGCCACCGCTCCCGAGCCGCGCCCCGCCAGCCTGGGCACCATCCGCTAGCGACGGGGCCCCGCTCGACGGGCGGCCCCGCTCAGGCCGGGCTCTGCCGGGGCCCGCGCTGCTGCTGCGCCAGGAGCAGGGCGGCCGTGTGGCCCATGCGGATGTGGAAACCCTCGGCGTCGTGGAAGGTGAGCCGCACGTCGCCGAGCTGCAGCTGCATGCCGGACTCGATCCGCGTGGGCAGGCCGGGCCGCAGCTGCTTCCCGCTGAGCAGGGCCGGCCCGCCCTGCGTCAGCGACTCCACCGTCCAGCTTCCATCCGCCTGGGCGTGCAGCAGCAGGTGCTCGCGCGACACCGTGGCGTCGTTGACGACGAGCACGTTGTGCGAGGAGCGCCCCAGCGAGAGCGTGTCGCGCCCGGTGATCGGGGCCAGCTCGAAGCACATGGCGTCTCCCGCCGGCAGACAGTCCCGCAGATCCGACGTGGGCAGCCGCGTGTCGCCGTGGTTCTGCTCACTGTTCTCCGGCACGTTCCATACGCCCTCCTCCCACACCAACCAGCAGTGCGGGTAGCGGGCTCGGAACTTTTCCTTCAGTGCGAGATGCTGCCGCACGAGCAGCGACAGCAACAGGGCGCGCGCCATGGGGGCTAGCCAATCATCTCCGGGCGGTGATCGCCACTCGTTCGGTGCAACGGGTGTCCACGAGTGCGCAGCGGGGGCATGACGCGAGCAGGCGTCCAACCGTCCGGCCCGGATTTTCCCCTCGGGTCACCTCCGGCGTAAGGTGTCGCCGCAATGTTTCAGTGGGCTTCTCAACAGTGTGACAGGGATGAGCCCACTTCCCAGGTCAATTCCCCCCCCCCCACTCAAAGGGACCGCATGCGCAACTACCCCCGCCTCCTCCTGGCTGCGCTCGGCACAGGTCTGCTCTTGCTGACCGCGTGCCCCTCGCCCGAGGTCTGTGGCAATGGCCAGCTCGAGGGCCAAGAGCAGTGTGACGATGGCAATACCGCCGACGGCGACAACTGTTCGAGCAGCTGCACCTCGACGACGCCAGCGGCCTGCGGTAACGGCTCGGTGGAGACGGGCGAGGCGTGTGACGACGGCAACACCCGCAACGGGGACGGCTGCCAGAACGACTGCAGCGTGACTCCGGCGAGCGAGGAAGTCCTGCACGAGTGCGGCAACGGCGTGCGGGAGATTGAAGAGGGCTGCGACGACGGCAACGCGGTGAATGGTGACGGGTGCGAGAGCACCTGCGTGCCCACGCGGCCGGCGCTGGAGCAGTGCGCCGGGGCGGCGAGCCTGCCGCAGCCGGAGGGCGGAGCCACCTGTACGGTGCTCCCCGCCGAGGGCAAGGCCACCGGCTGGCGCCTGTACATGGGCGTGGTGCTGCTGGACGGCAAGACGCTGCAGGGCGGCCAGGTGCTGGTGGACGACAAGGGCGTCATCCAGTGCTCCTCGTGCGACTGCTCGGCCCAGGCGGCCGGAGCGGTGCGCATCTCGTGCCCTCAGGGCGTCATCTCCCCGGCGCTCATCAACGCGCATGACCACATCGACTACCAGAAGGTGCCGGCCGCCGGCAGCGAGGAGCGCTTCGAGCACCGCCACGACTGGCGCGAGGGCAACAACGGCCACACGGAGCTGCCGAGCGGCTCCTCCACCGCCGTCGAGCCGGTGCGTTGGGCCGAGCTGCGCCAGGTGATGTCCGGCACCACCGCCGTCGCCAGCAGCGGCGGCGAGGGCGGCCTGCTGCGCAACCTGAACTCCAGCAGCCAGCAGGAGGGCCTGGGCGAGGCGGCGCTGCGCTTCCAGACCTTCCCGCTCGGTGACAGCGGCGGCAAGGAGCTGACGAGCGGGTGCGGCTACCCGAGGATCGACTTCCCGAGCACCATCCCGGCGCTGTCGGCCTACCTGCCGCACGTGTCCGAGGGCATCGAGAAGTCGGCCCACAACGAGTTCTTCTGCGTCTCCGGCCAGGGCTCCGGCAGCCAGGACCTGATGACGTCGCGCACGGCCATCATCCACGGCATCGCCCTCACGGCGGCGGAGATCGGCAAGCTGGCCGAGCGGCACACCGGCCTCATCTGGTCGCCGCGCTCCAACGTGTCCCTCTACGGCGACACGGCGCTGGTGACGACCTACAAGCAGCTGGGCGTGGAGATCGCGCTGGGCACGGACTGGCTGCAGTCGGGCTCCATGAACATGCTGCGCGAGCTGCAGTGCGCGGACTCCCTCAACGCGAAGCACTTCGCGCGGACCTTCACCGACGTGGAGCTGTGGCGGATGGCCACGGCGAATGCCGCCGACCTGACGGACACCTGGGAGAAGCTGGGACGCATCGCCCCGGGCAAGGTGGCGGACCTGGCCATCTTCCGGCTGAAGGACTACGCCTACTCGCCGCACCGGGCCGTCATCGCCGCCACCCCCGAGGACGTGGTCCTCACCGTGCGCGGTGGCAAGCCCCTCTATGGTGACCAGGCCGTGGTGACCGCGCTGACGGCGGGCACGGACGAGGTCTGTGATGCGCTGCCCGTGTGCGACACCGCCAAGGCGGTGTGCGTGCGCTCCGAGCTGGGCGGGACGACCTTCGTGGCCCTGAAGGAGGCCAACGCCGTTTCCTATCCGCTCTTCTTCTGCAAGACGGCTCCGGAGAACGAGCCCTCCTGCACCCCGCAGCGTCTGGCCACCACGCCGGTGGCGGCCTCGGTGGACGGCTCCACCACCTACAGTGGCGCGAACCGGCTCGCGGACTTCGACGGGGACGGCATCGCCAACGACAAGGACAACTGCCCCATCGTCTTCAACCCGGTGCGCCCGATGGACGACGGCAAGCAGGTGGACACCGACGCCGATGGCGCGGGTGATGTGTGCGATCCCTGTCCGCTCAACGCCAACACCACGAGCTGCACGGCGGCCAATCCGTACGACAGGGACGGGGACGGCCTCGCGGTGCCCGGCGACAACTGCCCCATGGTCCCCAACCCGAGCCAGGCGGACGGGGACAGGGACGGCACGGGTGATGTGTGCGACCTCTGCCCGTCTCCCAACCCCGGTAACGCGGCCTGCCCGCTGTCCATCTACGCCATCAAGAAGCCGGTGGACGGCAAGTACCCGTACGTGAACCTGTCCGTCGCCATCAAGAACGCGCTGGTGACGGCGGTGGCCGACAGCGGCTTCTTCGTCCAGGTGCGTGAGGGGGACGAGGGTTACGCCGGTGCGTCCTGGTCCGGCCTCTTCGTGTTCACCAGCACCCGGCCCGCCGTGGCCGTTGGGGATCGCGTCGACATCCGCTCCGGTCAGGTGGCTGAATACTTCGGACAGATCCAGCTCACCGGCTCCAGCTTCGTCAAGGTGGGGACGGGCACGCTGCCCCAGCCGCTCGTCGTCACCCCGGCGGACATCCGCACCGGTGGCCCGCACGCCGTCGATTACGAGAGCGTGCTGGTCCAGGTCGAGAACGTCTTCGTGACGAAGAGGGAGCCCACGGTGGGCTCGGGCGACAAGGCCCCCACCAATGAGTTCGTCGTGGACGTCGCGGCGGGCACGGATGGCGAGGCCGTGGGCGTGCGCGTCAACGACCTCATCTACAAGTACACGACCCTCCCGGCGGTGGGCACCAAGTTCGGTTACGTGCGTGGCGTGCTGGACTGGCGCAACAACAACACCAAGGTAGAGCCGCGGGATGCGATGGACCTGGCGCCGGCCCTCGACAGCTTCGGTTCGACGGACAACTACGTGCGCGTGGGCACCAATGGGACGACCTTCCCGCAGGCGCTCACGGTGAACCTGGCGACGTCCTACTTCGAGGCCGTGCCTGTCACCGTCACCTCCAGCGACGAGAGCGTGGTGCGCGTGACCAATGGTAGCGGCCTCAGCATCCCCGTGGGCCAGAAGTCCATCACCGTGCAGCTGGAGCCGCAGAAGCAGGGCGTGGTGACGTTGACCGCCACGGTGCGCGGCATCAGCCTGACCACCACGGTGCGCGTGCTCGGCACCAACGAGCAGCCCTCGCTCACGCATCTCAGCCCCAACCCCATCGTCACCGGGCTGGGACTCGAGGCGACGGTCACCGCCCACCTGAACATCCCCGCGCCCACTGGCACCACGATGGACGTCAGTGTGACGGACGGGCTGGGGACAGTGACTCCGGCCACGGTGACCTTCGCGCCCAATGCGACCACGGCCACCATCACCTTCACACCCGCGGCCGCGCCCACCACCAACACGGGCATCATCCACGCCCAGCTCGGTGGCAGCAGCGCGGAGACCGAAGTCACCATCTCCCCCGACGCTCCCATCCTCAAGAGCCTCACCCCGGCGGATCCGGTGCTTCTCATCCAGGGCGGCTCGCAGGTGTTCACCGTGACGCTGGACAAGCCGGCGTTGGCCGAGACGCAGGTGAAGCTCTCGGTGACGCCTAAAACGACTGGCGTGCCCTACGGCTCGGTGCCTTCCTCGGTGACAGTGCACAAGGGCGAGACCACGGCCACCTTCACCTTCAGCTCGGAGGCCACGGCCGACATGACGGGCTACGTCACCGCCACGCTCAAGGACTCGTACTCCACCTGGGTGACCGTGCGCACGCCGTACCCGAAGCTCGTCAGCGTCACTCCGGCGAACGCGACCGTGCTGACCAATGGCAAGAAGGTCTTCACGGTGTCGCTGGACAAGGCGGCGGAGGCTGGTGGCGCCAGCGTGGCGCTCAGCCTGGAGCCCGTCACCGAGCTGGGCTCGCTCGATGTGGCGACGGTCACCATCCCCGAGGGCTCCAAGACGGGGACGGTGACGTTCACCGCCACCTCAACGGAGCAGACCGGCAAGCTCGTTGCCTCCTACGATGGCGTCACGTTCTCGGCGAACATCAAGGTGGCCATGCCGCACCCCGCCAACCATGTGGTCATCAGCGAGTTCACCTCGAAGAACCTCAAGGCAGACGGGTCAGTCGACCACAACGACGAGTTCATCGAGCTCTACAACCCGACGGGCAGCGACGTGGACATCACCGGGTGGAAGGTCCAGTACAGGAACAACAGCGCAACGAACTGGAACCCCACCCCGCTGGTCGACTTCGCCGCCTCAAACACGAATGTGACCCTGCGCACCATCCGCTCGAAGGGCTACTACCTGATCGGCTTCAAGAATTCCTCCAGCAGCTACACCGGGCCCGTTGCCGCCGATGCGAACTACGCCACGGTGACCGCTCATGGTGGAGGCGGTATCCGCATCATCGATGCGACCGGGGCCGAGGTGGACCGGTTGGCCTGGGGTACCGGCACCACGCTCGTGCCCGAGGGCACCGCCGTGCCGTTCATCGACAACTCCGTCGCGGGCAACACCTACGAACGCAAGGCCAGCGTGGCTTCCAATGCGGTTTCCATGAGCGCTGGGGGCGAGGACGAGAAGGCGGGTAACGCCGAGGACGCCAACAACAACGCGGAGGACTTCGTCATCCGCTCCAAGCGCGATCCGCAGAACTCCTCGAGCCTGGTCGAGCCGTAGCCCTCACCGACGGCCTCCCCCGCTTCCCGAGTGTGAAGCGGGTGGAGGCCGGTGAGGTCCTCACGCCCTCCGCGTCACCGAATCCAGGTGCTCGCGGGGGGCGTCGTCGTTTCAGCGCGTGACGATGCCGTCCACCACCAGCCGGTCCAGCGTCGCGTAGAGCGGATCGTACGCCACCGACTCGCGGAACAGGTTCTGGTGCAGCAGCGCGCCCATGCACGCGCCGATGATGGTGTGCGCGGCCACTCCCGAGTCCACGTCCGTGCGGAACTCCTTCGTCCGGCTCTGCCCGTGGTGGACGATGTTCGTCAGCAGCGCCACGTAGAGGGCCAGCTTCTCCCGGATGGACTCGGCCACCCGGTCGTTCGCGTGCGCCGACTCCGCCGCCACCATCCCGAAGAAGATGCCGTACTCCCGGTGGTTGCGCAGGAACTGCACCGTCCGACCCAGGAACGCCAGGAGCTGCTCGCGCGCCGTCAGCCGGCGCTGCTCACTCAGCAGCTCCTTGAACTCGTTGAGGAAGCGCTCGTGCAGCTCCTCGATGGCCGCCAGCAGCAGATCCTCCTTCGTCGGGAAGTGCCAGTAGAGCGCCCCGGGCGTCATCCGGATGGCCTTGGCCAGCTCCGCCATCGTCGTCGCCAGGATGCCCCGGCGCGCGAACAGCGTGATGGCCGCCTCCATGATTTCCACTCGCGTCCGAGCCGCGCGCTCTTGCTTGATCTCCCGCTTCGCCGCTGCCTTGCGCATTCCACCCGCCATCCTACCTACCTCGGGCGTCCTGCGTCACCCCCTCGTGGCTCAGGCGAGCAGGGTGATCTTCACGATCTCCGGCGGCGCGGCCACGCGCACCGGCGGGCCCCAGAAGCCCGTGCCCCGGCTCACGTAGAGCGAGCTGTCTCCCTCGCGGTACAGCCCCGCCGGGTGCTCCCAGATGGCCGACACCACCAGGTTGAAGGGGAAGAACTGTCCGCCGTGCGTGTGTCCGGACAGCTGCAGCCCCATGCCCGCCTTCAGCGCCTGCTCGCGCCACCCGGCGGGCTGGTGCGCCAGCAGCACCGCCGCGCGCGACACGTCCCGCCCCGCCGTGGCCGCCGCCAGGTCATAGCCGCGGCTCGCCGGGTAGCCCGAGCGCGTCGCCGCCCAGTCGTCCACGCCCACCAGGTCGAACGAGGCGCCCGGCTCGCCGATGGACACGTGGCGGTTGCGCAGCACCGTCACCCCCATGCGCTGCAGCGCCTCGGTCCACTCCTCGTCCCCCGAGTAGTACTCGTGGTTGCCCGTGACGAAGTACGTGCCGTGCCGCGAGCGCAGGTTGCTCAGCGCGCTCGCCGCGAAGCCGAGCTCCTCCACGCTGCCGTCCACCAGGTCGCCCGTGATGCACACCAGGTCCCCCTTCAGCGCGTTGGTTCGCGCCACCATCGCGTCCATGAAGCGGCGCTGGATGAGCGGCCCCACGTGGATGTCACTGAGCTGGACGATCGTGAAGCCGTCCAGCGCCCTGGGCAGCCCGGGCAGCCGCACCGCCACCTCGTTCACCACCGGCGGGGTGTAGGCGCGCCACACGCCGTAGCTCGCCACGCCTCCGGTGGCCACCAGCGCCGCGCCCGCGGTCGCCCGGGCGAGGAACTCCCGCCGCTCCTCGGACACGGGGGCCGCCCCGGCCGCGCGCCGGCGCTCCAGCCACCCGGTGAGCGTGCGCACGCCCCCCAGCGACAGCACCGCCAGCAGCAGGTAGGTGGCCCCACCCATCCAGAACCAGCCGAGCTGCTCGAAGGCGGATGACGCCTCCGAGGGCAGCAGCCGCGTGAGCAGCCGCGCGGCAATCATCGTCGAGGCCAGCAGCGCCATCAGCACCACCCCCGTCCGCCGCCAGGCCGGGTGTCTCGCCGTGTCCCGGAAGAGGCGCCGGTACAGGTAGATGTGGCCGAGCACCACCACCAGCGTCAGGGTGCTGAAGAAGATGACGAAGCGCAGCGAAATGCTCATGGCGTCCTGAAGACTCACCGGCGCGAGGTGCGCCGCAACCCCATCGTATGTGAAGACGCGTGAAGCCGCTCCTCACCCCACGAGCGAGCGCAGGGCCTCGGGCAGCTCGGGGTGCTGGAAGCGGTAGCCCGCCTCCTGGGCGCGCTGGGGCAGCACCCGCTGGCCGCCGAGCACCGCCTCGGACATCTCCCCCAGCGCCACCTTCAGGGCGAAGGCGGGCACCGGCACCACGGCGGGTCGCCCCAGCGCCGCGCCGAGGGCCCGGGAGAAGTCCGCGTTCGTCATCGGCTGGGGCGCCGTCACGTTCATCGGCCCGCGCAGCTCCGGCTGCTCCAGCGCGAAGAGGAGCAGGCCCAGCGCGTCGTCGCGGTGCACCCAGCTCAGGTACTGCTGGCCCGAGCCCATCTTCCCGCCCAGGCCCAGCCGGAAGAGGGGGAGCATCTGCTTGAGCGCGCCCCCCTCCGGGTGCAGCACCACGCCGATGCGCGGCAGCGCCGTGCGGATGCCCGCCGCGTCCGCCTCCTGCGCTTCGGCCTCCCACGCCCGGCACACCCGCGCGAGGAAGTCCTCCCCGGGCGAGCTGCTCTCCGTCAGCGGCTCCGCGCCCCGGTCCGCGCCGTAGTAGCCGATGGCCGAGGCGGACACGAAGTGCCGCACCGTCCCCGCCGCCCGCATGGCCTCCACCAGCCGCCGCGTGCCCACCACCCGGCTGTCGCGGATGCGCTGGCGCGCCTTGTCCGTCCACCGCTGCGCCACCGGCTCGCCCGCCAGGTGGATGACGGCCTCCGCGCCGCCGAGCGCGTCCGGCGCCAGCGGCGTGCTCGCGTCGAAGTAGGAGCCCGTCACCCCGGAGGGCAGCCGCGCCTGGGCGCGCGCCACGTCCCGCGCCAGCACGTGCACGCCGTGTCCCCGCTCCAACAGCCGCTGGACGAGGACGGGGCCGAGGAATCCGCTCGCTCCGGTAAGGGCCACCTTCATGGTCGCTGCTCCTGGGCAATGTCCTGGCCCACCAGGGTACCCAGCACGCGCAAGAACGTCTCGATTTCCTCGGGCTTCATGCGGCCGGAGTACCGGTAGAGGACCGTGCCCGAGCCGTCCAACAGCAGCACCGAGGACGTCTTCTTCGGCAGGTTCCACGGCGGCGCGCCCAGCGTCCCCTTCAAGTCCACCAGGATGGGGATGCCCCACTTCTTCTCCTCGTCGCGCACGTGGGAGAGCGCGAGGCCCCGCGCGGGGAAGAAGTCGAAGGACTCGAGGTTGGCCACCGCCACCACCCACGCCGCCTCCAGCAGCTCCAGTTCCTGCCCTCGCGCGAAGAGAGCCTCCTTCAAGGGCGAGTTGAGTGTCGTCGAATGGCGATCCTCATAGAAGAGAATGACGGGTTTTCCCCGCCATCTCGACAAGGCCACTTCCTTCCCGTCCGACCCTCGCAAGGTTGCGTCCAGCGGCCCCCCCTGGGGCTCGTCGGCGAGTGAGGGACTCGCGGCCAACAGGGCGGCCGTCAGCATGCCTGCAATCCGTGCGGTCATCGGGGACTCCTGTGGACAAAGCTTGTACGAACGTTGAACATAGCGTTGACATGGCCTGGACACAAACGTTACCTCCAGGCTCGAAGCGCCCCATTGCCCCGGAGGACAGCAGCATGGGCCCGACGCCGTTCCTGACTGCCCCGCCCATGCCCGTTCCCTCGGTGGGGCAGGCCTGGCTCAAG
>NZ_DASVSO010000552.1:0-4589 GCF_036388035.1 Archangium sp.
AGGGCGAAGAGGGAGCGGGAGCGCTCGCGCCGCTCGGCCGGGGACAGGTGGGCGAGGCCGTACTGGACGTTCTGCTCGGCGGTGAGGTGGGGGAAGAGGGCGTAGTCCTGGAAGAGGTAGCCCACGCGCCGCTGCTGGGGCGGCAGGAAGACGCGGGCCCCGGCGTCGTACCAGGGCTCGCCGTGGAAGAGGATGCGCCCGCGCTCGGGCCGGTCGAGCCCCGCGAGGCAGCGCAGCACCGTCGTCTTGCCCGCGCCCGAGGGGCCGAACAGCACCGCGACCCGGCCGGGGAGGGCCCGCAGCTCCAGCGCCGCCTGGACGGTGGGGCCGCCGCGAAAGCGCTTCTCGAGGTCGACTACGAGCGTGTCGGCCATGGCGACCACGCCCTCCGCTGGAGCCCGTAGGTGACGGCCAGCACGACGAAGGAGAAGACGAGCAGCAGCAGCGCCGTCCTGCCCGCCGAGGCGTAGTCCAGCGCCTGCACCGCGTCGTAGATGGCGATGGAGGCCGTGCGCGTGCGGCCCTCCAGGTTGCCGCCCACCATCAGCACCACGCCGAACTCGCCCAGGGTGTGTGCGAAGGTGAGGACCATGCCGGAGAGGATGCCGGTGGCGGACAGGGGCAGCACGACGCGGACGAACGTCTGGAAGCGCGAGACGCCCAGGCACCAGGAGGCCTCGAGGAGGCGGCGATCCACGCCCGCGAGGGCGGCGGTGAAAGGCTGGACGGCGAAGGGCAGACTATAGAGGACCGAGGCCAGCAGCAGGCCCTCGAAGCTGAAGGGGAGGGAGTGGCCGGCGAGCGACTCGAAGGCCCGTCCCAGGGGGCTGCGCGGGCCGAGCACCAGCAACAGGTAGAAGCCCAGCACGGTGGGCGGCAGCACCAGCGGCAGCGCGACCACGGCCTCCACCAGGAACTTCCACCGCCAGCGCGAGGTGGCCAGCCACCAGGCGATGGGCAGGCCCACGGCCAGGAGGATGACCGTGGTCCACCCGGCGAGGCGCAGGCTCAGGGCGATGGCCGACCAGTCCACGCTCACGTTCCCGGGAGGAAGAAGCCGTAGCGCTTCAGGAGCGCCTTGCCTTCCGTCCCCAACAGGTAGTCCCGGAACTGCTTCGCCAGCTCCACATTCCGAGCCCGCTTCAGGATGGCGCCGCCCTGCTCCAGGCGCGGGTACGCGTCGAGCGGCACTTCCCAATAGCGACCCTCCTGCTTCATGGCCGGGGCCCGTGCGAGCGCCAGGGCGATGAGGCCCGCGTCCGCCGAGCCGCTCTGCACGAACTGCGCGGTCTGCGCGATGTTCTCTCCGAGCACCAGCTTGTCCTTGACGGCGTCATGGACCCCCAGGTTCCTCAGGGCGGCCTCGGCCGCGCGGCCGTAGGGGGCGTGCTGGGGATTGGCGATGGCGATGCGCCGGGCGGCGGGCTCCAGCAGTGCCTTCATCCCGAGCGTCTCCACCCTCAGCGGTGAGCCGTTCGGCACCCACACCACGAGGCGGCCCACGGCGTAGGAGAAGATGCCCTCCTCGGACACGAGGCCCTGCTCGGCCAGTGTGCGCGGGTAGGCCACGTCCGCGGAGAGGAAGACATCGAAGGGCGCCCCATTGGAGATCTGCGCGAGGAAGTTGCCCGACGAGCCGTAGGTCACCTGGAGGTCCGCGTCGGCGTGCTTCGCACGGAACTCCTTCACCAGCTCATCCAGCGCGAACTTCAGGTCCGCGGCCGCGGCGAGGGTCAGGGTCTGCTTCGGGGCGGGGTGGGGGGCAGGCGCATCACCGGACTCGGGCGAGGTCCTACCGCCGCGCAGGCCCGCCACCACGCCCGCGCCCACAACGAGCAGAGCGCCCACCACGAGCGCTCCCTTCACGATCGGATTCATCGCAGCTCCCCTCCCACGCTTCCGCCCGGTCTACAGGCTTCCGCCGATCGGAACAACGCGGGAGACAGGTCAGGGGGTGAGAGAATCGGCAGTTTTTTCCCGGTGCCCGAGGGGGTTCCCTGAAAGAATTCCTGGCTCGCCACCCGAGCCAGCTTCCAGGCAGGCCTTGACTTCTGTCTCCAGGGGCCACGTCCGAGCCCGACAGGACCGCCAACCTGCTGTTTTCCCAAGAGAAAACAACGTGTTGGCGTGCTCGGTGCTCCCGTCTGGCTTGGGTAGCCAAGGCTCGGCACGAATCTCGCTTTTGTCGGGCTTCACAATGGGATCGATCACTTATCGGAAGCTCGGCTCTTCATCATGGACGTCCTTCCTGCCCGCGGTGGCCATCGTGGGGCTCCTGGGGACGCACCTCACGGCCGCGGCTCTCGGTCTGTACTCGTCCGCGCCGAGCGTGTCGGTGGTCGAGCCCCTCACGGGCTCCTCCCTGGAGGGGCGGATGCAGATCGCGGTGCGCGCGGATGACGGGCCGATGGGCTCGGGAGTGCGCGGCGTGGAGTTCCAGCTCGACTCCACCTCGGGCACCTGGAAGCCGCTGACCCTGGACCCGTCGTCAATGACATACCGGGGGACCTGGGAGGCCGCGTCCGGGACGGTGGGTCACCATGACCTCTACATCCGTGCCACGGATTACACGGGCAACCATCGCACCGTGTATGTCACGGTGAACGTGAGCGCGTCCCCGACCCGGCCCGCCGGTGTGCAGGTACTGGCTCCACTCTGAGTGAATCCTGGGAAGTTTTGGCACTCTGCGCGGTGTCTCCCCGCGGGGGAGGGTCAGCGCCGGGCGAGGTCCCAGAGCGTCAGCTGCCGGGTGCGAGGGTCGAGCGAGTAGGTGCCCTGGTACCCGGCGAGCTGGAGGCGGATGGGGTGCTGGCCCTCGGACTCGTGCACCCATTGCCGCATCGCGGCGAGCCGCGCGGCATCCTGGAGCTTGCGCTCGATGGCCGTCCGGCTCCGGCGAGGCACCCGGTCCAGGACGGTGCGGATATGCGGTGGGATGTGGACCTCGTACGGAGGGGGATGCGAGGTCTCGGGAGCATCACGCTGATGCGTGGAGCGGGACGCGGTGTGGCCCATTGAAACAGGAAGGTGTGGGTCGGTGTCTGGATGGGCGTGCCTTTGCTAACTGCCATCGGGCACGTGGTGAAGAGACCCCGGGTACGGAGTCCCGACCACACCTTTTTTCCGAGACTCTCCGCCTGCCGTCAGGGCAGCCCTGAGGGGGTGCGGCTCCGGCCGGGTGTCAGCGCGGGTCGGTAGCTTCGGGAGTGCCGTCTTCCTTCGGGGGCACGCATGTCCGCTTCGTTCGCTGGCGTTGGCCCTGGTGGAACGTGGCGATGCTCCGGCGCGGCCTTCCTGGCCCTGGTGGCGGTGGTGCTGCTGGGCGGGTGCGCCACGAGGCACCCACCCCCGAGCCCGCTGAGTGGGCAGGGTCGCCGCTCGCTGGTGCCCTCGTTCCGTGTCGACTCCGGGCGGCCGGTGGAGTCCTCCACGCTGATGGAGCAGGAGGGCAGCGCGGGCGGCTTCGGGCAGGAGGCGGACGCCTTTCAAATGGTGCAGGAGGCCAGTGGTCTGGAGGAGCGGGCCCGGCATCCCTCGGGCGAGGTGCTCTCCGCCGAGAGGGCCCGGCATCTTTGGGGTCAGGTGGCGAGGACGTCGGTGACGCAGAAGAGCTTCGGCCCGCGTCTCGCCCTCTCCTGGCTGCTGCGCGAGGTGCTCGCCAGTGGCGGGCCGGTGGAGTACGCGGAGCTGTCGGGTCGCGCCGAGCGCTTCTGGCAAATGGTGGTGGTGCGTCCGGACGGCTACCTGGTGGCCGCGCTCAGCGGCAGGCCCCTGCAGCGCATGGGGCAGGTGGAGGTGGTGGGCGGCGAGTTCAAGGTAGGGCGGCTGGTGGTGGGGGCCTTCTACTTCTCGCGCAGTGGTGTCCTCTACCCGGTGGACGAGGGACTGCGACGCTCGGACATGCTTCCCTGGGCCGAGCTGGGCCTGGAGCGCGACTGGCTCAATGCCGCGCTGGACGGGGCGCAGGACGCCCTGGGAGAGTTGGCGCTGGCGCTCGCCGAGTCCGTCCGCCACCCCATCCGCAGTGCCGAGGGCCTCGCCCAGTTGCCCACCACGGTGGCACTGCTGATTGCCTCCTCACCCGAATACTTCGCGCGCTACGGCGCCCTGTCTCCGCAGGACCAGATACGCGAGGCGGCGCGGCTGTCCACGCACCTGCTGATGCTGTACGGCAGCGGAGCGGGGGCGGTGGGCACCGTGGGCCGGATGGGCGGACTGGGGGCGGAACTGCCGGTGTTGTCCGTCACGGCCGGGGGCGTGCTGGTGGTGAGGACGGTGGTGGTGGCCGAGGGGACGGTGACGACGACGCTCGGCGTGGGACTGGGCGCGGCTTCCATTCTCCACATGGCCAGCAGCAGCCAAGGCAGCCCTGGGGGAGGGAGTGGCAAGGCGGCGCAGACGGCCTCGGCACAAGGGCCCGGCAGGTGGGTGTACAAGAAGCCCACCAGCCAATCCAAGCGGGCCTTGGAGTACGAGGAGCAGGTGACGGGCCAGCCCGCGTGGCGCGTCTACATGATTGGTGAGGTGGAGTTCGACGGCTTCACCGGCAAGGAACTGCTGGAAGCCAAGGGCCCCGGCTACAAGAGCTT
>NZ_DASVSO010000553.1:0-9801 GCF_036388035.1 Archangium sp.
CCCTTCGAGCCAGGCACAAGGTCACGGACAGCGGACAACGTCGGACCACCCCCCCTCGCGAGCGGCAGTCCTTCAAGACACCGCGAGGCATGGGGGATGGGATCAAAGGCTCCGAGCATGGGCAACAATTCCTCTCCGGAAGCACTGCTGAGCAGGTGCATGCACGCGTGACCAGAACCCAGGCATCAGCCAGGGCACGCCCGCCCATCATAAGGGAAGCCTCTACGGCCTCACAGGCCGTGACGGGTTCCAACCCACCTCCCTCTCCCAAAGGGAGAGGGGAAGAGTCCTACATGGGGGGCGAGCGGCTCCTGAGGAGGGGGAGCCCTACTTCTTGGCGAGGTAATCCTGGAGCGGACGCACCGTCTGCTCCTTGCGCTGCAACGACTCCAGCGCCCCCACCGTCATCCGCGCCGCCTGCACGGTCGTGTAGTACGGCACGCTGTGCATCAGCGCCTCGCGGCGGATGGAGAAGCTGTCGGCGATCTCCTGCTTGCCGAACGTGGTGTTGATGACGAGCACGATCTCGCCATCCACGATCTTGTCCACGATGTGCGGCCGGCCCTCCGTCACCTTCAGCACCTCCTCGGTCTCGATGCCCTTGGTGGCCAGGTACTGGTGCGTGCCGGTCGTGGTCACCAGCTTGAAGCCCAGCGAGCGCAGCCGCCGCGCCAGGTCCACCACCGCCGGCTTGTCGTCGTTCTTCACCGAGATGAAGACCTTGCCGCTCTTCGGCAGCTTCACGCCCGCCGCCTGCTGGCTCTTGGCGAAGGCCGAGGCGTAGTCGTCGGCGATGCCCATCACCTCGCCCGTCGACTTCATCTCCGGGCCGAGGATGACGTCCACCCCGGCGAAGCGCGCGAACGGGAACACCGACTCCTTCACCGCCACATGCTTGAACTCGGGCTCCTCGGTGGCGCCCAGCTCCGCCAGCGTCTTGCCCACCATGCACAGCGACGCCAGCTTCGCCAGCGCCCGGCCCGTGGCCTTCGAGATGAACGGCACCGTGCGGCTCGCGCGCGGGTTCACCTCCAGCACGTAGATGGTCTTTCCCTGGATGGCGAACTGGACGTTCATCAGGCCCACCACGCCCAGCTCCTTCGCCAGGGCCATGGCCTGATCCTTCATCCGCTCCACCAGGTCCGGCGACAGCGAGTGCGGCGGCAGCGTGCACGCCGCGTCACCCGAGTGCACCCCCGCCTCCTCCACGTGCTCCAGCACCCCACCCACCAGCACCGCGCCCGTCTTGTCCGCCACGAGGTCCAGGTCCACCTCGATGGCCTCCTTGAGGAAGCGATCGATCAGCACCGGGTGCTCCGGCGATGCGCTCACCGCCTCGCGCATGTAGCGCTCCAGGCTGTGCTGGTCGTAGACGACCTCCATCGCCCGGCCGCCCAGCACGTACGAGGGGCGCACCATCACCGGGTAGCCGATGCGCTCGGCCACGCGGTAGGCCTCCTGGTGGCTGCGCGCCACGCCGTTCTCCGGCTGCTTCAGTCCCAGCTTCTCGATCAGCTGGGAGAAGCGCTCGCGGTCCTCGGCCCGGTCGATGGCGTCCGGCGACGTGCCGAGGATGGGCAGCCCCGCCTTCTCCAGCGGCACGGACAGGCGCAGCGGTGTCTGGCCGCCGAACTGGACGATGGCGCCCACCGGCTTCTCGCGCTGCGCCACCTCCAGCACGTCCTCGATGGTGAGCGGCTCGAAGTACAGGCGGTCCGACGTGTCGTAGTCGGTGGACACCGTCTCCGGGTTGCAGTTGACCATCACTGTCTCGTACCCGGCCTCGCGCAGCGCGAAGGCCGCGTGCACGCAGCAGTAGTCGAACTCGATGCCCTGGCCGATCCGGATGGGGCCGCTGCCCAGGATGAGCACCTTCTGGCGCTGGGTGGGCGGCGCCTCGTCCTCCTCCTCGTAGGTGGAGTAGAGGTAGGGCGTGTAGGCCTCGAACTCGGCGGCGCAGGTGTCCACCCGCTTGTAGACGGGGCGAATCCCCTTCGCGTGCCGGCGCGCCCGCACCTCGCCCTCGGTGCAGCCCAGGAGCTGCGCGAGGTACTTGTCCGCGAAGCCGTCCGCCTTCGCCGTGCGCAGCACCTCGTCCGGCACCTTGTCCAGCGAGCCGAGCTCCTGGATCTGCCGCGCCTCGAGCACCAGCCCCTGGATGTGGCGGAGGAACCACGGATCAATCGATGACAGCTCGTGCACCTCCTCCACCGTCATGCCCTCGCGGAAGGCCTGCGCCACGTAGCCGGGCCGCTCGGGCCGGGGCACGCGCACGAAGTCACGCAGCACCTTGCGCCGCTCCTCCTTGTTCTCGGGCAGCTCGGGCGGCTCCAGGCCCGTGCGGCCGGTCTCCATGGAGCGCATCGCCTTGAGGTAGGCCTCGCGGAAGGTGCGACCAATGGCCATCACCTCGCCTACCGCGCGCATGCTGGTGCCGAGGGTGCGGTTGGCGTGGGGGAACTTCTCGAAGTTGAAGCGGGGAATCTTCACCACCACGTAGTCGAGCGTGGGCTCGAAGGACGCGGGGGTGTCGCGGGTGATGTCGTTGCGCAGCTCGTCCAGCGTGTAGCCCAGGGCCAGCTTCGCGGCGATCTTCGCGATGGGGTAGCCCGTGGCCTTCGAGGCCAGCGCGCTGGAGCGTGACACGCGCGGGTTCATCTCGATGACCACGATGCGCCCGTCGCGCGGGTTGACGCCGAACTGGATGTTGGAGCCGCCCGTGTCGACGCCAATCTCCCGGATGATGCGCAGCGAGGCCTCGCGCAGCCGCTGGTACTCTCTATCCGTGAGCGTCTGGGCCGGGGCCACGGTGATGGAGTCCCCCGTGTGCACGCCCATCGGGTCCAGGTTCTCGATGGAGCAGACGATGATGACGTTGTCCGCCGAGTCGCGCACCACCTCCAGCTCGTACTCCTTCCACCCGAGCACGCTCTCCTCGATGAGGATGGTGGAGGTGGGGCTGGCCTTCAGGCCGGAGCGGCAGATGGCCTCGTACTCCTCGCGGTTGTAGGCGATGCCTCCGCCCGTTCCACCCAGGGTGAAGGAGGGCCGGATGATGGCCGGAAAGCCGATGTCGTCCGCCAGCGCGAGGGCCTCGGACATCTTGGTGGCGTAGCCGCTCCGGGGCAGCGCCACGCCGATGCGCTGCATGGCCTCCTTGAAGAGCAGCCGGTCCTCGGCCTTGTTGATGGCCTCCAGCGAGGCGCCGATGAGCCGCACGCCGTACTTCTCGAGGATGCCCTGCTCGGCGAGCGCCTTGGCCAGGTTGAGCGCCGTCTGGCCGCCCATGGTGGGCAGCACCGAGTCCGGACGCTCCTGGGCGATGATCCGCTCGGCGACCTCGACCGTGATGGGCTCGATGTACGTGCGGTGGGCGAACTCCGGGTCCGTCATCACCGTCGCCGGATTGCTGTTCAGGAGAACGACCTCGACGCCCTCTTCACGCAGCGCCTTGGTGGCCTGGGTCCCAGAGTAATCAAACTCGACCGCCTGGCCGATGACGATGGGGCCGGAGCCGATGACCAGAACCTTCCGGATGTCGTTTCGCTTAGGCATCGAGGGGGGGCCAATACCAACGTTCGCCCCCGCTTGCACGAATCGTGTGTGTCGGGATAGCTGGAGAGTGGGAAATGATGCCCACTCGCGAGCAGAGGGGGGACGGCCCCGGATGCCGGGCCCTCTGCTAGAGTCGGCGCGTTTCCGGAGGTCTCATGCGTCGCTGGTCCCTGGTCCTGCTCCTCTCCGCCGCCTCTCCCGTCCTCGCCCAGGAGGCCCAGGAAGCGCCCGCACCCGCGGCTGAGCCCGCTCCCAAGGCAGCCGAGCCAGCTCCCGCTCCCGTTGAAGCGGCCCCTCCTGCCGCCGACTCCGCTCCGGCCGCCGAGAAGCCGGCCCGTCGCCCGCGCGCTCCGAAGCCGGAGGCTCCGGCCGAGGCGCCCGCCGCCGCCGCTCAGGCTCCGGCCCCCGCTCAGGCTCCGGCCCCCACTGCACAGGCTCCCGCGCAGGCGGCGTCGAACACCCCGAACACGCCCCACGAGATGGTGCGCGATGACGCCCGCTACCTGCTCACCTATCTGCTCTCCAACGACGTGCGCACCATCGCCCCGCTGCTCTCCTACCCCTTCCAGCTCGAGGAGCGGCGGTTCGACACCCCCGAGTCCCTGGTGGTGACGTGGGTCAAGCAGCTCCGGCAGAAGCGCACGGACCTCATCACCCTCTACGACATCGAGGTCCTCCCGTACGCGGAGATGGAGAAGAAGTACGGCAAGCCCCCCGCCCGCCTCGGAGCCATCGTCCCGCGTGGCGACGTGTATGCCGCCGTGGCCAACCTGTCGGGGCACGCCGCCGTCCTCCTGTACCGGGAAACGGGCGAGGGCTGGCGCGCGTTCGCCTACACGGACTGACAGGAGCGACCTCGAGCCGTCGCTCCGCACTTCCCCGCCTCACCCTGTCCCTCACATGCTCAAAGAAAACACCTCGACCCCGCCGAGCTACGACTTCTTCACGCCCGAGGCGATGGAGAACGCCCATTCGCTGCTGAACCGGATCCGCTCCGAGGATCCCGTTCACTGGAGCCCCCAGCTCGGCGGCTGGCTGCTCACCCGCTACGCCGACGTCCACGCGGTGCTCAAGGACCCGCGCTTCCTGCCGGCCACCGGCACGGGCCGGCTGGACGCGATGCCCGAGGAGGCGCGCAAGCAGATCCGCCCCCTGCGGGACTCCATCCGCCTGTGGATGGGCAACGACTCCACCGAGGACCACGTGCGCTTCCAGCGCATCCTCAAGAAGTACTTCACGCCCGGCACGCTGGAGGCGCTGCGTCCGCGCATCCAGGAGCTCACCACCGAGCTGGTCGACGCCGCACAGGCCCGGGGCCGGGCGGAGTTCGTCAGCGAGCTGGCCTACCCGCTGCCCGCCAACGTCATCGCCGAGATGCTGGGCGTGCCCACGAAGGATCGCGAGCTGCTCCAGCGCTGGTCGCGTGATCTCCTCCCCATCTTCACGGCCTCCAGCATGGAGCAGCTCCTCCAGAGCCAGAAGAGCGTGCTGGAGATGACCGACTACATGCGGCCCATCATCGCCGAGCACCGCCGCACGCCGCGCAAGGACCTCATCAACGTGCTGGTGGAGGAGGAGGCCGCGGGCAACGTGCGCAACGGGGAGGAGATCGCCGCCAACTGCGTGCTGCTCCTGTTCGCGGGTCACGAGACGACGGCCAACCTCATCTGCAACGGCCTGTCGGCGCTGTTCGAGTACCCCGACCAGCTCGCGCTGCTGCGCGCCAACCCGGAGCTGATGCCGTCCGCCGTGGAGGAGATGCTGCGCTATGGGGGCATCGGCGGCAGCATCGCGCGGATCGCTGGCACGAAGCTCGAGGTGGGTGGCAAGCAGCTCGAGCCGGGGCAGCTCGTGTTCGTGAGCCTGGCCTCCGCCAACCGGGACCCGGAGATGTTCCCCGACGCGGGCCGCTTCGACATCACCCGCAAGCAGAACAAGCACGTCACGTTCGGCTACGGGGCCTTCTACTGCCTGGGCGCCGCGCTGGCGCGCCTCGAGGCCCAGGTCTTCTTCTCCACCTTCCTGCCCCGCTTCCCCAACCTGCGGCTGGAGCGCCAGGAGTGGGAGCCGTCGCCGCCCCTGGGCAAGCGGCTGAGCGCGCTCCACGTCACCTTCTGACCGCCGAGCGGGCACCCTCCCTCGCCGCGACCCGCGGCGAGGGGCTCAGCGCAGGGAGGTCACCAGCTCCTTGAAGCGATCCAGGCCCTTGCGGAGCTGCTCGCGCGAGGTCGCGAAGCTCATGCGGATGTAGCCCTCCACGCCGAAGGGGGCGCCCGGCATCGCCGCGACGCGGAAGTCGTTCAGGAGGATGTCGGACAGCTGCATCGAGCCCGTCAGCGGCGTGCCCTTGTAGGTGCGCCCGAAGAGGCCCCGCACGTTGGGCAGCACGTAGAAGGCGCCCTCGGGACGCCGGCAGTGGACGCCCTCCAGCTTGTTGAGCGCGTCCACGACCATGTCCCGCCGCCCCCGGTACTCCTCCACCATGGGCACGAAGAAGTCCCTCGGGCCGTTGAGCGCCGCCACCGCCGCCTTCTGCGAGAAGGAAGGGGCGTTGGACGTGGACTGGTCCTGGATCATCTGCATCCCCGCGATGAGCCACTTGGGACCCGCCGCGTAGCCCATGCGCCAGCCCGTCATCGAGAAGGCCTTGCTCATCCCGTTGATGACCAGCAGCCGGGGCACCAGGTCCGGCGCCACGTTGCCGATGTTGAGGAACTGCCCCTCGTAGAGCAGCTTCTCGTAGATGTCGTCGCTGAGCAGCAGGCAGTCGTGCCCGCGCACCGCCTCGGCGATGCCCTCCAGCGCGGCCCGGGAGAACACCGCTCCCGAGGGGTTGCTCGGGCTGTTGAGCACCAGCGCCTTGGTGCGCGGCGTGAGCGCCCGGCGGATGGCGTCCGGATCCGGCGCGAAGCCGTTCTCCTCGCGCGTCTCCACCACCACGGGCTTGCCGCCCGCGAGTGTCACCATCTCCGTGTAGCTCACCCAGTAGGGCGCCAGGATGATGACCTCGTCGCCCTCGTTGAGCAGCGCCTGGAAGGCGTTGTAGATGGCCTGCTTGGCCCCCACCGACACCACCACCTGGTCCGGCGCGAAGGTGAGGCGGTTGTCCCGCTCCAGCTTCGCGCAGACGGCCTCGCGCAGCTCGGGGATGCCCGCCGTGGGCGTGTACTTGGTGAAGCCCTGGCGCAGGGCCTCGATGGCCGCCTGCTTGATGAAGTCCGGCGTGTCGAAGTCGGGCTCGCCCGCCGCGAGACTCACCACGTCCACGCCCTGAGCCGCCAGCGCCTTCGCCTTCGCGTTGAGGGCGAGCGTGGGTGACGGCTTGATCACCTTGAGCCGGTTCGCGAGATTCATGGCCGGTGCCTAGCAGCGCGCCCCCGGGGGGACAAGCGGAGCGGCGTTGGAAATGAACAGATCCCCTCACGGGTGCGAGGGGAGCCGGTTTCGCCTCACTGCGTCATGCCCCCGACTTCGCGTCCGTGAGGCGCCTGGGGTTCACCCTCAGTCCTTCTTGGCGTACCGGGCCCGCAGCTTCTTGAGCACGTTGGGAGGCACCAGCCCCTCCACGTTGCCACCGAAGGAGGCCACCTCCCGGACGAGCTGCGAGGACACGTAGAAGTAGTCCTCGCCCGTCATCATGAAGACGGTCTCGATGCCGGGGGCCAGCTTGCGGTTCATGTTCGCGAGCTGGAACTCGTACTCGAAGTCGGAGACGGCCCGGAGCCCGCGCAGCAGCACGTTCACCCCGCGCCGGTTGGCGTACTCCACCAGCAGGCCGTGGAAGGCGTCCACCTCCACCCGCGGATCCGGACAGGCCTCGAGGATGATCTGCTTGCGCTCCTCCTCGGAGAACAGCGGCACCTTCTTCGGGTTCACCGCCACCGCGACGATCACGCGATCGAACATCTGGAGCGCACGCTGGATGATGCTCAGGTGGCCGTTGGTGAGCGGATCGAATGAGCCGGGGTAGATGGCAGTGCGCATGCGCGTCCAGTCTCGACGCCCCCCGGCACCCGGTCAAGGAATGCGGAAGAAGCTCACCAGCGTGTCCCCAAACCGCCGCTGGTCCACCTGCTGGAAACCCGCGTGGGACTCGGGGGCCGCCTCCCGCTTGTCGTGCTCGATGACCAGCATGCCCCCGGGCGCCAGCAGCCCGTGCTTGCCCACGCCGTCCAGCACCCCCTCCACCACCTTCGCCGCGTACGGAGGGTCCGCGAAGATGAGCTCGAACTTGTCGCCCCGGCGCCCGAGCACCCCGAGCGCCTTCTCCACGGGCTGCGTCAACAGCTCGACCTGGGAGGTGAAGCCCAGCGTGTCCGTGTTCGCCCGGCAGAGCGACAGGGCCTCCCGGTCCGAGTCCACCAGCACCGCCTTCTTCGCCCCTCGCGAGATGGACTCCAGGCCCAGGGCCCCCGTGCCCGCGTAGAGGTCCAACACACTCTGCCCGTCCAGCCACTGGCCGAGCACGTTGAAGAGCGTCTCGCGCACCCGGTCCGCCGTGGGACGGATGTGCTTCGACGTCGCCTTGGGGCCCGCCAGCGCCCGCCCTTTCGCCGTACCTGCCACGATGCGCATCTAGTCGCCCCGGTTCTCCGCCAGAAACTGCATCGACTTCCACCCCGTCCGCGAGGCGCCCAGCAACGCCAGCACCTCGGAGGCCTCGGCGAACGAGAGCGCCTCCAGCCGCGAGGCCTCCGGCTCGCCCAGGGGCGTGAGCTGGTCGCCCAGCAGCGCCATCAGCTCTCCGGCGCCCAGGCCCGCCTTCTCCGCCTTCTGCTCCAGGCTCGCACGCACCGAGGCCGGGTACGCGCCCAGCGCCAGCTTCTCGAAGGGCGCCGCGCACTCCACCTTCTTCACGCCCGCGGCCACGTACGTCGGCAGGGCCCGCACCGAGCGCCGCCCCGCATCCCCCACCGCCACCCCGACGCCGAGCTGCCCCGTCAGCTCCACCAGGCCACGGAGGAACTCCACGTCCGACTCCTCCTCGCCCAGGATGCTCGCGGGCACCCGGAGGAAGCGCACCGCCAGGCCCTGCCGCCGCAACCCCTCCAGCAGCGCACGCGCGCCCTCCAGCTCGTCGCCCTCGTGGCCCGCCGGCAGCGACACCTCCAGCGACAGCTCGCGCTCCACCACCGCCCCGGACAGCCTCCGCACGGCCTCCACCGCCGCGTCCACCGGCAGCCGCGACACGTCCAGCGACACCAGCGAGAAGCCCGCGTCCACCAGGCGGAAGATGCCCGCCTGGAGCTGTCCCAGCGCCTCCGGCTCGGCCTTGGACACCCGCACCGGCCCCGCCTGCAGGAAGACGGGCCGTGCATGGGCGTCCACCTCCGCCACCTGCTGGACCGCCGCCATGAAGCGCTCGGCCGCGCCCCGGTCCGCCAGCGGATGCGGGCACATGAGCCCCACCACCGCGTCCTCGCCTCGCGCGGCCGCCAGCAGCCCGGGCAGCATCGCCCGTACTGGCACCGGCACGCACGGCAGCGCCGCGGGCACCTTCTCGAGCGCCTTCAACAGCTCGCGGGGGTTCAGCACGGGCAGCCGCGAGGCAGTCCCCAGCCGAGCCACCACGCTCGTCGGCCGCAGCGTCAGCACCTTGTCGAGCACGTTCATCCGGAGCCGAGGATCATCCGCTCCAGAGGGGCGCCGCAAGTTACATGGTGGGATTTTCGTTCAGGCCCACACCCCGGACCGCTTCCCGTGGGGCCCGGTGGTGGGACTTCAGGCCTCTGCCCCCTCGTACGTGACGCGGAGGCCTCCATGGGTCACCGTGACGAGCGGGCGGCCAAACCATCCGCAGTACTTGCAGACGCCCTTCGCCCCGGCCTGGGAGACGCGCACCGGCAGGTCCGCGCCACAGGAGGGACAGCCCTCGGGAATCGTGTAGTCGCGCGCAGGCGCATGCACTTCCATCATCTGGTTGAGTTAACGCAGGCCCCGCGCTCGGCAAGGTCCCACTCGGAGCGCGGGGCTCCCAATGGCAGGCAGGCAACCGAGCGATTGAGTGGCGATGCCTGACCGCCCCCGCTAGTCACCCGCCCGACGACGGCGCGCGGCCCAGAGCCCCAGCAGCACCGTTGCGGCCCAGAGCCCCGGGCCGGAAGAGGCTCCGCATCCACAGCCCACATCCAGCGAGAGGGGGACGACCGCTCCCCCCGTCCCGCCACCGCCCTCGCCTTCACCGCCCTCGCCTTCACCGCCACCGCCACCGCCACCACCTCCACCACCGCCACCGCCACCGCCACC
>NZ_DASVSO010000554.1:0-3510 GCF_036388035.1 Archangium sp.
GCACCCCTCCCCGGCACCTGATGAGGCCAGGCGGCGTGAAGGAGACGACAGGGGGCCAGAGCGAGTGCAGGCCGGACTCGGCGGGCCGTGTCCGGTGTGTGCAGGTGTCCAGCGTCCGGGAGTCGGCGAACCAGTACGTGTTCCGGATGGCCTCCGACCTCCGGGTGGACAGCCGGCTGCGCTACCAGCGGCAGTGGAGGCTCCAGAAGTCCGCCCCCGAGTGCACGCCGCGTGAAGGCGACGCGCGAGGG
Organism: Archangium sp.; assembly: GCF_036388035.1. GTDB lineage: Bacteria > Myxococcota > Myxococcia > Myxococcales > Myxococcaceae > Archangium. The sequence continues at coordinate 252 of NZ_DASVSO010000554.1, forward strand.
CTCGCGGCCGCGGCCCAGCGGGTCGAGGGGCGTGCTTATGGCTGTGGCGACACCTCTTCCGCCTCGGGCTGCGAGGACAGGGCCCTGTAACCGCTTCGCCCCGAAGTCCCTACCCCGGTCTGGCGCCGGGCGGTGCTATCCTCCCGCGCCATGACGCAGCAGATTCGTGCGCTGGTGGTGGATGATTCCCAGGCCATGCGGCGCAGCCTCATGTACGCGCTGCAGCGGCTCGGTTCGTGGTTGCACACCGACGAGGCCCAGGACGGCGCCGAGGGCCTCAAGAAGCTCACCCTCGGGCGGTACGACCTGGTCCTCACCGACATCAACATGCCGTTGATGGATGGGCTCAAGCTCATCCGCCACATCCGCCAGACGGACGCGTACCGCACCGTCCCCATCGTGGTCATCACCACCGAGTCCGCCGTCGAGGACCGGGAGCGCGCCATGGCGCTCGGCGCCAGCGCCTACCTGGTGAAGCCCGTGCAGTCCAAGGTCGTCCAGGACACGGTGAAGAGCCTCCTGCGGCTCGAGTAACCGTCGAGAAAGCGCTGGCCCGCCCCCCTGGCATGAGAGCCAGTCGTCAGAGGAGCACACCGGGGAGCGTCTGTTGTTGCCTGGGGGCTGGCGTCCCACTAAGACGCACCCCGTCATGGCCATGAACGAGCGCTACGAGCCGCAGGCAATTGAGTCGAAGTGGCAGACCCGTTGGGATGAGGCGGGGGTGTTCCGGGCGGGCAAGCGCCCCGATGCCCCCAAGAAGTACATCCTCGAGATGCTGCCGTACCCCAGCGGGCAGATGCACATGGGGCACGTGCGCAACTACCTCATCGGCGACGTCTACGCGCGCTACTTCCAGATGAAGGGCTACGACGTGCTGCACCCCATGGGCTGGGACGCCCTGGGCCTGCCGGCGGAGAACGCGGCCATCAAGGACGGCGTGCACCCGGCGGTGCGCACCCGCGACAACATCGTCTCCTTCAAGAAGGAGATGGGCACGCTGGGCTACAGCTACGACTGGACGCGCGAGGTCAACACCAGCGATCCCGAGTACTACCGGTGGAACCAGTGGTTCTTCATCCAGATGCTGGAGCGCGGGCTGGTCTATCGCCGCTTCAGCAAGGTGAACTGGTGCACCGGCTGCATGACGGTCATCGCCAACGAGCAGGTGAAGGACGGCACGTGCGAGCGCTGCGAGTCCCCGGTGCTGGACAAGGAGCTGCCCGAGTGGGCCTTCCGCATCACCCGCTACTCGCAGGAGCTGCTGGACGGGTTGGATGAGCTGAAGGAGTGGCCCGAGCGCATCACCTCGATGCAGCGCAACTGGATCGGCCGCTCCGAGGGCGTGGAGGCGGACTTCTCCATCCAGGGCAGCGACGCGCGCATCCGCGTCTTCACCACCCGCATCGACACCATCCACGGCTGCACCTACGTGGTGCTGGCGCCGGACCACAAGCTGGTCTCCCAGGTCACCACGTCCGGGCAGCGCGCCGAGGTGGACGCCTTCGTGAAGAAGATGGCGGCCACCTCGAAGACGGACCGCACGGCCGAGGGCGTGACGAAGGAGGGCGTCTTCACCGGCGCCCACGCCATCAACCCCTTCACCGGCCAGCCGGTGCCCATCTGGATCGCCAACTTCGTGCTGTCCGACTACGGCACGGGCGCGGTGATGAGCGTGCCGGCGCATGATGAGCGCGACTTCGAGTTCGCGCGCAAGTACGGCCTGCCCGTGAAGGTGGTGGTGCAGCCGGCCTCGGGCGACAAGCTGCCGCCGGGCGACAAGCTGGAGGCGGCCTCCACCGAGGACGGCATGCTGGCGGACTCGGGCGAGTACTCCGGGCTGGCCTCGGCCGAGGCGCGCAAGAAGATGGGCGAGAAGCTCAAGGCCGAGGGCCGGGGCGAGCCCAAGGTGACGTACCGCCAGAAGGACTGGGGCTTCAGCCGCCAGCGCTACTGGGGCACGCCCATCCCCATCGTCTACTGCGAGAAGTGCGACCCCGAGCGCAAGGGCCAGCCGGTGCCGCTGGACCAGCTGCCGGTGCGCCTGCCGGAGATCGACACCCAGGCGGTGCTGACGGGCAAGGGCGAGCCGCCCCTGGCCAAGGTGCCCTCGTGGGTGAACACCACCTGCCCCAAGTGCCAGGGCCCGGCCCGGCGCGAGACGGAGACGATGGACACCTTCGTCGACTCCTGCTGGTACTACGCGCGCTACCTGTCGCCGAAGTACGACCCGGCGCCCTTCGATCCGAAGGAAGCGCAGCGCTGGCTGCCGGTGGACGTGTACGTGGGCGGCCCCGAGCACGCCGTGATGCACCTGCTGTACTTCCGCTTCTGGACGCGGGTGATGAAGCTGCTGGGGCTCAGCCCGGTGGACGAGCCCGTCACGCGGCTCATCACCCAGGGCATCGTCAACGGCGCGGACGGCCGGAAGATGGGCAAGCGCTACGGCAACGGCGTGGCCCCGTCGTCCATCGTGCAGAAGTACGGCGCGGACACCGCGCGTGCCTACGTGCTGTTCGCCGGCCCGCCCGAGCGCGACTTCGACTGGTCCCACGAGCAGGTGGAGGGCGTCTTCCGCTTCCTCAAGCGGGTGTGGACGCTGGCCGTCCAGCACCACGGGGTGGTCGGGGCCACGCACGACGGGGCCTTCGAGGGCAAGGCGCTGGAACTGCGCCGCGCCGCGCACAAGTGCCTGAAGCGGGTGGGGGAGGCCATCGAGCGGCTGTCCTTCAACACGGCCATCGCCGGCATCATGGAGTACGTCAACGCGCTGTACGCGCTGGGCACGCCGGAGACGGCGGCGGAGAAGGCGGCCATGGCCGAGGCCATCCAGATGTTGGCGGTGGTGCTGACGCCCTTCGCCCCGCACCTGGCGGATGAGATGGCCGAGGCCTACGGCGCCAAGACGTTCACCGTCACGCGGGGCTGGCCGGAGTTCGACCCGACCCTGGTGGTGGACGACGTCATCCCCTACGCGGTGCAGGTGAACGGCAAGCTGCGCGCGGAGATCCGCGTGGCGGTGGACGCGCCGGAGGCGGACGTGCGAGCCGCGGCCGAGGCGGATGAGAGGGTGAAGGCGGCGATGGCGGGCAAGACACTGCGCAAATTCGTCTTCGTGCCCAAGCGGTTGGTGAACTTCGTCGTCGGCTGAGACGGGAGCCCGGTGCCCACCGAGGTCCTCGTCATGTGCAAGCGGTGCGGCCGTCCCCAGCAGGCGGGGGCGGGCCGCTGTGCCGCGTGCGGGGGGGAGCTGCCCGACGCC
>NZ_DASVSO010000555.1:0-2495 GCF_036388035.1 Archangium sp.
CTCCGCCGGTGCAACTCGACGCTCGGGTGGAGCGCATCTCCCCGGGGCCGTACACCGCCGGGGACAAGGTGACGGTGGTGGGAGCGGTTCGCGATGAGCACGGGGCGCTGCGCCGCATCACCGGCGGTACCTTCCGCGTCACCGACGCGAACGGCCAGACCACCGAGCACCGTGGCGCCGTGCAACCCGATGGCACCGTGTCGGCCGGGTTCTCCCTTCCGGCCTCCAGCTCCCTGCACATCGAGTTCGTCCCCGTGGCGCCGCCCCTCGCCCAGAACGAGCAGCTCCGCGCGGCGGCCTCCGAGTCCCAGAACCTGAAGGTGGAGGTGTGCGGCTTCCGGGCGCGCGTGGTGCAGCCCACCGTGCACGAGGCGCTCGTGGCCGGGCAGTCCATCCTGTTGAGCGCGAGGCTGTTCGATGCGGCGGGGCAGGTGCCCGTGACGTCGCCGCCCCCGGGACTCTCGCTGGCGTTCACCGTGCAGGTGGAAGGGGAGAAGCCGGGGACGCTGCCCGCGGATGCCTCGCTCTCGGCCGCGTGGACTCCGCCCGCGTCCCCCAGGCCGCGCGAGGTCCGCATCAGCGCGGGCGGTCGCGCGGGTGAGCGCGTGGTGTGCCCCACGGAGGAGGTCACCGCCACGGTGAGTGACCTCGGGCTCGGCTTCGACACCTCGGAGCTGCCGCGCACCTGCTACGTCGGTCTTCCCTGCAAGGGCACGGTGCGGCTCCTCCGCCCGGCTCCGGGGACGGGTCGCCAGCAGGTGGACGCGCTCCTCGCGGACCCCAAGGTGGAGGCCCGCATGGTGGACACCGGCGAGGTGCGCTACAGCGGCCCGCCCCGAGCGGATGACCGGTACGAGTTCAGCGCCACCTACGCCGAGCCCCAGGCCGCGAGCTGGTCCATCGTGTTCCAGACGCCACGAGGGCCCGTCTCCATGCCCGCGCACGAGGTGCGGGTGCGCCCCCAGCTCAGGCTGGAGCTGCCGGAGACGCTGGACTTTGGCACCGTCGCCGCGGGCACCGCCGTGACGAAGGCCTGCCAGAAGCTCGACTTCAGCCGCTCCCAGGGCGCCGAGGAGCACCGCTGGGAGTTGCGCGCCGAGGGACTCGAGGGCTGTCAGGCGCGTCCGGTGCTCAGCTTCCTCAACGCGCTGGGACAGGCGGATGTGCGCGGCCTGGTGCCCTCGCTCGGCATCGACGCGTTGGATCCAAAGGACCGCCGGCTCGACATCTGCCTGGAGGTGCCTCGCTGCGCCGGGGACGTGTCGCCGGATTCGGCCGTGCTGCGCGTGGTGCCGCTCACCCCCGAGTTCAAGGCCCAGGAGAAGACGGTGCGCCTGCGCTGGAAGGTCGAGGGCCAGGGCTTCCTCGGCTGCCATGGGGCGTGGGTGTGGCCCTCGCTGGCGCTGCTCGGCTTCGGCGTGCTGCTCGCCGGCTTCACCCAGCCCGCGCGCTTCCCGGCCGGCACGTCCATCCGCGTGGCCGGGAGCGAGCGCGGCATGCGACAGGCCGCCGCCATCCTCCTCCAGGACTGCCCCGGCAGTGGCCCCGGCTTCTTCCGGGATGCCCGGTTGGGCCTGCACGGCGATGGCGAGGTGAATGGCCGCATCCGCAACGCGCCCCTCGTGCTTCGCGCCACCCGAGGGACCGGTGTGGTGCTGACGGGCAGTGGCCCCCTGGAGCAGCAGGACCGCCGCACCCTCAAGTGGGAGCCGGTGACGGATCTGACCCAGGGACACGTTCCTTCCTCCTCGGTGCTGTACCGGGCCGGGGGCACGTACTTCAAGGTGGAGCTCTAGATGACGTTCGCGCAGCTCGTCCTGCCCCTGCTCCTCACCGGCGCGGCCGGCGGTGGCAACGAGATCGTCCTCATCCTCGACAACTCGTGCTCCATGGGCGTGGAGGCCCGGGACTCGGCGACGGGGCGCCGGGTGCCCCCCAATGATCCCGAGCGCGCCGCGGTGCTCGGCACGCTCATCGTCGAGGGACTGGCACGAGGCTCGGCCGACCGCTTCAGCGTGCTGGCCTTTGGCGACGGCAAGGACGCCCCGCCGCGCCCGGCCCAGAGCGCGGACGACATCCGCGCGCTGCCCTACTCGAACGGCACCTTCTTCCGCCGCCCGCTGGAGGAGGCGGGAAACCGGCTGCGAGGCTCGGCGCTCCCGAACCGACTGTTCCTCTTCTTCACCGACGGCATCCCCGAGGACCTGGGGGACCCCTCCGAGGGCCCCCGGTCCCTCGGCCTCTCCGAGTCGGCCGAGTTCGAGACGCTGGTCATCGGTCTCTTCGGCAGCGATGAGGTCCGCCAGACGGGCGAGCAGTTCCTCCGGCCGCTGGCGCGCAACCCGCAGGACCTCGTCTTCGTCCAGACGCCGCGTGAGGTGATTGGCGCCTTCACCCGGGGCTATGCCCGCGTCCTCGGCTCACGGCCGGAGACGGGCTCGCTGTCCCCCGGCCAGTCGAAGACCTTCGAGGTGGGCAAGTACGTGGTGGAGGTG
>NZ_DASVSO010000556.1:0-9643 GCF_036388035.1 Archangium sp.
CCCAATGAGCGGTTGCGCGAGGATGGGCGAGAGGAACTGCCCCAGGAAGATGCTCGTCGTCAGCCCGCCCATCACCCGGCCTCGTGCGGCCTCCGGCGCGAGCGTGCTCGCCCAGTGGCTCGTGTTGGGCGTCAGCAGCCCCGTGCCCAGCCCCGACACCGCCAGCCCCCCCACCACCGCCGCGTACGAGGTGGACATGCTGATGAGCACATAGCCCAGGCCCATGCAGGCGAAGAGCACCGCCATGATGCTGCGGTAGCCCAGCACCTGGCGCACCCGCGCGTACCGCAGCGAGACGACCGAGCCCACCCCCATGGCCACCCCCACCGCGAGCCCCGCCAGCGCCGACGACTGAATCCCCAGCCGCCGCAGCAGGAAGGGGAGCTGCACGGGGATGAGGTAGAAGAGCAGCATGCCCACCAGCGCCAGGGCATAGAGCTGCCACAGGTTGCTCCACGGCAGGGGCTCGCGCACCGCCCCGGCCCCCTGCGCGGCCCGCTTCGTCTCCGGCTCGGTGAGGAAGAGGTGGATGAGCGGCAGGAGGAGGAAGGCGAAGAGGTAGACGGCGAACGGGGCCCGCCAGTGGATGTCGGCCAGCAGGCCTCCGCTCAGCAGGAAGACGAGGCCCCCCACCGCCATGGCGGCCGACTGGCGTCCCATCACCACGCCTCGCTCGGGGCCCGAGTAGTAGTCCGCCATGAGGGCCGTCGCCGTCGTCATCAACCCGCCCACCGACAGGCCGAGGAACGCGCGGCACACCAGGATGAGTGGCAGCGACGAGAGCAGCAGCGGCAGCGTCCCCGCCACGCCGTAGAGGACCACGGCCGCCATGAGGGGGCGCTTGCGTCCGAAGCGGTCGATGAGCACCCCCGCCAGTGGCGCTCCCACCGCGGTGAACAGCGCCGGCAGCGAGACCACCAGTCGCACCCACAGGTCGATCCCCGGCACTCCCTCGAACGCGAGGCGCAGGCGCGGCAGCGAGGGCGAGATGGCCGCGCTGGCCATGATCGTCATCATGCTGACGAGCAACAGGGTGAGCAGGCGCAGCGTCGGGTGGGGGGGGCGCATGCGAAATTCTTAACCCGACTCGCCAGGTCAACTCCAGGGACCCTCTGAGCAGGCGTGTTGATGTGCAACCGGGAGGTTGCATATTTCCCAGCCCATCCGATCTCGTCGTCGTCGTCTGGTGCGGCCGCGAGAAGTCGTGGTCGGTCTTGTCATCGGTGGACACTCCTGCTCCAGGAGCATTCCCCAAGGCTGGAGAGCATGGCCTTCTTCCCACCGTCCCCGCCGTTCCCCGTGGGGACTCACACAGGAGCAGCCATGAAGAAGCTGTTCGACGTCAGCCTCCGAATCCCCGTCCTCGTGGCGGCGCTCGCCCTCGTCGCCTGCGGCGAGGAGCAGGCCACCACCCAACTGGAGAGCCGCAGCGGCAGTTCCACCACGGGCACCGCCACCTTCACGCAGGACGGTGACCAGGTGACGCTGACGCTGGAAGTCTCTGGCGCCACCCCGGGTAAGCACGGTGCCCACATCCACCAGCTCGGAGACTGCAGCGCCGCCGACGCCTCCAGCGCGGGGCCTCACTGGAACCCGGCGTCCAAGACGCACGGCGCTCCCGACACCAACCACCACCTGGGAGACCTCGGCAACATCGAGATCGGCCAGGACGGCAAGGGCCGGCTGACGCTCTCCAAGAAGGAGTGGAAGCTGGGCGATGGCTCCGCCGAGGACGTGGTGGGCAAGGCCGTCGTCATCCACGCGGGGGAGGACGATCTCGTCACGGACCCCGCGGGCAACTCGGGCGGCCGCGTGGCCTGCGGAGTCATCGCCCGGAAGGAGTAGTCCCGGCGCTCCCCCAGCCGGCAGGGGGGCGGGTCTTCCCCGAGCGCCACCCGGTGTACACTGCACGCGTGTTCTACAGCTTCGTGCGTGCAGTGGTGGCCCTGGCGCTTCGGCTCTTCTACCGGGTGAAGGTGAATGCCCCGGCGGCCGAGCCCGAGGGCCCGGTCATGTTCGTGGGCAACCATCCCAACGGGCTCATCGACCCGGCCCTGGTGTTCATCCTCACGCGCCGGCACGTGACGTTCCTCGCGAAGGAGCCGCTCTTCCGCCTGCCCGTCATCGGCTGGCTGCTCAAGGGGCTGCGGGCGCTGCCGGTGTACCGCAAGCAGGACGACCCCTCGCAGATGGGGAAGAACGAGGGAACGCTGGACGCGGCGCGCGGCGCGCTGGTGTCGGGGCGCGCCATCACCCTCTTTCCCGAGGGGAAGAGCCACTCGGAGCCCTCCCTGGCGGAGCTGAAGACGGGGGCGGCGCGCATCGCGCTCGGGGCGGCGAAGCAGGGTGCGCCCGTGCGCATCGTCCCGGTGGGTCTCACGTACGCGGACAAGAACCTCTTCCGCAGCGAGGTGCTCATCGAGGTGGGCGCGCCCATCGAGGTGCGGGACTTCCTCCCGGCGGACGGGGCGAGTGAGGGGGAGTCGGTGCGCAAGCTCACCGAACGCGTCGCCGAGGGGCTCAAGTCCGTCACCCTCAACCTGGGCAAGTGGGAGGACCTGCCGCTCATCCAGCTCGCTGAGCAGCTCTACGCCTTCCGGCAGAAGGAGAAGATGGACCCCGAGCGGCTGCGGCACTGGGCGCGGGGGTTGGAGCTCTTCCGCTCCGAGCAGCCCGAGCGCTTCGAGCGGATGCGCGGAGAGCTGATGTCTTTCCAGCGCCGGTTGAGCCTGGTGCGCGCGGACCCGACGGACCTGGCGCTGGAGTACCAGCCCGGCCCGGTGACGCGCTTCGCGCTGAAGAACCTGCTGTTGCTCGTGTTCGGGATGCCGCTGTTCGCGGTGGGGCTCGGGCTGTTCTACGTGCCGTACCTCTTCCCGCGCTGGGCGAGCCGCAAGGCCGAGCTGGACGTGCAGGCCACGGTGAAGTTCCTCGCGGCCTTCGTGATGTCGCTGGTGTGGTGGGCGGCGCTGACGGTGGGGGCGTGGCTGTGGCGCGGGCCGGCGCTGGGGCTGACCGTCGGCGCGGGAGTGCCACTGCTGGCGCTCTTCACCCTGTACTTCTCCGAGCGGTGGCTGGTGCTGCTGCGGGACGTGTCCGTGTTCTTCACCCTGGGCAGCCGCGTGCGGCTCAAGGCCCTGCTGCTCCACGAGGGCGAGCGGCTGGCGGCAGAGGTGGAGCAGCTGGCCAGCGAGTACCAGCCGCGTTTGGACCCGCCCGTCGCGTCATTAGCTGTGGTAGCAGGGCGGTGAGTGTTTCCCGGCAACGACAGGTGGCCTGACTCCATCCAGGCGCTCTACGAGCAGGTGGCTGGCTCCAGCCCCGAGGCGGTGCTCAGCTCGCGTCCCCAGTGGACGGAGCGGCTCGCCGAGTGGGTGCGGAGCGCCACGCTGGACGAGCGCGAGCTGGCCCAGGCGGCCACGTGGTCCCGGCTGGACTCCGGCTCCCGGTCTCCCGGTGAGCTGCTGTTCCTGCTGGCCCACTGCGGCGAGCTGCTGTGGCCCTACTCGGAGCCGCCGAGGGAGCTGCTCCAGCGACTCACCTCGCGGCAGGAGCAGCTCGTCCAGGCGCTGAAGGGGGAGGGGCAGGGCGAGGCGGTGGCGCCGCTCGTGCGCGAGGTGGACGCCGAGCTCTCCAAGGTGCTGACCCGCTACCTCAAGCGCCACCCCGAGGAGCTGGCGGCCCTCGTGAGCGGCGTGCGCTGCACGTTCGACGGCAAGGTGCTGCGCTTCAACGAGACGGTGGAGCTGGACCTGAAGGTGCTCCTCGGCTCCGAGCGGCGCGTCATCGGGCGGCTCGACCAGCTGCGGGCGCTGCTGCCGTACCTGCGCGAGGGCCGCGACAAGCTGGTGGGCTTCATCCGGGAGCGAGCGGCGAGGATTCCCTGGCGCGAGTGCCGCGACATCCTCGAGGAGAAGCTCTTCCAGATGGTGGCCTCGCCCCAGGGGCGGAGCGAGCTGCGCGGCTTCCTGGGGTGCTACGCGCAGGGCAAGGGCGAGGCCCGGTGGTGCTCGCGGGCGAGCCTGCTGCTCGCCAGGAACCTCGAAGAGGGAGGAGCGTTGGCCGTCATCGAGAACCTCAGTGAGCTGCTGGCGTACTTCGAGGCCCCGGTGGAGGGCCTGCGCGGCGCCCTGCAGGCGCTGGTGGTCAGCCTCCACGAGGACAAGGAACTCGACCGGCACCGGCTCGTGGCGGACAAGTGCTGGGAGCGGCTGAAGCCCGAGGACGAGCCCGGACTGGCGCTCGTGCTGCTGTGGCTCGAGGAGCGCCTCTTCCGGGTGGCGCTGCGCCAGGGCTCGGAGGATGCCTTCGAGCGCAGGAACCGGGCGCGCGAGCGGGTGCGTGCCCTGCCCGTGGCGGACACCCTGTCCTGGCTGGCCGAGGAGTGCGCGGACCTGTGGCCGCGCGTCGAGTCGGAGCGCCGGCCCGGAGCGGACGAGCTGACGGCGTGGAGGCAGGAGGTCACCCGCCGGTTCGCGAAGAAGCCCGTGCTGCGGAAGGCGGCGATCGAGTTCTTCCTGTGGTGTGCCCCGGACGCGGCCGCCTCGGAGGCGGAGCTGGTGACGCTGTCGCTGGTGAAGACGTCCACGGATCGGCGCCAGTTGCGCCGCCTGGGCGAGCACCCGTCCACGCGCGTGCGTTTCCGCGTGCGAGCCATCAACGCCTGGCTGGCGGCCGGGGCGGAGGCCTCGTCCGAGCCGGCGACGCCCGCGACGCTGACGGGGGCCCTGCGCCACCTGCGCGCCTCGGGGACGATGGGACTCGGCGGGGGCAGGACGTGGCTGCGGGACCGGGACCTGGAGGAGCTGCTCCTGGGGGCGTTCAGTCGCGTGGAGCGCGACTTCTCCGCGCGCTACCCGGAGCACTTCCGGGAGGACGAGGCCCAGCTCGTCACACGGCTGCTGGAGGACCTGAAGCACGAGTTCGAGAGCATCCGCTCGGACCTGTCGATCCTGCTCTCGCAGGGCCAGCCGGTGCCGCTGGAGCTGGACCTCCAGTACCGGAGGACTCGCGCGCCGGTGGAGGGAGAGACGAGCCCGGAGAACCCGCGGCCCGCCGGGGTGGAGCTGGCGTTCGTGCTGAAGGTGGAGGTGGACTCCTTCCTCACGACGAAGCGGGCGGTGCTGGTGCAGGCGCGGAAGCTGGAGCGGCGAGGGGAAGGGCAGTGGGCGCCGAACCTCCGGCTCGGGCGGGAGCAGGTGGACGAGCTGCTCGGGAAGACGGAGTCCTCCTACTGCCTGTTCCTGGTGCCGCCGTCGCTGCGCGCCGAGTGCTGGATGGTGCCCGCGCGGCTGGTGCGAGGACTGATGGAGGCGCAGGAGTCGCTCTCGACGGTGCCCCGCGAGGGAGCGCAGCGGGTGGCGCGCTCGCTGGCGCAGTGGATGACCTACGACCTGCTGGGCCTGTGGACCGGTGACGACCGACCCGCTGTGCTGGAGCGGGCCGAGAGCAACGCGGAACGGGGCCCGGACTTCGTTGTGGAGATCTCCGTCCGCAAGGGCGGGCGGTAGGCGCTACTTCCAGTCCTGTCCCCAGTAGCGTTCGAGTGCCTGCTTCGGTGAGTCCCCATCCGGGAACTCGTCCGTCCACTCATCACGGGCGTACTCGAGGAAGGCTCGGATAGCGCGCTTCTGGGCGGGGGTGAAGACCCCGAACTCCTTCAGTTGCGATTCGCGCAGGCGGCGGTTCTGCGGTGTGTCTTCATCGATGAGCCGCAGCCCGTAGATCGTGAGGGGCCGGATGTCCTCGTACAAGGTTCCGTCATGGCCCTCCAGTGCGGCGAACAGATAGGCGGGGAGGTAATACTGAAAACCCTCGCGGCTCAGAAAAGTCAGCTCGTTCCAGTGCAGGTCGTGCGGTGTCAGCTCCTTCCAGTGCTTTCCCTTGAATGCCGCCGCGAGCCGGGACCCATCTAAATCGATGTTGCTGTACGCAATGCGGTCATCTCCCGGATAGGGAACGTCCGTGAAGGCCGCTTCAATCTCCTGCTTCAATATTTCGATTCTGGGGAGATTCATGGAGTGCACTCGGGCAGGGGGCACTTCTTTTCTTCCATGTAACGCCAGCACTTATCCGCGCCTGCCTGGACGCTGCTCCGTGCTAGCTGATGGCGTTCATCGCCACCGCGAAAGCACTTGTTCATGATGGTTGCTCGCGCACGGATGCATTGCTGGGTCTGGAGCCAATTGGCGCGTAATACGGCACAACTCTGGAGGGAGATGCATTTGCTGGGGATCCGTTTGCACTCCGTGTCCACGGCATCTCGGAGCTGGCTGTGCTCTTCGGGTGTGCAATCTCCTGGTGGCTTCATTCCCGAGGGAGATTCGTCGGAGGATTCGCAGGAAAGCACAAGTGCCGAGGCCAGGAGCAGCGACAGCAAGGATTGGCGCCGTCCGTGTCCGCTCATCCTTGGCTCTCCGTGAGGACTCATCAATTCCTGCCCCAGTACAGTTCGAGTGCTTTCCGTGGCTCATCGCCCTGTTCGGGTAACTCGTCTCGGACGTACTCGAGAAAGGAGCGGATGGCTCGCTTCTGGGGCGGAGTGAACACCGCGAACCGCTTCAGCTCGCGCTGTCGCAGCATCTGGTCTTCAGCGGTGTTTCCGTCCGGTGGTAGGAGCGACAACACCGTGGAGGGGAGGATGTCTCCATAGGTTGTCTCGCCGTAGTCATAGAGCGAGCCGATGAGATAGGCGGGCAGGTAGAACTGGAGCGCCTCGCGGCTCAGGAAGGCGAGCTCGTTGTAGCGCAGCTCTCGCGGCGTGAGTTGCTTCCAGTGCTTGCCCTTGAAGGCCTCCACGAGCGCGACGCTCTCCAGATCATAGGGATTGTCGCCATCCACGAGGGCGTCATCCCCAGGGTAGGGCACGTCCGCGAAGGCCGCGGCGATCTCCTGCCTCAGCGCCTGCATCCGGGAGGGATTCCGGGTGGACAGCGGCTTGTAGCCGCCATGCTCGGCCAGCGGTACGGGTGGCGGCGCGCTCTTCTTCTCACAGGCGAGGGACAGGACCGCGGCGACGAGGAGTGGCGGAGCCAGTCGAACCCGAGCAGTACGCGGCATGAGCAGCCCCCTGGAAGGGTCGTGCGGCAACACGCATGCAGCGTACCTGGGAGGACTCCGCCCTGTTGCTCCTCGCTGCCAGAGTGTCATTCAGAGTCAGGTAAATCGGTGAATTCAGTACAAACTGGGCTCCAGCGGGGATAGCTTCAGGCCTCCCCAGGAGCCCCTCATGCGCCGTCAAAGCTTCTTCGTCCTCGCCCTCGCGCTGGCCGCCGTGTTCGCCGGCTGCGCCCCGCCCGAGTCCTCCACCGAAGCGCTCACCCCCGGTGAGAGCGCCCAGGCCCTCACGCCCGGTGGCGGTCTGCGGTTCATGACCTACAACATCAAGCACGGCGAGCTGAGCAGCCTGGAGAGCATCGCGAGCGTCATCAAGGCCCAGTCGCCGGACCTCGTGGCGCTCCAGGAAGTCGACGTCCTCACCACCCGCTCGGGCAAGGTGGACCAGGCCGCGCGGCTCGGCGCGCTGACGGGGATGTACTACTCCTTCCAGCCCGCGCTGCTCAGCTACGACTCGGGCCAGTACGGTGTGGCGCTGCTGTCGCGCTACCCCATCCGCACCTCGCAGCGCATCCCGCTCCGGTCCGCCGCGGAGCAGCGCATCCTGGCGCTGATGGAGGTGGAACTGGACGCCGCGCACGTCATCCCCGTGGGCGTCACCCACTTCGGCACCACCGGCTCGACGGAGCGGCTGAACCAGGCCGCGGACGTCAAGGCGGCCCTCTCAGGCAAGCCGTGGGCCCTGCTCGGGGGAGACCTCAATGCCTCGCCCTCGGAGAGCGGCATCACGAGCCTGCTTCAACAACTCACCGATGCCTGGACGCGCGGGGGCTCGGGCAGTGGCTACACCCACGACGCGGGCTTTCCAACCCGGCGCATCGACTACCTGATGCTCGGCTCCGGGTGGACCTCGCCCGTCCTGGCGAGCGTCGTCGGGGCCTCCTCGCAGTCGGACCACCGCCCGGTGGTGGCCACCCTCACCCTGCCGTGGAGCCAGAGCCTCTTCGGCGACCGCGTCCCGGGCACCGCCGTGGAGCCGGACACCCGCGCCGTGGAGATTGGCGTGAAGTTCCGGAGCAACGTCGCCGGCACCATCACCGCCCTCCGGTTCTACCGGGGGACGGGCAACGCCAGCGGCTACGTGGCCAGGCTCTGGACCAGCGGCGGCTCGCTCCTGGCTTCGGTGCCGGTGACGGATGGCCGCGTTCCTGGCTGGCAGGAGGTGTCGCTCCCCACGCCCATCGCCATCTCCGCCGGCGCCACCTATGTGGCGTCCTACTACTCGTCGAACGGGCAGTTCGCGCGCGATCCCTACGGGCTCACGAATGCCGTCGTCAGCGGCAACCTGACGGCACCCGGCAGCGCGAGCGTGGGAGGCAACGGCGTCTTCGTCTACCAGTCGGGAGGTGGCTTCCCCGCGAGCTCGTACAAGGAAGCCAACTACTGGGTGGACGTGCGCTTCGTGCCCTCTCCCTGAGTCCGAGTGAGCCTCAGTCCGCCGCGCGCTCGTACTGCGGCGGCCACGTCGCCTGGGCGTGGAGCTCGCGCGCGGAGTGCAGGGGCCAGTACGGATCTCTCAGCAGCTCGCGCGCGAGGATGACGATGTCCGCCTGCTCCGTGCGCAGGATGTGCTCGGCCTGGAAGGCGTCGCGAATGAAGCCCACCGCGCCGGTGGCGATGCCGGACTCCTTGCGGATGCGCTCGGCGAACGGCGTCTGGTAGCCCGGCCCGGCGGGGATCTTCACCCCGGGCACGAGGGCTCCCGAGGAGCAGTCGATGAGGTCCGCGCCGTCCTGCTTCAACAGCTTCGCGAGGGCCACCGAGTCCTCCAGCGTCCAGCCTCCCTCGGCCCAGTCGGTGCAGGAGAAGCGCACGAAGAGCGGCAGCTCCTCGGGCATCTTCTTGCGCACGGCCTGCACCACCTCGCGGGTGAGCCGCACGCGGTTCTCGAACGAGCCGCCGTAGCGGTCCGTGCGCTGGTTGGAGAGCGGTGAGAGGAACTCGTGCAGCAGGTAGCCGTGCGCGGCGTGGACCTCCACCTGGCGGAACCCCGCGGCCAGGGCGCGCTCGGTGGCCTCCACGAAGGCGCGCAGCACGCGCTGGATGCCCTTGTCATCGAGGGCCTCCGGCACCGTGTGCTCCGGGTCGAAGGGAAGGGGGCTCGGGCCGACGGGCTTCCACCCACCGGGCACTTCCGGGGCGATGGGCGCTCCGCCCTTCCAGGGTTGCGCCGTGGACGCCTTGCGCCCCGCGTGCGCGAGCTGGATGCCGGCCACGGCCCCCTGCTCGTGGATGAAGCGCACGATGCGCGCGAGCGGCGCGACGTGCTCGTCCTTCCAGATGCCGAGGTCCTGCGGCGAGATGCGCCCGATGGCCTCGATCGCGGTGGCCTCGGTCATCACCAGGCCCGCGCCTCCGACGGCCCGGGTGCCCAGGTGGACGAAGTGCCAGTCGTTCGCGAAACCGTCCTCGCTCGAATACTGGCACATCGGCGAGACGCCGATGCGATTGCGCAGGTGCACATCGCGCAGCTGCAGTGGGCTGAAGAGATTTGGAGCAGTCACCGAGCCGATACGCTTTCGCCATA
>NZ_DASVSO010000557.1:0-1678 GCF_036388035.1 Archangium sp.
GGCATGCGTCTGGAGCACGTGGGCCGCGTGGCCAACATGCTCCAGGAGCGCCAGGGTGACCTGCCCACCTTCCTCTCCCAGGACGAGCGCGGTCGCCACCTCATGCCCTTCCTCAACAAGCTCGGGCAGAACCTCGTGGATGATCGCCAGGAGGTCATCACGCTGCTCGAGGACGTGGGCCGCTACACCGAGCACATCGGCGACATCGTCAAGGTGCAACAGAACTACGCCCGGACGCCCCGAGTCCACGAGTCGGTCAACCTGGCGGACCTGGTGGAGGACTCCCTGCGCATCAACGCGGCCGGGCTCACCCGCCATCAGGTGAAGATTCAACGCCACCTGGTGGACCTGCCGCCCGTGCTGACGGACAAGAACAAGCTGCTGATGATCCTGGTGAACCTGGTCAGCAACGCCAAGTACGCCATGGATGATGTGCCCGTGGCCGAGCGGCTCCTGAGCATCAAGATGGAGCGCCTGCCCACGGACCACGTCCGCATCGCCATCCATGACAACGGCATGGGCATCGCACCGGACATGCTCACGCGCATCTTCCAGTATGGCTTCACCACTCGTGAAGAGGGGCACGGCTTCGGCCTGCACTCCAGTGCCCTGGCGGCCCAGGAAGTGGGCGGCTCGCTGTCCGTCCACAGTGACGGTCCTGGCAAAGGCGCCACCTTCACACTCGAGATTCCCTTTCACCCGGCCCAGGAGACGAAATGAGCAATTGTGACAACAAGAGGCGGATCCTCGTCATCGACGATTCCGAGGCCATCCACACGGACTTTCGCCGGATCCTCGGCTCGGAGCAGCGCAAGGGTCAGGATGATCTCGACCTGCTGGAAGAGGCACTCTTCGGCGCCAATCCCTCTCGCGGCGATTCCTCCAGCGATCCGGAGTTCGAAGTGGATTCGGCCTTCCAGGGGCAGGAGGGTCTCTCCAAGGTCCGGGCGGCCCTGGAGACGGGCCAGACCTACTCGCTGGTCTTCCTCGACTACCGGATGCCCCCCGGCTGGAACGGCGCCGAGACACTCCGGCGTCTGCGACAGGTGGCTCCCTCGATACGGGTGGTGCTCTGCTCGGCCTACTCCGATTACTCCTGGGAGTCGATGCTCAAGGAGTTCGGCCAGTCCCACTTGCTGAAGGAGCTGCGAAAGCCTTTCAACGGTCAGGAAGTGCGCCAGTTGGTGCTCAACCTCACCGAGCAACAGGGCGACGCTCACTCGCCGGCGTGAGCCAGTAGCGCTGACGCTGGAAGGGATAGGTGGGCAGGGTGACCCGACGCCTCCCATAGGGGGCGTCGTAGGCAGCCCAGTCCACCTCCACGCCCTTCACGTACAGGGCCCCCAGCGTTTCCAGGACACGAGGCCACTCCGCTCGGAGTTCCAGGCGCACCTCCACGCCGTGGGCCTCGAGCGCCTTCTCGGCCTCGTCCCACCGTGCGGCCCGCTGCCCCCGGGGCTTCTTCCAGTAGTCCTCCTGGCTCGCCTCCGCTCCGGGCGCCGTCCCACTCTCCGCGCTCACCAGCAACAGCCTCGGCACCGCGTACGGCCCCGCCTGTCCCGGCTTGCCCACCGCCAGCCTCAGCCCCTCTTCCAGGCTGAAGACTCCCGCCTCCACCCCCGCCACGTACTCCCCGACTCCCTGCCCCACCACCGCCTGTGGCTCCACTCCCCACGCC
>NZ_DASVSO010000558.1:0-8877 GCF_036388035.1 Archangium sp.
GGGAGGACTCGCTCTTCATGGCGTCGCTGGAGGACACGCACCGTCCCGAGGACGCCTATGCGGCGCGGACCTTCCGGCCACCGACCGTGAGTCGAGGCCTGGAGGGCGAGCTGCTCCAGTCCGTGGAGGAGGCGGAGCCGATACCGGAAGTGCTGCGGGAGCGGCCCTCACGGGTGCTGAGCAGGCCCACCCCGATCGACGTGGAGGTGACGGCCTCGGGGGAGTTGCTCGCGGCGAGGCTCGGGGGCCGACGACGCCGGGTGACGGCGCTGGTGGGCCCGGAGCGGCTGAGCGGGGACTGGTGGGACGCGAAACCGTACAGCCGCGACTACTACCGCGTGCACTTCGAGGGACTGGGACCGGCCTGGGTGTTCCGTGACGCACGGGACGGCCGCTTCTACCTGCAGGGCCTCTTTGATTGAGGGATGAAGAGGCGTCACTTCTTCCGAGGGTGACGTAGTGCTTGTGCGGCATCGTCGAAGACCTTGGCCAGTGTCGGCTCTGCCGGGCGGTGTGCTTCGATAAGGGCTGCGTCCGCTCTCTGTCCGATGAGCTGGAGCAGTACCGCGGCTCGAAGTGAGCTGTTGGGAGCGGTGGCTACAATCAGCTTCCGCGCCAGCTCGCGCAGCCTGGTGCGAACCTCCTCGGAGAGCACGGGCATGACTTGCTCCCTGTGCCGCAGCAGCAGTGAAGCGAGGCACTCGCAGTAGTACGCGACGGGCTCTCGTTCATCTCGCTGGCCTGCCGTGGTTTCGAGCAAGGTGAGGGCCGTGGAAATGAATGAGGGGAGAGTCGGGAGCAGTTCACCTGGCAGGTCCTCCTCCATGACCGTGATGACGCCCGTCTTGTGCTCCACGGAAATGGATGGGTCGAGGGCCCAGGAGCGAAGCTCTTCAGGCGTCTTCTCCAAGAGCACGAGCAGGCCCTGCAGGCTCTTGTAGCGTGCGGGCGCCAGCCTCTCCAGGCTCCGCCGGACGACAGGAAGCAGTGCCGGGTGGCGCCTCCTCCAAAGGGCGTGCACCACCGAAAACACATCCCCAGGCGCTGGCTGGCCCGCGGCCAATTTCTCCAGCCTGCGTACAAGGGTCGCCCGTACGCTCTCCTCCTTGATGTGTCCCAGAGCCCTGACAATGGCCTCTACGACGGACTCTCCGTCGTAGTCGCCGCGAGCCTCCTCTCTCGCGAGCTGTTGTTCCAGGAGTCTGGTATTGGCCGTGCCGCCAAGCTCACCCAGACCAAAGGCCGCTGCCTGCCGCGCGTGGACATCAGGCTCCTCCAACATGGATTCCAGCAGGGATCTCGCCTGGCGGGGCTGCTCACCCAGTCTTGTCACCAGTGCGCGTACCCGGTCTTCCTCCCCCCGAGCGCATGCGTCCACCAACTCATCTCGCAATTGCTCCATGTCTGTCCCGTGAGCCATCTCTCTCACCTACCCATCCAGGGAAAGCTGACGCCTGGAGGTACGTAGCGTCGGACCAGGGTGCCGTCGAGCAGGTACAGCTCGTGGATGGCCGACGTGTCTGCCCGCAGCATGGCCTCGAAGGCCTCCAACTCACGCTGCATGTCCCGAGGGTTGGAAACATAGTTGGTGTTATGCCGCACACCATCAGGTCGGACCGAGGAAACATCCGGCTTGCGGAAGCGAACACCTCGCGCCAGTGCCGGGTCGTCAAGGGGTTTGCCCTCGGCGTTCAACTGCGGCCTGTTCTTCCTCAAATCGGTGTGTCCGGCTGCCTCACGCCCGGCAAGTTCCTTCTCAATGGCTTCGTTGTGCGGAGGGTTCTGACGTGTATGGGGTTTACCATAACGGGTGGAGAGCCTCGGGCCACCGCCTACGTCATCCATGACCGCGCAGGTGGTGAGCTCGCCGCAAAAAGACGTGGCGGAGGTGCCTGCGGCTACCCCGGTGAAGAGCAGTGTGCCGTCTGCCACCACATGGGCCATGGTGATGGACTCCAGTCCCGGTCCGCCCGTGGGCGCATGACGCAAGGGACTCAGCAGAGTCCAGATGCCGTCCTCGGGCACCTTGGGGAGCACCTGGGGCACCCCGAGACTGGCCACCACCACCAGCACACGTAGGAGCGTACCGCCGAGCGACTTGCCGAAGCGCTCGGACGCTGCCTCCAGTTGTTGAGGTGTGGTGGCGGCCTCGGCCTCCTGGTACAGGCGCAAGCACGCCATGGCCAGGTGGCTCAGTTCCACCAGCCCCACCAGCAGAGACAGGCGCACGGTGAGCGCGGCGGCGAAGGCCTTGGAGAAGAGGGGCTCCGGGGCCAGCCATGCCGCGAAGTACACCAGCACCGAGAGCGAGACGCTGGCCAGGAAGGCGGGGGCGCTGAAGAGTTCCTGGGCGGCCTCGCGGATCCCCTCATCCATGTAGCGAGTAGAGAGTTTGAGAGCGAGGTAGAGGCGGCTCGCCTCCAGGGACTCGGGTACGGGAAGGACCGCGGGTCCGAACTGGGAGAAGAAGTCCTCGCGCAGGCGCAACTCCCACGGGGCGGCGAGCCCCTGACCCGAACCGACCGCTCCCGGGGACTCCCGCATCAGTCGCAGCCGATGGCTGGCCCGTGGCCGAAAGGAGTCGAAGGCTACGAGCAGCGGGCGTATCTCCGCCACGCTCAGCTTCTCCAAATCAGGGTGGGGCGCCGAGGCAGGGAAGGAGAGCCGCAGCCGGCCTCCGGACAATGCCTGGATGAGCACGGGCAGGGGTTCAGCCCAGGTGAAACCACCCGCAGTTGCCCGTGCTTGTTGGCCAGCGACAGGTGTGGTCCCCCTCATCCGTTGGGGCGCGCTCGTGGGAGGGGGCGAGCCCTGGGCAGTGCCTGTCGAAGCCTGTATCTGCGGCCCTTCTTCGGCCGAAAGCTGAGCCCGCGAGGTGGCGCACGCGGCGAGAAGGGCGAAGCTCAAGACCAGGGCTACGCGCAGGAGTGAAGGGGCGGTCCGCATGCCCCGGGCAGCATGCCTGAGGCCCGGTCGCGGGACCAACCGGTTCACCCTCAGTGCGGCGCGAGGGGCCTGTGGTGGGGCTGATCCTCCGAGTGGAGGAGGACTGCGAGGACCAGGGCCAGCAGCTCTCGCTGGGAGACGCGCCCGAGGGAGACGCGGCGCTGGAGGTGGTGCTCTCGCGGCTGGTGACGGCGCTGGGGGAGGACTCGCTCTTCATGGCGTCGCTGGAGGACACGCACCGTCCCGAGGACGCCTATGCGGCGCGGACCTTCCGGCCACCGACCGTGAGTCGAGGCCTGGAGGGCGAGCTGCTCCAGTCCGTGGATGCGGGTCTGTTGATTACTCTCGTTTGAGAATCACCCCCTCGTCGTTGATGGCATAGCTCGCGCCGGCATCGACAGGAAGGGGCTCAAGTCCGCAGCGCTCGTCTTCCTTGGGCGTGAAGTGGATGAAGGTCGTCCCTTCACCTCTCTTGACCCAGGCGTCGTAGTTCTCGATGCGCTGCAGACAGCGCGCCCATGCATCAGCGTTGTTGGATGGACCCTTGCCTACCGGTCGGAAATCATCCATCGCAATTTGGAGCGCTTTGAGCTGTGGCCCGGTGACTGTCGTCGCGTCTTTGCCCCACTCTGGGAACTGAGTTCGCGCAGCGATCTCGGGAGACGCAACTGGTGCCTTCCGATGGATGTGAATACATCCGGAAAGACCAATCATCAGGATTCCCAGGCCAATTCGCTTCATCGGTGCTCCTTTTGGAGGCAGGCGTTTCGTTGGCGAGACACCGAGCTGGTTCGATGTGTGAGTCATGGAGTTGGCTATTCGCCGCGGAAGTCGTCCGTTACCTGCTTGGTGGGGACGAATTTTCCGTCTTGGAGCTGGAAAACCGTGCGGGCCGGAAAGTCATACAAAAAAATTTCACAAATGGGGTTGAACATCACCCGGAAGTAAAAGCGTTGACGACGTGCCTGTAGATCTTCAGGTGAGAACCTCGAGACCCCAGGATGGCTATGATAGTCAGCGTAGATTTTGCTTTCCGGTGCTTCCGAGTCACTGATCGCAGCTGGTGGAAAGCAGGCCTTCCGCCCACCGGGTAGATCCAAGGGAGGCCCAAGCGATGAAGGGTGACTTGCGAAGAACCGCGTGTCCCCAGGTCGCTGGTAGATGGCTCCGCAGTATTCTTGTCCGCCACGTTGATGCCCAGCTTTCGCACCGGGCATATTTCGGACCGTTTCACATAACTGCGGCGCGAGCGTCTCCAAGTTGTCAGCGGGTTCTAACATCGGTCCCGTCACGATGATGCGGCCATCAGGATCGCGCCAGAATTTTGGCTGCCCGCCGGTAGCACATCCTAAGACGCTCCCTGCAGCGAGCAGTATCGCGAGATGACGCGACATCATTTCCTTGTCCTGCCTTTCAGGCTGTGGTCGGCATGCTCATCTGCGTGAGCGTATCACGAAGCCGGCTATTCCTTACGGAATCGGGGTCCTCAGCTGCTTCAGCTTCTTCTCCAGCTTGGGTGACACCACCACCTGATTGTCCGCAGTCACCACCACCGCGGAGGCTCCAAACTTCTCCGCGAGCGCCAGTCCCTCCTTGGCTCCGAGGATGAATACGGACTTCGTCAGCACCTCCGCGTCCACCGCGCTCGGTGCGAGGATCGTCGCTGAGCGTGACGCCGTCGCCGGGTAGCACGTCCGCGGATCGATGATGTGGTGGTAGCGCTTGCCGTCCAGGACGAAGAAGTTCTCGTAGTCGCCGCTCGTCGAGAAGGCCGCGTCGGAGACCTCGAGCACCGCGAACACGCTGTCCCGCTCGCCTCGTGGATCCCGGATCCCCACCTTCCACGGTCCGCCCGCCTTCTTCCCCCCCGCGTAGAAGTCTCCCCCGGCCTGCACGAAGAAGTCCTTGAAGCCCAACCCCCGCAGTTTCTTCACCGCCTCGTCCACCCCCCAGCCCTTCGCCAGCCCTCCCAGCCCGAGCTGCATCCCCGCTCGCTTCAGCCGCACCTCGCACCCGGGCTCGCCACCGTCACCCGCCGGGGCGAACTCCAGGTCCTTGTACGAGATGAGCTCGCAGCGCTTCTTCAGCTCGGCCGGGTCCGGCAGGGCAGGGGTCAGCTCCGTCCCGAAGCGCCACATGCCTCGCAGGGCCGCCCACGTCGGATCGAAGAGCCCTCCCGTCTGCTCCGCCCCCCGCACCCCGCGCCGCAGCGCCGCGCACAGGTCCTCGGGAATCGCCACCAGCTCCCCGTCTCCCGCCTTGCGGTTCACCGCCGACAGCTCGCTGTCCGGGCGCCACTCGTTCATTACCTGGTTGACGCGCTCGAAGGCGCCAAAGGCCGCGTCGAAGCCCGCTCGCGCCTTCTCGGGCGTGCTTCCTACCAGCGTCACCGTCACCGTCGTCCCCATCATCGGACGCGTCTCGGTGCAGACCTGTGGAGCGGGTGCAACGGCCAGGACCACCAGCAGGGCACTCAGCATGATGGCCGCCCTCTGTCCCACGGATGGCCCAGGCGCGCCAGCAGCGGCCTTGGCTTGACCACCTGTCGGGGGCCGTAGTATTTCAACGTCATCGGTTTTTGAGAATGACTTTCAAAATCATTCACCCGTCAGGCGGCACGTCGGAAGCGGGGCAGGGGACGATGTCGCCCCGGGCCTTCGCTAGCGCCGTCGCGTTGCTGGGGGGGGCCGGAGTGGCGGCGCGTGTGCTCGCGCTGCCCCGGCTCCTGCCGGACCTGGACGCGGTCAACTTCGCGCGCTCGCTCCACGGCTTCGACCTGGCCGCCCAGGCGCCGCACTTCCCGGGCTACCCGGTGTACGTGGCCATGGCCCGGCTGGCCTCGGCCGCGGGAGCCCCCGAGGTGCTGGCGCTGGCCCTTCCCGGCCTCGTGCTCGGGGCGGTGGCCATTGGCCTGCTGGGCCTCGTCCTGCGGCCGTACCTCGGGGCGGCTGGGGCGCTCGTGGGCGTGGCCCTGGTGGCGCTCCTGCCCCTTCCCGTCCTCTTCGGCGCGACCCCCGGCTCGGATGGGGCGGGCCTCGCGCTCCTGGTGCTCGCGGCCTGCGCCGTGCTGACGGCGGGCGACTCCGCGCCTCGGGCGGCGGTGCTCGCGGGCGCGGTGGCCGGTGTGGCGCTCGGGGCCCGGCCCTCGTTCCTCCCGGCGCTGCTGGGCCTGGCCCTGGTGGTGCCTCCCGGCCGGCGGCTGGCGGCGTTCGCGGGCGGCGGGCTCGGCGTGGTGGCGTGGCTCCTCCCGATGGTGGCGCTCACGGGCCCGGCGGAGCTGCTGCGCATCGGCTCGGGCTTCCTGGGCGGCCACGCGGGCGAGTGGGGCGGCACCGTCGCCGTGCGCCCGGAGCTCGGCTGGCGGCTGGAGCACCTCGGCTTCGACATCGTGGCCGCGGGCCTCGGGTTGCCGTGGCCCGGTCCGCACGGTGATTCCGTGGCCCTGCGCGTCGCGCGCTTCCTCCTGGCCCTGGGCTTCTCCGGCGCGCTGGTGGCGCTCGTCCGCGCGGCGCTGCGTGGGGCCCTGTCCACCGGTGAGCGCCGGGTGGCTCGGCTCGCGCTGGCATTCGGCCTGCCCTATGGCGCGTGGATGTTCCTCGGGCAGAACCTGCTCAAGGCGCGCCATGCCCTGCCGGTGGTGCTCGCGCTGGCGCTGCTGGTGGCGGTGGGCGGGGCGGTCCTCGCCCGGGCCTGGACCCCTCGGGTGCACCTGTCCCTGGCCGGGGCCCTGGCCGCGACGACCGCGGCGGTGATGCTGCCGGTGGCGCTCGCCCAGGGCTCCGAGCCCGCGCCCGCGGCGCTCCTGGTGTCCCACGTGTCCCGCACGCTGCCCCCGGCCGGCACGCTGCTCTTCACCGGCGAGGAGGCCCGCCTCTTCGAGCACTACGTGCCCCACTACCGCGCCGGCCGTCCGGCCACGGGCGAGCAGCTCCGCCGCGAGGTGGAGCGCGTGGCCGCCGCCGGGGCAGACGTCTACGTCACCTCCACCGCTCCCGGGGCCGAGGCGCTCGCGCCCCACCTGGAGCCCGTGTCGCGCTTCGCGTGCGACCGGCGTGTGCGCTCGCACGCCCACGACATCGTCCTCTTCCACTACCGGCCCGCGCCGCCGGCCACTCCGCACAAGGTCCTCTGATGCGCGCCCGTCTCGCTCTCTGCCTCGCGCTCCTGCTCGCCGCCTGCAAGGGCCCCGTCCCCGAGGACTTCCGGCCCGTCCAGGACTCGGCGCAGGGAGATCCCCGCATCTCCGTGTCCATGAACCGGATCATCTCCGGTCGCTACCGCACCATCGCGCCCACGTGCATCGGGCAGCAGTACGTGGTGAGCAACCCCGCGGACATCCAGCCGGCGGGGGGCCTGCCCATGCGGCCGGGGCAGATCGTCGAGTTCCGCAACTACCAGCCCGACGTGCCCACCAACGTCACCGCGCTGTCGTCGCCCGCGGCGCTCTTCAGCCCCAACCTGGTGAAGCCCTACAACGTCCGCACCGAGACGGACGAGACGTACTCCTACTGGCGCTACCAGTTCTCGCGGCCGGGCGTGTACGAGTACTTCGACACCAACATGGGGGAGCCGGGCCGCAAGGTGGTGGACTCGTACTACGGCACGGTCTCGTACATCGGCGAGTCGAACGCGCCCAAGGCGGTGGTGTGCGTGGATGCGCCCAACTGCGTCGCGTCCGCCGAGTGCCTCGCTGGCACCGCGCCCGCGGGCACCGCCTGCTGCTCCTGCGTGGGCGTGTGCTGCACGCTGGATGCCCACTGCACCTCGGACAAGACCTGTCTGCGCGGCCGCTGCGTGGATCGCGAGTCGGGCGAGTGACCTCGCGCTCCGGAGGTACCGGAGCGCCTCAACCCTGGTTTCAACGGAGAAGCACGAACATGAAGAAGCAGCTGAAGTCGGTCGGAATGGGGATGTTCCTGTCGGTGGCCCTGCTGGCGGGCTGTGGTGAGCCGGAGACGCCGGTGACCCCCACCCCGGAGCAGCCCGTCTCCGAGCGGTGCAAGGAGACCACCGCCGACTACCTCGCCTTTGACGTCAACAACCACAAGGCCCAGGACGACCGGCTGACGGCCATCGACGAGATGATGGCCCTGTTCACCCCGGCGGAGAGTGATCCGACCAGGTCGGCCACCCAGGCCGCGGCCATCCTGGAGAAGTACAAGGCCACGAGCACCGACCTGCAGGCGAAGGTGCAGGGGCGTGAGGACAAGCACTTCTCCGGGCCCGACGCCGCCGTGGGCCAATCGATCGACAAGGCCTTCCTCGGTGCCATCGATGAGCTGAAGATGGCCGACACGAAGCTGAAGGTGTCGCTGGCCAAGCAGCGCTTCCAGAAGGCGGGCGTCTACCGCTTCCTGTACCTGTCGGTGATGGAGGAACTCTACGAGCCGTCCTACGCGCACTATGACGAGGCCTTCGGCTACCTCGGCACGGGCGCGAGCAACAACGACGCCGGGCGCAAGGGCCTGGCGCGACTGGCCACCAGCCGCGACGGCAACAACTTCACCACGCTGAGCGCCGAGCTCTTCGCGCTCATCAAGGAGGGCTCCTGCATCATCGAGAGCGCGCTGAAGGCCAAGAACTCGGACACCCTGGCGTCGCCCTCGGACGATGAGACCTACGCGCGCTTCGTCCAGCGCTTCGATGCCCGGCTGCAGAGCGTCTTCGCGTACTCGATCGGCCACGAGCTCTACGACATCGACTTCAACAAGGAGAAGCCGGAGACCGCCTACATCAAGCTCGTCGAGGGCGAGGGCTTCTTCCAGACGCTGGAGCCGTACATGAAGAACGCTCCGGCGGGCAGCGCCAAGGCGAAGCTCGCCGCGAAGCTGCGGACGGCCTTCGACGCCGCGATCACCAAGGCGAAGGCCGGCGACACCACGTGGATCCCCGAGATGAAGGCGACGGAGCTGCTCGGCGAGCTCGAGACGG
>NZ_DASVSO010000559.1:0-20099 GCF_036388035.1 Archangium sp.
TCGTCGCACTCCATGCCCAGCCCCAATGCGCACAGGGCGGCACTCTCCACCAACCCCACGTGGCCGAGCTGCTCCTTGTCCACCAGGGCGAAGAACTCGTCCTCGGTGAGCCCCGCGCCAATCTTGCGCTGCAGGGCTTCACGGCGCGTGCGGGCATCCACCACACGGGTGACGGTGGCATGGCGCACCGGACCGCAGGCCTGGCCCGCGGTGGCCACCAGCCGGTCCATCACGAAGCCCGGGTTGACGCCGGTGCCGAGCACCGCGACCCCGGCCTTCTGCGCCGCGCGATCCAGCTTCTCGGCCAGCTCGGGATACTTGAGGAAGGGGAAGGCCAGCTCTTCACAGGTGGAGACCACGGGCAGGCCGAGCTTCAAGGCGTCGAGCAGTTGATCCATCACCTGCTCCAGCCGCGAGCCCGTGGCATGCAGCAGCACGACGCCCTGGCGTCGGCCCACCGCGGCCTCCAGCGTCCCGGCTACCTTTCCCTTCAAGCCGGGCACCCCGATCACCTCGGAAAGGGGACGACCGACGAGCTGGGGGTTGGCGTCTATCGCGCCGATCAGCTCCACCTCGGGTGAGAGCTGGGTCGCTCTGGCGATCTCCTGCCCGATGACTCCCAACCCCATGACCACCACCGGGACCGGCCCTGCGGAGGCTCTAGGCATCGGAGAACTCTCCAAAAATCAAGGAGTTACACCACAATGCAGCAACTTGGCGCACCATAGACCACCCCCAGCGGCGCAAGCAAGCGGCTCGTGCGTGCGCTCGGAAGCTTCCCCGTGGAAACAACTGAGGTTTCAAGAGGTTGGGCAGCAAGCAAGAAGGTTGGACCCACACGGAGCGGGTGTGACCTTTGGGCGGAAAGCCGTGTATAACGGCCCGGTTCTCTAACATCCGTCCCTCTTGGGTCGGGAGGCTTGGTTCTAATGGACCGCATCCTGGTGGTGGATGACGATCCGCTCATTCTCGCTGCGTTGTCGCGGATCCTCCAGTCGGAGGGCTACGAGGTCATCACCCACTCGGATCCCGCCCAGGCCGCCAAGGAAGAGGGTTTCCAGGTGGTGCTGACGGACTTCATGATGCCGTTGCTCAACGGCGTGGAGCTCCTGCGCACCCTGCGCGAGAAGAATCCGCGTGCGGTACGGCTGATGCTCACCGCGGCGGCGGATTTCCGTACGGCCTCGGAGGCAGTCAACCGGGGCGAGGTGTTTCGTCTGTTGGGCAAGCCGTGGTCGCTCAGTGAGCTGACCAGCGCCGTACGGCAGGCCTTCGAGCACTTCCGGTTGGTGGAGTCCAATGAGCGGCTCACGCGAGAGGTGGCGCAGAAGAACGCGGAGCTGACCACGATCAACCGCGATCTCGAGCGGATGGTGGTGGAGCGTACCAATGGGCTGCTGGATGGGCTCATCAGCGCGCTGGATTACCGCGATACCGAGACGCAGTGGCACTCGCGCCGGGTGTCGCTCTACTCGCGCCGCATTGGCGAGGAGATCGCCCTGACGGGCGAGCAGCTCGAGGTGGTGGAGCAGGGAGCGCTGCTGCACGACATCGGCAAGATTGGTGTGAGCGACACCATCCTGCTCAAACCCGGTCCCCTCTCCCCCGAGGAGTGGGTCGAGATGCGCAAGCATCCCGAGTACGGCTACAAGATCCTCGCGAAGATGCCCTACCTGCACGAGGCCTCGCTCATCGTGCTGCACCACCAGGAGCGGTGGGATGGCAAGGGCTACCCGCAGGGGCTCAAGGGCAAGGACATCGTGATCGGCGCGCGCATCTTCGCCATCGCCGACACGGTGGACGCCATCACCTCGGACCGTCCGTACCGCAAGGGCCGGCCGATGTCCGTGGCGCGCGATGAGATCAAGCGCTGCGCGGGGACGCAGTACGACCCCGAGCTCGCCGAGGCCTTCCTGCGGATTCCCGATGCCGAGTGGCAGCGCATCCGCAAGAAGGTCGAGGACATGGAGAACGCGGAGAACGCACTCTGGGCCGGCTTCACGCCGGGCAAGGTGCCCAACCGCGTCGCCAGCTAGTCGTCCTCTGAATCACCCCCCTCGGGGCGACACCTCCACCTCCTGGAGGGTGTCGCCCTCGAGGAGCCGGTCCACCACCTCCATGCCACGCGTCACCTCGCCGAAGGCCGTGTAGCGGCCATCCAGGTGCGGCTGCGGCGAGTAGGTGAAGAAGAACTGGCTGCCGCCCGTGTCCTTCCCCGACAGCGCCATCCCGATGACTCCACGACGGTAGGGCCGACGCGTCATCTCACAGCGGATGGAGTAGCCCGGGCCCCCCTCCCCGTCTCCACGCGGGTCTCCTCCCTGCGCGACGAAGTCCGGCACCACACGGTGGAAGGTGATGCCGCGGAAGTAGCCCTGGCGCGCGAGCGTCACGAGGTTGCCCGAGGTGAGCGGCGCCTCCTCATCCAGCGCGACGGTGAAGTCTCCCTTCGTGGTGCGGAAGGTGAGCGAGGTGCCCGCCGGAGCGGGCTCGGAGCGGCGCGCGTCCGCTGGCAGTTCCACATGCGGGGCACGCACGGGCTGACCCGTGAGCTCGGAGAGGGCCTCGCCCGCCGCGCGGCGCACGTTCGCATGCGGGTGCTGGAGCCACGTCCGCAGCACCGGCTCCGCGTCCTTCCCCACCAGCGCCACCAGGGCACCCGCCACCGGGTCGGCGAGGTCCGGCTCCTGGGGCACGCGCTCCGCCAGCGCTCGTACCAGGGGCAGCGCCTCCGCGTCCTTCAGCTTCCCGGCCGTGCTCGCCGCCGAGGCCGCCACCACCAGGTCGCTCCCGCCGAGGAGCGCGCGCACGGGCGCGGCCGCCTCGGGCACGGGTCGCGCCGACACCGCGTCCAGCGCCGCCGCTTGCACCCGCACATCCGCGTGCGAGAGGTACTGCACCGCCCCACTCGCGCCCCCCTTGCCTCGCGACTGCGCCACCTCGCGCAGGCCGAGCGCCAGCCGCCGCACCTCCGGCACCTGGCCTCCACCACAGCGCAGCACCTCGTCGAGCGACCCCGTCTGCCGATCCAGCGCCGCCGCCAACCGGCAGTCGAGGTTCCACAGGTCCTCGCTCGGGGCCGCCTCCTGGAGCGCGCGCCGCAGTGCCACCAGCACCGGGCGCCCCGCCTCGGGAAGGCCCTGCTGCGCCACCACGAGCAGCGCATGGCCCACCGCGGAGTCTCCCCGGGCCACGCGCGAAGCCTGGGTCGTCAGCGTCCGGAGCTGGTCCATCGGCGTGCAGTCCCCGCTGCACCGTGCCGCCAGCTTCGCGAGCGCCCGCGCCGCCTCGACCGTCACGCGCGGCACCTCGTCCCGCAGCCGCGTGCCCACCACGACCGCGTCCTCCGGTCCGCCCACGTCTCCGAGTCCCTTCGCGCACAGGGCGCGCACGTCCGGGGCCTCATCTCCGAGGCAGCGCCGGAGGAAGGGCAACGCCTCGGGGCGCTTCACGCTCGCCAGGAGGTAGGCCCCACCGTAACGCGACTCCTCGGACTGGCCGGACCGCAGCAGCCCCGCCACCGGCTCCAGCGGCACGTCCGCCAGCGACGTGCCCCGGCGCGCCGCCACCCCGAGGGCCTGGGCCGCTCGGCCCGCGACTCCCGGGAGCCCCTCCGTCAGCCGCTCCGAGAGCCGCTTCACCGCGCCCGGCGTGGCCAGCTTGCCCAGGGACTCGAGCAGGGTGCGCCGCACGCCCTCGTCCGCCTCCGTGGCCTCGGCGGCGAGCAGCGCCTCCGTCATGCGAGCCTTCTCCGCGTCCGTGCGGGGCTCCCACGCGAGCGCCAGCACCCCCGTGGCGAAGGCGGCCTCGTCACGCACGGGCACCTCGGCGGCACCCAGTCCCGCCAGCACCACCTCCAGTGTGGAGAGGTCCTGGATGCGGGCGAGTGCGCGCAAGGCCCGCACCCGCTCCGGCACGGGCCCACGGCTCGCGAGCGCCACCAGTCGCCCATCCGCCAGCGAGCGGCGATCCTCCCAGACGGCCACCTCCGCCCCTGTCCCCCCCTGCTCGCCAGGCGGCGCGGAATGGACACACCCCGAGAACACGAAGACCCAGAGCAGACAGGCAGGCACGGCGGCGCGCGGAGGGCTCATGGCCTGCCGCCTAGGCCAATTCCCCGCGAAAATCCAGGGGTTAGCGCGTAAGCCGTTTGACTTGGGCCATCCGGCACCGGAAGATGCGCGGCGCTTCACCGTCTCAAGGAGCGCCGGTCCTGAACTGCCCTGGCTGTGGCACCCAGGTCGCGGATGGCACGTCCATCTGCCCCTCGTGCGACTACATCATCGACTCCTCCTTCATCTCGGCGGACGCCCCCCAGGACTCGGACGATGTAACGGGCTCCGGGCCCGCCCCGTCCCCCAAGCAGGCCCCCGCGTCCCGCCCCGTGCGCACCGCTCCCGGCGCTCGGAGCACCGGAGCCCGCCCCGCGGTCCGCACCAACCCCGGCGCCGGCTCACGCCCCCGACAGCCCGCCGTGGCCCCGGAGGTCGCCAACGAGGACGCCACCAACATCAAGAGCATGGAGGAGATCGTCCGCAACGCGCCCCCGCGCACCGCGAGCGGAAGGTCCAGCCCCGGCACCCGCTCCGCCCCACCCCGCCCCGGCGGCAGTGGCGCCCGTACGGCGGCTCCCGCTCCCCGGCGCCCGCAGAAGACCGAGCTCGATCCGGCGGACGTCGGCTTCACCCCGTCCCGTGACTCCAGCGGCACCGGCTCCAGTCAGATCGTGGCGCCCGAGGAGGTCATGGATGACTTCCGCAACTTCGTGAGCCTGCTGGGCTTCTCCGACAGGATCGCCTTCGGCGGCGCGGGGGCGATCGTCCTCTCCGCCTTCCTCCCCTGGAAGGAGACGGCCGCGGACGGCGACATCCTCGGGCTGATGAGCTCGGGACTCGTGGGCATCGTGGGCGCCCTCGCCGTCATGGGCACCATCGCCGTGCGCGTGCGCCGGTCCATGCCGAGCCTCAACGTGCTCATCCCCTGGCTCGCGCAGCTCGGCCTGTCCATCTTCTGCGTCCTCTGGTGCATCATCTTCATGAAGCTCTCGTATGACGCCACCGAGGTGCCCTCCCCCATGGGCAACGCGACCCTCATGAACTCCACGCCCAGCATGGGGGTGTACCTCGCCCTGCTCGGCGCGCTGGGAAGCCTCGGCGGCACGCTGCTGGGACTCAAGGAGAAGCCCGCGTCATGACGTCGCCCCCTTCCGCCGTGGGAATCGCGCGCACCCCTGCCACCGGGGGCTCGTCCCTGGAGCGCCTCACCGCCGCGCTGGAGTCCACCGTGCTCGGCCAGCGGCACGTGTTGGCGGACCTCGTCACCGCGTTCCTCGCGCGCGGGCACGTGCTGCTCGAGGGCGTCCCCGGCGTGGCCAAGACGCTCACCGCGCGCAGCATGGCCTCCGCGCTCGGGCTCGACTTCTCCCGCGTCCAGTTCACCCCGGACCTGATGCCGAGCGACATCCTCGGCACCAACGTCTTCCGGCCCCAGGACAACGCCTTCCAGCTGGTGAAGGGCCCCGTCTTCACCGAGGTGCTGGTGGCGGATGAGATCAACCGCACCCCGCCCAAGACGCAGGCCGCGCTGCTGGAGGCCATGGAGGAGCGGCAGGTCACCATCGACGGCACCACGCACGTGCTGCCCGCCCACTTCTTCGTGGTGGCCACGCAGAACCCGCTGGAGCTGGAGGGCACCTACCCGCTGCCCGAGGCGCAGCTCGACCGCTTCCTGATGCGGGTGCGCGTGGGCTACCCGCCGCCCGAGGCCGAGCTGGACATGGTGCGCGGCTTCCACCAGCGCGAGGGCAAGGTCGCCCAGGTGGCTCGGGTGCTGGACGCCACCACGCTCACGGAGTTGCAGGCCCAGGCGGCCCGCGTCGCCTGCGATGAGTCCATCCTCGCCTACGTGGTGAAGCTCATCCGCGAGACGCGCGCCAACCCGCGCGTGCGCCTGGGGGCCTCTCCGCGCTCGGCGCAGGCGCTGCTGGCGGCGTCCAAGGCCCGCGCGGCCCTCAACGGCTCGGACTTCGTCACCCCGGACGACGTGAAGGCCGTCTGCCCCAGCGTCCTCAACCACCGCCTCCTCCTGAAGGCCGAGGCGGAGGTGGAGGGCCTCACCGCGGACGACGTGCTCCGCCAGACGTTGGAGCGCGTCCAGGTTCCCCGGTGAGCCTCGGCCGGCCCGTCCCCACCGGGCTCGCCGTGGCGCTCGTCGCCGCGGCCCTCGTGCCCGCCGCCCTGGCCGTCGCCGGCCCCGCCTTCCTGTGGCTCGCCCTCGCCCTGGACGCGGCGGTGCTGCTGCTGTGCGCCTTCGACTTCTTCTCCGCTCCCCGTGCCTCGGACCTCGAGGTGCGGCGCGTGCTGGAGCCCGTCCTCTCCTCGGGCGTCGCCAACCCGGTGCGGCTGGAGTTGCACCTGCTCGGCCCGCGGCCCGTGCGCGGCCTCGTGCGCGACGAGGTGCCCCCGGGCGTGGACGTGCGCGGGCACGAGCAGTCCTTCTCCGTCTCGCCCCGGGCGGCCCACGCCACCCTCTCCTACGCCTTCACCCCCCCCACGCGCGGAGACCTGCGCCTCGGTGACATCCACCTGCGCCTGCTGGGTCCGCTGGGCCTGTGCGCGCGCCAGGTGCGGGTGCCGGCGACCCAGCACGTGAAGGTGTACCCGGACCTCACCGCGCTGACGCGGGAGGCGCTGGCGCTCGCCGTGGCCTCGGATGCTCCGGCCGAGCGCACCCTGCGCCGCTCCGCCGAGGGCCGCGAGTTCGAATCCCTGCGCGAGTACCGCACCGGCGACGACTACCGCACCGTGGACTGGAAGGCCTCGGCGCGCCGGGCCCGCACCATGGTGCGCGTGTACCAGCCCGAGCGGAACCAGCCCGTGCTGCTGCTGCTCGACTGCGGGCGCCACATGGCGGGCCGGGTGGACGGCCGGCGCAAGCTGGACCACGCGGTGGACGCGGCGCTGCGCCTCGCCAAGGTGAGCCTGGACGCCGGGGACATGGTGGGCGTGCTCGCCTTCGCCAGCGACGTGCGCGCCTTCCTCCCCCCGCGCAAGGGCCACGAGCACCTGCGCCTCCTCACCGAGTCCCTCTACCGCGCCGAGGCCGCGCTCGAGGAGAGCGACTACGGCCGCGCCTACGACTTCGCCTTCGCGCGCTCCTCACGGCGCTCCCTGGTGGTGCTCTTCACCGACCTGGTGGACCCGGACGCCTCCAGCACCCTGCTGGCCCGCACGCTGGCGCTGCGTCCCCGGCACCTGCCCGTGGTGGCCTCGCTCCTGGACGAGGACCTTCAGTCCGCCGCCACCGGAGTGCCCACCACCGTGCAGGATGCCTACGCGCGTCAGGCCGCCTCGCGCCTCGAGGAGGACTACCAGCGCACCGCCCTTACCCTGCGCGACGCTGGTGCACTCGTGGTACGCGCTCCGGCGAAGGGCTTCGGCGCCGCCGCCGTCAACAGCTATCTGCACGTGAAGGCGCGCGGACTGCTGTAACCGAGTCCGTCAAGTCCCCCACGCACTTCCCTTCGCGCACACGCTCGCGCGACGACGCTCCCGAAGAAAAACCGTGCCAATCGCTCCGGAGCCGAGTTTTCGGCCTCGGAGAAGACCCCCTTTACACGTCCATCGCACTTCCCAAAATGGCGCCTCTTTCGTGCTACACGCCTGTGCGAGCACGTTTCGATACGTACGACGGAGACAGGGTCTTGCCGGAGGTCGCGAGGGAGTTCAGGGAGCTGCGGGTGGCGGTGGATGCGGCGGCGGCGGTGTCGGGGACGGAGGTCCGCGCGGACGCTGGGCAGCAGGGCCGGCCACTCACGTCGTTCCACGAGCGGTTGCTGGCCGAGGAGCTCACCATCAAGAGCTCGGACTCGCGCGAGCGGCTCGCCGGAGCGCTCGTCGAGGCCAAGGTGGATCTCAACCCCCACCAGCTCGAGGCGGCGTGCTTCGCCATCGACTCGCTGTCGCGCGGCGGCTGCATGCTCGCGGACGAGGTGGGGCTCGGGAAGACGATCGAAGCGGGCATGGTCATCGCCCAGCTCGTGGCCGAGGGGAAGACGCGCATCCTCATCCTCGCCCCGGCCGTGCTGCGCGCGCAGTGGAACAGCGAGCTGCGCGAGAAGTTCGACCTCGAGTCGGTGATGGTGGACGGCCGCACCGTGCGCGCCACGGGCAACTGCTTCGACCAGCCCTTCCCCGTCATCTGCT
Organism: Archangium sp.; assembly: GCF_036388035.1. Taxonomy (GTDB): domain Bacteria; phylum Myxococcota; class Myxococcia; order Myxococcales; family Myxococcaceae; genus Archangium. The sequence goes on from NZ_DASVSO010000559.1 coordinate 8,205, forward strand.
CGCACCCGTTCGCCGCCAACAAGGCGCAGCTGGTGGCCGAGATTCCCTGGGACGTGGTCATCATCGACGAGGCCCACCGCCTGCGGAACGCCTACCGGGCGGGCCACAAGACGGGCCAGGCGCTCCGCTCCTCCCTCAGCGGCCGCCCCAAGCTGCTGCTCACCGCCACGCCGCTGCAGAACGACCTGATGGAGCTGTTCGGGCTGGTGACGCTCCTGGACGAGCAGATCCTCGGCCCCGAGCACGCCTTCCGCAGCCGCTACCGCCTGGAGGCCGAGACGGGCGGGCTGCAGACGGACGCCGTCAACGAGCTCAAGGAGCGGCTGGCCCCCGTGGTGCAGCGCACGCTGCGCCGGCAGGTGCGCGAGTACGTCCGCTACACCAACCGCCGCTCCATCGTGGAGGACTTCGCGCCCTCGCCCGAGGAGCAGGACCTCTACGAGAAGGTCAGCGAGTACCTGCAGCGCTCCGAAGTGGCGGCCATCGAGCCGGGCAAGAAGACGCTGCTCACGCTCTGCTACCGCAAGCTGCTGGCCTCCTCCACGTACGCCATCGCCCCCACCCTGCGGCGGCTCTCGGACAACCTCACCAAGCGGCTGGAAGCGGCGCGCCTGGGCCAGCGGGCCCTGGAGATGTTCGAGCCCGAGGAGGCCAAGCAGTTCGTCGAGGAGGGCGAGGAGTGGTCGGACGACCCCGCCAAGCCCGTCAGCATCCGCACGCTCGAGAACGAGATGTGGGAGCTGAAGCAGTACGCGGACCTCGCCGACTCCATCAAGGTGAACGCCAAGGGCGAGGCCCTCAAGCGCGCCCTGGATCGCACCTTCAAGGTGATGAAGGGCCAGGGCTGGCCGGAGAAGGCGCTCATCTTCACCGAGTCCAAGCGCACGCAGCAGTACCTCTTCACCCTCCTGTCGGCCAACGGCTACGCGGGGAAGATCTCCCTGCTGTCGGGTGACTCGGGGGGCGGGCCCGAGGAGCGCCGCGCCCTGGTGAACGAGTTCCGCGACAAGACGCAGATCCTCATCTGCACCGAGGCGGGCGCCGAGGGACTCAACCTCCAGTTCTGCAACCTGGTGGTCAACTACGACCTGCCGTGGAACCCGCAGCGGGTGGAGCAGCGCATCGGTCGCTGCCACCGCTACGGCCAGCAGCGGGACGTGCTCGTCATCAACTTCCTCAACCGGCAGAACGCCGCGGACGCCCGGCTCTACGAGCTGCTGGAGAAGAAGCTGAACCTCTTCGACGGCGTGTTCGGCGCGTCGGATGAGATCCTCGGCGCGCTGGAGAGCGGCGTGGACTTCGAGCGGCGTGTGCTCGACATCTACCAGTCCTGCCGCCACCCGGACGACATCAACAAGGCCTTCGACAAGCTGCGCTCGGACATGGAGGGGCGCATCAGCGCGCGCATGACGGAGGCGCGCTCGACGCTCATGGAGCGCTTCGACGGCGACGTGCGGCGGCGGCTGCGCATGGCCAGCGCGGTGACGAAGGAGGCGCTGGAGAAGCGCCAGCAGGGAGCGCGGGCACTGACGGGCTCGGTGCTGGGCAACAGCAGCGCCTCGGGCCGGCTCCAGGTGGCCAAGGCCGCCTACGCGGTGCGCGACCGCACGCACGACGCCGTCAACTACCTGCAGCTCGACGCGGCGGAGCTGCCGGCGCGGCTGGCCCGGCTCGCGGGCTGCGAGGGCTGGTGGTTCGTCTACAAGTTCGAGACGACGGGCCTGAAGGCCGAAGAGAAGATGGTGCACATGGTGCTGGTGCTGGAGCGCGACGGAAAGGGCTTCCGGGCCCTGCCGCTCGCCGACGGCGAGCACTTCATGAAGCTGGCGGCCAAGGAGGAGCGGCGCCGGCAGCCGCCTCCGGTGTCCGTGTCGCTCATGCAGGAGCAGGCGCTGATGGCCGCCAAGGATGAAATCCTCCGGGCGGCGGAGCGGCGCAACGCGCTGGAGCTGGACCTGGCGCGCGAGCGGGCGGACCGCTACGCGGAGGACTGTCTGCTGGAGTCGCGCGAGCAGGTGGAGCGGGCGCGCGAGGCCTGGCAGGAGGCGCGCAAGGAGGTGTGCTCGCAGGAGGACCCCGCCGAGCGGGTGAAGACGCGAGCACACGCCGAGCGGCTGGAGCGCGAGTACCGCAAGAAGCTGGCCTCGCTGCGCAACGAGGAGGAGAAGCGCTACGCGGCGAAGGACCGGCAGGTGGCGGATCTCGCCAACAAAGCGAAGGTGACGGAGAAGCGCTCGCTCATCGCCTCCGCCTACTTCTGGCTGTCGTAGTCCCCTCCCTGCCCTCTTGCTAGGGCAGGACCTCGAGGTCGCGGAACTCCGTCGAGGTGTGCTTGTAGACGGAGAGCTCGACCTTCTTGCCCAGGTACGCGCTGACCTGCTCCGGGCTGAGCACACCGAAGTCCGCGAGGTAGTTCTCCTCCTTGGCGCCCTTCTTGAGGGAGATGTAGTCGCCCATGTCTCCGCTCGAGTACCCCGTCAGGGTGCCCTGGACGGTGGCCTTGGGCTTCTTCTTGAACCGGGGTCCGCTGGCCAGTCGGGCCGCGTCGACCCGCTCCTGGGTGACCTCGGCGTAGTTCACCACCACCTGCGTCCCGAGCTTCGCGTTCTCCGGTCGCTCACTGCCCGGGTCCGCGCTCACCTTCACCTTCGACCCCTCACGGGTCTCGATGGTGTAGGTCTCACCCATTCCGTTGTCTTCGACCGACACCAGCTTGCCGGTCACGGTCTTGTCCACTGACTTCGGCGTGCCGCTCCACGCCGGAGCGGACGACAGGAGCGCGGCGGTGAGCAGCAGGGAGAACGGACGAAGTCGCTGTTCGAGTGGACGCATGCGCCCATCATCGCATCAGCGCGGTGGGCGGGCCTACTGCGGGCCCCTGAGCGCCAGCCACTCCGAGCGCTTCACCCGGTACAGCACGTGGCGGCGCAGCGCATGTCCCTCGGGCAGACGCGGGTGGTCGAAGTCCTCCTCGGGGGAGTGGTGCAGGCCCAGCTTCTCCATCACCCGGCGCGAGCGCACGTTGGCGGGCACCGTGAAGGACACCACCTCGGGGAGCGCCAGCCGCTGGAAGGCCAGCTCGAGCACCGCGCGGGCCCCCTCGGTCGCGTAGCCATGGCTCCAGTGCGCCGGGGCCAGACGCCAGCCCACCTCGACGGCCGGGGTGAAGGGGGCCTGGAAGGGCACGGTGTACAGCCCCACGAAGCCGATGAAGGGGGCGACGCCCGGCACCTCCACCGCCCACAAGCCCCAGCCATGGTGGGCGAAGTGGGCGCGGAAACGGGCGACCACGGCCTCGGTCTCCTGCCGCGAGAGGAGCGCCGGGAAGTGCTCCATTGCCCGAGGGTCCGCATTGAGCGTGGCGAAGGCGTCCACGTCCTCGTCGCGCCAGGGACGCAACCACAGACGCTCGGTATGCAGGTCGAGAGGGGTGACGGCCATGCTCACTTCGCGAGGAAGTCGTGCTTGAAGACGATGGACTGGCCGGCCTTCACCTTGATGGTCCGGGTGATGTCCTTGTCGAGCTCGCGATTGATGAGGCGCACGGTATGCGTGCCGATGGAGACCTGGCGCGGCGCGAGCGGCGTCTGACCAATCGCCGTCCCATCCAGCAACACGATGGCATAGGGCCGGATGCGGAACGCCAGGCTGGCATGCTGTGCCCCCTTGGGTCGCACGGCCGGAGCCTCGGCGGGCTCTGGGAGCGTGGTCTCCGGCGAGGGCTTCTCGCCACCTGTCTCGGGAACTGGCGCGGGCTGGGCGACCACCGGCGGCTCCGCCGCGACCGGCTGCTTCGGGGCCTCGGACGGGGCAACCGCTGACGGGGACTGCGCGAAGCTCCCCCGGAAGAACACGACGCCACTGCCCGCGGCGAGAAGCACCAGTCCCCCCAGGGCCACACCCAGGCCCGTACGGCTCCGGCGAACCCGTGGGGAGAGGTCCACCTCGGTGGGAACAGCCGCCTTCCCCTGGGGGCCAGCCGCCTTCCCGGGCCCGGCCGCGGGCGGGGCGCGCCTCCTGGGCGAGAGGAGTGTGGGCTCCAAGGGGGCCTCGGCGTCCTGCCCGATGTCCTGGACGATGACGTTCTCGGTGCGTGCCTTCTGCGACAGGCGCGTGGGCTCCATCCCGTCATCGCTCGGGGCGACCATGGTCCCGGGGCGCAGCTCGCCGGCCGAGGTCCTCTTGGGAGACAAGACGGTCGGATCGAAGCCGATGGCCTTCTCTTCGCTGGAGGGAAAGGGCTTCGCTTGCCCGTCGCGCCTCGGGCAGAGCCGCTCCACCCACTGCGCGAGGTCCCTCGCTCCCACCGGCTGGCCGGTCGAGAGGATGAAGTGCTCCAGGTCCGCCAGGAGGGCAACGCAGTCCGGATAGCGCTCCTCGCGTACCTTGGCCATCGCGCGCTCGAGGATCTGCACCAGGGCCTGGGGCAGGTCCGGCCGGCGCGACGACGCGGGGATGAGCGGCTCGAACAGGATGGCCTGCATCATGCTCACGTGGGTGGTGGCATCGAAGGGGTATTGCCCGGTGAGCAGCTCGTAGAGCACCACGCCCAGCGCGTACACGTCCACGCGCCGATCCAGCGGCCCGGCCTGGAGCTGCTCCGGCGGCATGTAGGCGATCTTCCCCTTGATGAGGCCCGTCTGTGTCTTGTGGCTCTGGTTGGAGGCCTTGGCGATGCCGAAGTCCACCACCTTCACCGCGCCCTGGCGCGACAGCAGGAGGTTGTCGGGGCTGATGTCGCGGTGGATGAGGCCCAGCGTCTCACCGGTGGCCGGGTCCACGAAGTCGTGGGCGAAGGCCATGCCTTCGCACGCCGAGGCGATGAGCTTCGCGCAGAAGGCTGGAGGCAGTTGCACTCCCGCCTGGGTGGCACGCGCGGCCAGGGTGCGCAGATCCGGCCCGTCGATGTACTCCATCGCCAGGTAGTAGGTGCCCTCGGTCTCACCGAAGTCGAAGATCTGCACGATGTGGGGGTGGTTGAGCTGCGCGGCCACCCGAGCCTCGGTGAAGAACATCCCCACGAAATGCGGATCCTCGGCCAGGTGCGGCAGGATGCGCTTGAGCACGAGGGTCTTCTCGAACCCCATGGGCCCGGCCACCTTGGCGAGGAACACCTCGGCCATGCCTCCGGTGGCGAGCTTGCTGATGAGCTGGTACTTGCCAACCTGCGTCAAGGCGATCTCCTGAGCCCGGAATGCGGCCGCATCATATGCCCACCGCGTCCGGCGTGGAGGGGGCTGCCAGCGACGATCCACCACCTGCTACGGTGACACCTCATGAAAGCCTATGCCCTCCGAGCAGAGCGCGCGCGAGTCCTCGCCCTCTGCCTCATGGCCACCCTGCCCTCCCTCGCGAGCGCCGCCGCACCCGCCCGCAAGGCCCCGGCTCGCAAGGCGCCGGCCCGGAGGGGCAACTTCCAGAGCTCGTTCTCCACCGCCGTCCGCCTCTACGAGAACCTCGAGTACGAGCAGGCCCTGGAGCACCTGTCCCGGGCCAAGGCGCTGGCGCAGGACACCGAGCAGGAGGTGGCGGTGGCCCTGTACCAGGGCATCGTGCACGCGGAGCTCGGCGAGCGGGTGCGCTCCCTCGCCGCCTTCCGCACCGGCCTCTACCTCAATCCGGACGCGAAGCTCCCAGTGAAGGTGTCTCCCAAGGTGGAGCGAGACTTCGAGGAGGTGCGCCAGTCCGTCCTGAACGACCTGGGCGCCTCCTCGACGAGCACCCAGGCAACCGAGCCTGGGGCCACCGCGCAAGCTCCCGCCGGGGATCGTCCGGTGCAGACCCCCGGCCTCACCGCCGGAGTGGAGCCGCCTCCCCCCACGCCCGCCTATGTCGCCTCCACGAAGGCGCCCCGCCGCTCGGTACTGCCGCTGGTGCTCCTGGGCACGGGCGCGGTGGCTGGCGGCGCCGCGGGGTTCTTCGGCCTGCAATCGGCGACCAACGTGCGGTTCGCGCGGGAGGCCGCCTATTACGACGAGCGCGCCTCGCGCCTGAAGAGCGCCGAGAGCCAGGCCTTCGTCGCCAACATCCTGTTCAGCACCGCGGGCGCCGCCGCACTGGGAGCGCTCGCCACCTTCCTCATTCCCGGGAGCTCCAGCGCTCCCGACTCCACCTCCGCGGGAGGGGGTTCGCCGTGAGCCACGCGTCCAAGCTCCTGCTGCTGTCCTGTCTCGCCTGCGCCCTGGCCTGCACCGTCCCGACGCTCGAGGATCTCGAGGCCGAGCGCCCCGCCGGCTGCAACGCGGACCACAAATGTCCCGAGGACTCGGTCTGCTTCGAGAACCGCTGCATCCGCACCGAGGGCCTGGCCTGCACGCCCGGGACGCAGGAGGCCTGCGGCTCCGATGTGGGTGAGTGCAGCATGGGCAAGCGCCTGTGTAACGCGGAGGGCCTCCTGGGCGGCTGCGAGGGGGCGGTGGGGCCAGTGTTCGAGCTGTGCGACGGCAAGGACAACGACTGCGACGGCAGGACGGACTCCTGGGCAGCGCTCAACCTCACCAAGGAGCATGATCCCAGCGCCTCCCTGGCCGCCATCCCCGTGAACCGCTCGGCCGTTGGCAAGGCGGACACGGTGCTCGTCCTCACGATGGAGCCCGCGGGCCTCGTGACGCGCTCCTTCTCGACCGATGGCGTCCTGCACGCGGGTGAGACGCTCTCGCCCCCCCAGGACAGCAACCGTCAGGCTCCCGCGCTCGTGGCGCAGGGAGACACCGTCGCGGCGGCGTGGATCCAACGGACGTTCGGGAGCAAGCTCCCGCCCAAGGTCTACCTGACCCTGATGGATGGGAGCGGGAAGCAAACCACCCAGCCGCTCGAGGTCCCCTACACCAGCGGCACGACGTCCCTGACCAACGCCTCGAAGCTCGAGCTCGCCATCAACTCGACCCATATCCTCCTGCTCGTCACGACGACGGGCGATGGGACCACACTGGGCTCCGAGGTCTGGGCCGTCACGGTCTCCCGGGACCTCACCCCGAAATCGGTGAGCACCCCTCTCAGGCTCACCCTTCCGGCCTCGAGTTTCGGACTCCATGCCACGGCCAACGGCAAGTCGGACCGCTTCCTGGTCGCGTACGACAACGGCAGTGGCCAATACGTGGGCGTCATCTCGAACACGGGCCTGCTCGCGGGGACCCCCGTGCTCCTCACCCGGGGCTCCTTCAACCACTCGCCGTTCATCGTTCCCCAGAAGGACACCGAGACGGGCTTCACCGTCTACTACGTGCAGAACAGCTTCGAGCCGAGCAAGTCCGACATCCTGTCCGTGACGTGTCCGGCCACGCAGACCTCGCCCTGCCTCGGTTCGACCTACCACTCCCAGGCCGGCCACATCGAGCGCATGCAGATGGCGAAGCGGCCGGGGGAGCCGATGCCAGGCCTCGCGCTGCTGGTCATGAAGGAGGCGCTCTCGGGCATGAGATTCCCCTACTTCGCCACCCTCTCGCCCAGTCAGGTGGAGCGGGTGGATCCGCTGCGGATCCTGCACTCCCCCACCCTGGCCGAGACGATCGTCCTCATGCCGGATTTCTCCCGCTACGTGCTCTACCAGCACCCCGTCACCTCGTTGGCGGCGAGCGCCGTGGTGGTGTCGAGCGAGGCGTACCTCCTGCCCTTCTGCGGGCCGTAGCGCTCACCGGGACTCGCGCTCGCAGTGGCCCGAGGGCACGTGCTGCCCGGCGGCAGGCTCTTCTCCGCGCTACCCCATGCTCTTACGCGGCAGCCGCACGGTGAACGTCGTGCCCTCGGCCTCGGTGGAGCGCACCTCGATGGAGCCTCCGTGCGCGCGCACGATGTTGCTCACGATGAAGAGGCCCAGGCCGACGCTGCGGCTCGCCGCCTCCCCGTCATGCCGGCCCCGTGTCATCGGCTCGAACAGGCGCGGCAGGAGCTCGGGGGGAATGGGCTTGCCCTCGTTGTGCACGCGCAGCAGGACGGAGCCGTCCTCGGCCCGCGTCTCCACGCGGACGGGCGTTCCCCCGGGACTGTAGGCCAGCGCGTTGTTCACCAGGTTTGTGACGACCTGGGCCAGCCGGTCCCCATCCCACGCGCCCGCGCCCGCGCCGCTCCTCACGACCCGCACCTCCCGCTCGGGGTGCGCGAGCTGCACCTCCTCCACCGCCTGTCGGACGAGCGCGTGGAAGTCGAGATCCTGGCGCACGATGGGGATGCCCCCTCCGAGCCGGGCCCGGGTGAAGTCGAGCAGATCGCGAATCATCCGGGTCGCGCGCTCCGTGGACGCCGAGATGCGCGAGAGGCCCTTCGCCTGGCGCTCGCTCAGGTCCTCGTGCCGCAGCAGCGCCGTGACGGACAGGGAGATGGAGTTGAGGGGATTGCGCAGGTCATGGGAGACGATGCCGATGAGCTGCTCGGCGAACTCCGCGCGCGCCTGCGCCTCCGCCTGCTGGCGCTTCGTGTCGGAGATGTCCTGGGCGGTCCCGATGAAGCGCACGGCCCGGCCCCCCTCGAAGAAGGCACGGCCGGTGGCCCGTATCCACCGCACCACCCCGTCCTTCAGCCCCACCGTGCGGAACTCGGTGTCGTACTCACCGCCGCCCGGTTGCAGCGAGCGCTGCACCACCGCCTGCGTGCGCTCGCGGTCCTCCGGGTGGAGGCCCTGGAGGAAGGTGTCGTATGTCACCTCGGTCTCCGGTGGCACGCCGAAGAGCACCTGGGTCCGCTCATCCCAGCGCAGCGCCCCCGTCACCGGATTCATGTCCCAGGTGCCCAGCTCCGCCGCGCGCACCGCCAGGCGCAGCCGATCCTCGCTCACCCGCAGCGCCTCGCTCGCCACCTTGCGCGCGGTGATGTCCTGCATCGCCCCCACCATCCGCACGGCCTTGCCGCCCGCGTCCCGCTCGATGAGGCCATGATCGGTGACATGGACGTAGCTGCCGTTGCGGTGCAGGAAACGGTACTCGTCCCGCCACCGCGCGCCCCCCTGCGCGATGACCTCGTGGATGCCGTGGACGACGCGCTCGCGATCCTCGGGGTGGATGTTGTCGTACCAGCCGGAGACATGCCCGCCGAGCCGCTCCCGCGAGTGGCCGAAGAGCTTCTCCACCCCCTCGCTCCAGGCGACGGTGTCCGTCAGGAGATTCCAATCCCAGATGACGTCGCTGATGGCCTGGGTCGCCAGCCGGTAGAGCGTCTCGGACTGGCGCAGCCGCTGCAGCAGGAGGGCCCTGTCGATGATGCCGGAGAGGTACTCCGCCAGCGTCTCGAGGTAGCGGCGGGCCTGGGGCTCGAAGGGCCGGGTCTCCGTGACGCCGATGCAGAGCACGCCGAGCAGCTTGCCGTGGGGCCACCGCCTCAGGCCCAGCAGCGAGTGCAGGCCACTCTGGCGCACACCCTGGGACACCAGCTCGCCGGCGCCCGCCGCGTCCGACAGGTACACGGGCTCCTCGGAGGAGGCCACCTGGGCCATGAAGGAGGGCCCCTCCACCGGAATGGGAGCGGGAGGCTTCAGCGTGCTCCAGTGGCCGGTGGACGCGGTGGGCACGAGCCTCTTCCCGCTCGCATCCGCGAGCAGCAGCGCGGCCCCATCGGCCTTCATGGCCTGCTGCACCACCTCCACCAGGGCCCCGAGCCGCTCCGCCAGGAAGACGGGGTGGTGCTCGACGTCTCCCATCACCTCGGACGCGAGCGCATCGAGGCGGCGCAGGTAGCGCTTCTCGCGCTGGCGATCCTCCAGGGTGTAGCCGCTGAAGGTGACGATCACCTGGTCCATCGCGCCCGCGAGCTCGTCGAAGAGGAGCTGCGTGTCCTCGGGGGTGGGCTGCTGCTCGGGAGGCAGCTTCTCCCACAGGGCCGAGATGAACCGCCCGGTGAGGACGTACTCGCTCGTCACCTCCTCCTGGTTGAAGCCCAGCCGCAGGCGCTGGCTGACGTGCGTCTCCTCCAGGCGCTGCTTCGTCTTCGCGGCATCTCCCCGGTGGCCCTGGCGGGAGATGGCCGCCAGCGTCGAGAGGTACTCCGGGAAGGAGTCCATGCACTCGTGCTCGGAGAGGCCCCGGGCGGACTCCAGCCGGCTCACCCCCTCCACGTAGCGAGCGATGAGCTGCTCCCGGTTCCCCTCGATGAACTCGGCGACGGTGGGCATGACCGTGGGTGTCCCTGCTGTCCTTTCGTCAACGCTCGGCGTCGCCCGGGGCCTCCAGGGGCTTCAACCGGACCCAGGTGGCGCCCCACCCGCCATCCGACTCGGAGGCGCTCCGGAACGACTCGACCTCGGGGAGCGTCGGAAGCAGGGACTGCACGGTGCGCCGCAGCGCTCCAGTGCCCTTGCCGTGGATGAGGCGGATGTCGAGCACCCCCTCCTGTCGGCAGGCCCAGAGGTACTCGGTGACGACGTCCTTCACGTCACGGGGGTGGAAGAGGTGCAGGTCGAGGTTCCCGTCCAGGGGAAGCTCCACCGGCGCCTCGGGGTCGAACTCGGTGTCGTCCGGGCCACCCTCTTCAGGGCTGCCCACGCCGCTCGCGCTCCGACTCCTGCTGCTTGCGCTCGGCCTCGATGCGGTGCTTTTCCCGAGCATCGCGAAATTCGTTCTCCAAGGTGGAAAGCTCGTTTCGCAGGGCGGAGAAATGTTTACGCACGTCTTCCCAGGATTCGCCCGCTGGCGCGCGTTCCCCTTTTACCTCGACACCGGCGCCCGCCCCTCCGGCCGCCGTCATGCGGACCACGAGCGCTGCAACAAGGACCGATCTCATGACCGCCCTTCCTAGCAAGTCGTGTGCTCAGCCAACGTGACGAGATGGTGCCACATGTGCGCACACAGAAGAAGATCACGACTCCACATTCGCGATGCTTTTCGTTCGTAAGATGACGCTGCGAGCCAACTGAACGGCGGAAAGAGGTGCACTGCCTTCCGCCTTGTTGTTGAGGGTGACGAAGACGGGGCGGCCGGCGCGCAGGGCGGCGACGCTGGCGCGGGAGATGGCCTCGCGGGTGCGCACGTCCTCGTCCACCAGCCGGTTGAAGGGGAAGTAGCGCTTGCGGGCCTCCTCGTAGTCGAGGTTCGGCGGCAGCATCCAGCGCACCACCAGGGCGGGGGCCTGCAAGGCGCGCGTGCGCACCGCCTGAAGCTCCACGGGAGGCATGTCCTTCCAGACGGCGAGCACGGGGCAGGCGCCCACGTCCGCGAGCGCCTGGGCGAGGGCCTCCGTCAGCAGGGACTCGTTGCGGAGCTCGACGGCGTAGAGGGGGCCGCGAGGCAGCGCGGCGAGGAAGGCGTGCAGCCGCTCCACGAAGGGCCCCACCCCACCGAAGTCGCGCGGATCCTGCGGCGGCAGTTGGAAGACGAGCGGCCCGGCCTTCTCACCGAGGCCCTCGACGAAGGGGGCCACCACCAGATCGCGCGCGTAGGCGGCATCGAGGAAGCGATCGTTGGACTGACCTCGCAGGTCGCCATAGCGCTGGTGCACGGGCCAGCGCGCGAGGGTGCACGCCTCGTGGGCCTTCACCAGGAAGCGGAAGCCCGCGGGCACCTGGGCGGCGTAGTCGGCGAAGGCGGAGGCGGGGATGGGGGCATAGAAGGTGCGGTCCACGCCCACGGTGCGCAGCACGGGGTGGTGGGCATAGGCGCCGAGCCCCTCGCGGGAGAGGCGCGCCGCGGGGGTCTCGCGGTCGTAGACGAGCCCCTTCCAGCCCGGGAACGTCCAGGACGAGGTGCCCAGGAACAGGCCCGCGGGGAGCTGCTCCCCGAGCACCCTCACCTCCTCGGGCTGCTCGGCGGGCCCCACGGGCTCCTCCTGCCCGCGCCGACGCCCACGGGGGGGCGTGGGGCTGGGGGCCCCGGTGAAGAGATCGAGCTGGGAAGGGTCGCGATCTGGCATGGCGCGCTCCGGCGGACTCTATTTCTAGAGTAAGCCGGAACGGGTGAACTTCCAAGGTCCAGT
>NZ_DASVSO010000560.1:0-5326 GCF_036388035.1 Archangium sp.
CGCGAGCGCCCCATGTGCGACAGCAGATGCGGGGCCTGCCCGCTGCCCGCCTCCAGCGCCGGCACGCAGTCGAACACCACCAGGTCCGCGAGGCGCCCCTCCTCCACCGCGCCCGAGGGCACGCCGAACAGACGCGAGCACAGCTCGGCCGGGCCATCCGCGAAGAGCTGCACCAGCACCCCGTCCGGGTCCACCAGGCGCGAGCCTCGGGCGGCCCCCACCGCCGTGATGAGCGCGGCGGACAGCGCGCCCCAGAGGTTGCCGTGCCCGCCACTGCCGAGCCCCATCAGGTTCTGCCGCCCGAGCAGCGTCTCCAGGGCCCGGCCGCTGGGCTCGACGAGGAGCGCCGCCCCGGGGCCGAGCGCCACGCAGGTGCCGGACTGGGACAGAATCTGGGACTCGGTGTCGTCCACGGAGCGCGCGTACGCGGCCACCGAGAGCGGCCCGAGCAGCCCGAAGCCCTCCAGCCGCCGCACCACCCGCTGGTTGTTCTGCTCCCAGGTGCTGGCCAGGTCATGGTCCCCCTCGGCGAGGTGGAAGACGATGGGCGCACCGGAGGACTCGCGCAGCCGGCCGAGCTTCCCCAGCAGGGCGTCCCCACTCGTCCACGAGGCATGGAAGCCGAGCGCCCCCCGCACGAGCGGGTGGGAGCCCCGGCGCCGCACGAAGTCGGCATTGGCCTCGGCCTGGGCCTCGGAGGGCGAGCCCCCGTCGAAGGAATGGGTGGCATGGCTCGCCACCAGCCGCAGTCCGAGCAGCTCCGCCGCTCGCGCCTGGGCATCCAGGGCGCCGGCCACGTCCCCGGGGCAGGACAGGTGCTCCACCACCAGGGAGACGCCCGCGCGCAGCGCTCGGGCCATGGCGTAGAGGGAGAGCACCTCCACGTCCGAGGCGGTGAGGTGCGAGGCCAGGCGCCGCTCGTGCTCCATCCGCACCTGGGGCGCGTGCAGCAGCAGCTCGCCGGAGGGCGGGGCCAGCAGATCCCCCACGAGGTGGGCGTGGCAGTCCACCAGCCCCGGCGTCACCAGCCGCCCGCGACAGGAGACCTCCCAGTCCCCGGGGAGCACGGGCACCTCGGCGTCGGGAGCGACCCGGCGGATGAGACCATCCTCGATGATGATGGCCATGCCGGGACGCCCTCGGCCGTCCGCGCGAAAGATGGAGCAGTCCTTGAGAACGAGGCGGCCTTCCATGGGGGCCCGAGTATACGCATGGAGCGGCGCCCGGATCGCGGGGAGTTGTCTCCCCGGGCCTCAGAACAGGCGCATCTGGGAGGTGTCCTCCTCGTCCTTGCTCGTGCGCGCGGGCAGCGGGGTGAAGCCGTGCTTCGCCGCCCACTCCGCGGCCGGTCCGGCCCAGCGGAAGCGGTCCAGCGGCACCTTGCCCTTCGGGTCGAACTCGACGCCCTCGGCCACCAGGAGCTCGCGCTGGTTGTACCCCTGCGTGCTGATGCCTCCCGAGCGGTTGATGATGCGCTGCCAGGGCACCTTGGCGGCGCGCGGCCCCAGGTCCCCCATCGCGAGGCCCACGATGCGCGCATCGCACCCGCCTCCCACGATGAGGGCGATGTCGCCGTAGGTCGATACCTGTCCTCGCGGCACCTGCTCGACGACCTGGTAGATGCGCTCGAAGAACCTTCGCTCGTGCATGGTGATGGTGATGGTTGTGGACATGTCCTCTCCGGTCAGATGCCGGGTACTACCTCAGAGGACCGGCACGAGTGAAGTTGGTACTACGTCCTACGTCCCGCACCCAACCCAACACGGGAAGTCAGGCGGCAACGGCCTGGAGTCCTTCAGCGCTTGCCCGGGGTCGGCGCGGTGGGCGGCTTGCGCTCGGGTGCCGCGGGCTTGGCGGAGGAGGAGAAGCTCGCGCTCTTCGCGGCCTTGGGCGCGGGCACGGCGGGCTTCGCCGGAGCCGGCGCCTTCGCCTCGACAGCGGGCTCCGCGCGCGCGGGAGCGGACACGTGGCTCGCCGCCAGGACCGTCTTCATCGAGTCCTTCAACTCCCCGCGCACCACCGCGCGGACGTCCTCCTGCACCGCCGCCCGCACCTCCCGCCGGATGACGTCCTTGAGCGCCTCGCTCTGGAGCGCCGCCTTCAGCTCGCCCTGCACCAGGGCCTTCATGTCCTCCTGGAGCTCGCTCCGCAGGCCACTCCTGAAGTCCGTCGCGAGCGACTGCTCCAGCCCCTTCACGTCCTTGTGGAGGGGGTCCACCGCCTTGCTGAGGCTCTCGAGCGTGGCGCCGGTGACGGCCATGATGAGCTGCTGGGTGCTCTCGCTCTGGCTCTTCAGCTCCGTCTTGAACGTGCCCAGGGCGTCCCGCATCACGCCCAGCGAGGCGATCTCCCGCTTGAGGTCATCCAGCTCCCGGGCCCGCGCATCCAGCTCGCCCTTCTTCTGCTCGAGCAGCGCCTGGGTGTCGCGCAACAACATCGTCTGCTGCGAGCAGCGCGCGTCGATGGAGCGCAGGTTGCCGTAGGTGCCGCCCGTCACCTGGCACATCGTCACCGCCTCCTGCTCGTTGAGCAGCACGAGCGAGGCGCTCAGCGCGAGGATGACGATGACGAGCATCGTCAGCGCGGCGCCGCGAGCGACGCGCAGGCGCGGGGCGAAGCCCTGGCGGATGAGCCAGCCGCGCTGTTGCAGGCCCAGGACGCCCGCCAGCGAGATGACCACCAGCGTCAGCAGCGACAGCACCTTGGCCGGGGAGATCTCCAGCACGAGCTTGGAGACGAGCTGGATCGCCTCCCACGTCGAGCCGCTCTCGATGTCGAGATCGGAGCCGGGGGTGCCGTGCTCCACGCTGCCCCAGGTGGGCTGGATCGCATGGCAGAACCCACGCATGTCGCTCGCCCACCGGGGCATGTCGTTCTCGAGCGGGGTGCTCGGACAGAGACCGAAGATGTACTTCGAGGTGCCGGTGACGAACGCGTTGTGCATCCGGTGGCGCTCGGTGGCCTTCGCGAGGGCCCAGTTCCACGTGTAGCCAAGGACCGCGATGGCCAGGGCGAGCGCGATCCAGGGCAGGGCCTTCTTCGCGAGAGTTCGCAGGGACATCGGCGGCGGATCCTTCGTGAGCACGCGGGGGAAAGGCGCGGTGCCACGGAAAGAATGGCCCGGCCGTCCACCGGTGACAACGTGGGCCCCCGGCGACTGTCAGGCACCGCGAGTTGCGCGCGGGGGCCTTCACGCACGGTACGTATCAACGGCGCGAAAATCCTGGATGAAGGGCCGGTGGAGCCGTACACCCTCGGAATACCGACGGTAGGCACGCCCCTCCCCCCTTTCGAGTACACCGAGGAGCATCCACGCATGGCGGACTTCGGCATCGACATCGACCCGGGTGAGGTTGGCCTGGACGCGGGGCGGCTGCGGCGCCTCGACACGCATTTCAGCCGGTATGTCGACGACGGGCGGCTCGCGGGCTGGCAGGTGATGGTCTCGCGTCATGGCAAGGTCGCGCACCTGACGTCGTACGGCCTCGCTGACAAGGAGGCGGGCCGCGCCGTCGAGACGGACACCGTCTGGCGCATCTACTCGATGACGAAGCCGATCACCTCGGTGGCGGCGATGATGCTGTGGGAGGAGGGCGCGTTCGAGCTCTCCGATCCCGTCAGCCGGTGGCTGCCCGAGTTCGCCGCGCCGCGCGTCTACGTCGGAGGTCCGGCGAGCAAGCCCGTCACCGTGCCCGCGCTCGAGCCCATCCGCGTGTGGCACCTGCTCACGCACACCGCGGGACTGACGTACGGCTTTCACCGGGTGCACGTCACCGACGAAATCCACCGGCTCCGCGGCTACGAGCTCGGCGCACCGGAGGGCTTCGACCTCGCCGCATGCGTCCGCGGGTGGGCGGAGATCCCCCTCACCTTCCAGCCCGGTGCGGAGTGGAACTACTCGGTGGCAACGGACGTGCTCGGCCGGCTCGTCGAGGTCCTGTCCGGACAGTCACTCGATACGTTCTTCGCCGAGCGCATCTTCGGCCCGCTCGGGATGAAGGACACCGCCTTCTGGTGCCCCGAGGACCGGCAGCATCGCCTCGCCGCGCTGTACGCGATGTCCCCCGGCCACACCGGGCCGGTCCGCGCCGAGGCGACCGGCAAGCGCTACACGCAGCCCCCGACCTGGCTGTCGGGTGGCGGCGGGCTGGTGTCGACGACGCGCGACTACACGCGCTTCACCTGGATGCTCCTGAACGGTGGCGAGCTCGGCGGCACGCGGCTGCTCTCCCCGCGCACGGTCGAGTACATGACCCGCAACCACCTGCCCGGGGGGGTGGACCTCACCGCCTTCGGTCGACCGCTGTTCGCCGAGACGCGGTTCGACGGAGTCGGGTTCGGGCTCGGCTTCGGCGTGGTCATCGATCCGGTCGCCTACCGCACGCTGGTGAGCGAGGGCGAGTACCACTGGGGCGGCATGGCGAGCACCTCGTTCTGGGTGGACCCGGCCGAGGACCTGACCGTCGTCTTCATGACCCAGCTGCTCCCGTCGAGCACCTACCCGCTCCGCTCGCAGCTCCGACAGCTCGTCTACCAGGCGATTGTCGACTGAGAGCGGTCGGCCCGTGACGCGCTTCACCGCGCGACCACGGGCCCGCTCCCTGGCTCAGGTCGTCCCCACGACCGGGGTGTAGGGTATCTCCAGGGTGAACGTAGCGCCCTTCCCCGGGCCGTCGCTGTGGACGATCAGCGAGCCGCCCAGCTCCTGGGCCGCGAGGGCGCTGGAGTGCAGGCCGAAGCCGTGCCCCTCCTCGCGGGTGGTGAAGCCATACTGGAAGATCCGGGTGAGCATCTCCGGCGCGATGCCCATGCCGTTGTCGTGGATGATGATGTGAATGCGATCCGGGGCGGTCTGCTCCAGCTTGATGGTCAGGAGCCGCTCGGGCACGGGCACCTCATCCATGGCGTATTTGGCATTGCTGACCAGGTTGACCAGGATCATCAGCGCCTTGTGCTTGTCGGTCAGCACGGGCGGCAGGGGCGCCAGCTGCCGCTGCACCTTCACCTGATGGCGGGTGAGCCCGGCCGAGTTGATGCGCAGGGAGTCTTCCACCAGATCCGGCAGGGAGACCGGCTCGTGGAGCCGGGGCGTCCGGGCGTAGTTCTGTTGTACCTTGACGATGTCGCCGATGTGCTCGGTGTAGCGGCCCACGTCCTCGAGCAGGGTGATGACCTCCTGGCGATTATCCACGAGGTTCTGCCCGAGCTTGTTGAGGAAGGGCATGAGGTGGCGACCGCGCTCGTCCTGGGAGAGGAAGGTGGGCAGGTCACCCTGGCGCTCCTGGAGCATGTTGGCCACGCGGCCCACGTGCTCCAGACGCATGCC
>NZ_DASVSO010000561.1:0-11974 GCF_036388035.1 Archangium sp.
CCCCTGGGGGCGACTGGCTCCACGGCCGAGCCGCCCCGGAAGTCGCTCGAGACGTCCTCCGTGGGAGCCGAGCCTCCGCGCGCGCGCACGGGCGAGCTGCCCGCGTGGTCGCTGATGCTGGCGCCGGGAGAGCGGCTGAACGCGGCCGTGCGGATGATCGAGCGCGGGGACTTCGTGTCCGCCGTGTCCACGGTGGAGCAACTCCTGGTGGACGAGCCGAACCACCTGGACGCGCTGCTCACCCTGGGCAACCTCTACTCGCTGACGGGCCGGGTGGTGGACGCGCGCGAGGCCTTCGCGCAGGCCATCAACCGCGAGCCGCTGTGCGTGGAGGCGCGGGTCTTCGGAGGGCTGGCGGCACTGCAGGCCGGAGAGCTGGGCGAGGCGCGCGGGGAGCTGGGCAAGGCGCTCTTCCTGGAGCCCACGCTGGCCATCGGGCACTACCTGCTGGCCCAGGTCCACGAGCGGCTGAGGGAGCACGAGGCGGCGCGGCGGTGCTACCGCAACGCCATCTCGCAGCTCCGCTTCCCCCAGCGTCAGCTCGCCGGCCACTACCCGGAGCTGCCGGACTCGGCCGAGGCCATCACCCGCGCGGCCCGCTATGCGCTGGCCGCGCTGGAGGAGGCCGGGGCCTGACGCGCACCCTCAGGCGAGGCCCTTGTTGACGTCATCGATGCTCTTGCTGGCGTCGAGCACGGTGCTGAACTTCTTCTGCAGGTAGGACTTGGCCTGGCCGCGCAGCAGCATGCCGGGGTCGGTGCCCTCGCCCTGGATGGCGCCGTCGGTGATGGTGAAGCTGGCATCGAGGTTGATGCCCATCACCTTGCCAATGACCTTGGCTCCTTCACCGGCCCACTCCGCCTTCACGCCGTACTTGTCGTTCCAGTACTTGAGGAGCTGCTCGACGCGCTTCCTGGCCTCGTCCTTCGAGAGGGTGTGGGGGACCTCGAACTTCATCGTGCCCATGTGCCGCTCCTGGGGTTCGTGATGCTCCCGCCCGGGTCTAGTGATGCCCGAGCGGGAAGGGAACCCAGGTCTCTCCGCCGGGCGCATGGAAGTCAACAGTGATGTCACGGGGCTGCCGCTTCGTGAACCGGTGAGATTCTCGATGCGCCGGACGCGGGTTGATGTTTGATGCCGACCGTGTCCGGACAAGGAGTCGTTCGAGTGTCCTCGCTGACCCGTTGGCTGTCCCTTGCCGTTGTCCTCCTCCTCGCCGTGCCGGGTGCCGCCCGGGCGCGAACGTACGGCTCCGATGCGCCGGTGCAGGGCGCGAGTCCGTCCTCGCTGCGCACCGAGCCGCAGGCGCCGCCCCCCCAGGAGGGCCAGCTGCCGCCCGCCGCCACGCAGAGCGCTCCTCCCCAGGCCAGTGGCGTGATGCTCGATGGGCAGGTGCGCTACGGCGCGTTCCTCTCCGGGCCGGGCAGCCTCACCTTCGTGATGCACCACTCCATCATGGGCGCCATGGGAGGCTTCTTCACCCAGGGCTTCGCCAACGGCTTCAGCTTCGAGCGCGGTTCCCGCGAGGCCATGCTGGCGGGCACGCTCATCGGCGCGGGGCTCGGCTTCGGCTCGTCGGCGTGGTGGCAGTTCTACAACTGGGTCGACAAGCCGATGGGCTACTTCGGCATCGCCAACTCCGTCATCGGCGGCATGTTCCTCGGCGGCTTCATGGACCTGCTCTCGCGCGACGCGAGCCTGCTGACGTGGTCCGCCTTCATCGGCGCCGAGCTGGGCGCGTGGCTCACCGCGACGATCGGCGGCGGACAGCTTCCACTCAATGACGGCCTGCTGGTGGCGTCGGGCAGTGGGTGGGGCCTCGCCTACGGCGCGCTGCTGCTGGCCATCATCCACTTCTCCGGCACGAAGATCTCCGGGAAGACCTGGACGGACGCGCTGCTCATGGCGCCCGGCTTCGGCGCGACGGCGCTCGCGCTGGCCACGATGAAGTACAACCCGACCCCCTCCCAGATACTCCGGGCGGATGCGTTCGGCGCGGGCGTGGGGGCCGTGGTGCTGGTGATCTCCGCCCTGGTGCTCGGGGGCTTCGATCAGCCCACGCCGTACGTGCTGTCCTTCCTCGGCTCGGCGGGCGCCATCACCACCGTGAGCCTCCTCTGGGAGGAGGCCGCCGAGCGTCCTCCCGCGGCCATGCGCCGCGCAGTGCTCTCCAAGGCCTACCGCAACGACTGGTGGTAGCTCGCCCGCTGTCCTGACGAGGGCGCACGGTGGCCGGAGAGCGAGCGCGTCCACACTGTTGGTTGCATGGCGCGCGTCCTACCTTTTTCCGCACTGCTGCCGTCGCTCGAATCGCACCTGTCGGCCGATGAGGGGGTCAATCCCTTCAATGCGCCGCCCCGGTCCTCGTTCATCCGACCGCTGCTCGATCGGGTGGATCCCACCGCGGAGCTTGGACGGCTGAGGGCCGCCGGCTCCGTGCTCCGCGACACCCGCCCGGCCCTGTACCTGGCGGAGGTGTACAGCTCGGCGGGGCGACTCGGAGGCCCCCCGGTCCGCTTCCTCCTGTGCGCGCTCAGCCCAGCCGCCGCCGAGCCGCTGGAGGTCGAGTCCTACCGGCCGCGCTCGGCGCAGGTGGAGCCGGCCGTCACCCTGGCGGCGGATGACCATGGGGTGCTCCGAGGCCTCCTGGCGGAGGCGGCCGAGCGCAGCATCGTCGTGTGGCAGGGCACCTTCGAGGATGCCCCGGTGTCGCTGCGGCGCATCGAGCCCTCGCCCGTGGCCCGGCGCATCCAGGAGGTGCTCGATGATGCGCCCCTGCGTCCCCTGGCGGAGCTGGATGAGCAGCGGCCGAGTCTCGCGGCCATCGTGCCGCTGTCGGATCCGGGGCTGTCCTTCGAGCCGGTGCACCGCGCCATCCGGGGGCTGGACACCTTCGACGAGGACACCTTCCTCACGCTCGTGACGGCGTACGCGCGCGTGTATGACCTGGAGGAGCCGCTCACGTCGCCTCGGGGTGTGGCCATGGCGAACGAGCAGCTGGCGACGCTGGTGCGCGGGCACCACGCGGTGCTGCTGGTGCTGCCCGGGGGGCGAGGGAAGATCCTCCGCTTCCGGCAGGGGTTGGATCTGGCGCACCTGAAGGGAGCGCCGCGCAACCCGACGCTGCGCAGCCTGGACCTCGCGCTGCTGAACGCGCTGGTGCTGCGCACGGTGCTGGGCATCAAGGACCCCGAGGACTCGGGACACCCCCAGGTGTTCGCGGTGCGGGGGACGGAGTCGCTGGTGCGAGGCGTCCAGTCGGGGATGTTCCAGGCGGGCTTCGCGCTCAACCCGCCGCCGCTCTGGGAGGTGCGCGCGGTGATGGAGGCGGCGCAGACGTTGCCCTCCAAGACGCTGCGCGTGGCGCCCTCACCCCCCGCGGGCCTGCTGTTCCTGGATCCGGAGCTCTAGGGATCCTGGGTGGGCATCCTCTCGCCAGAAGCGCTGGAGTGGCCCCAGCGCACGCTGCTGGAGCTCCGGCCTGGCCCCGGTGAGACGCTCGATTCCGTCTGCGGGGGAGAGGTGAAGGTGCTCCAGCGCCGCCGGGGCTACCGCTTCACGTTGGATCCAGTGCTGCTCTCGCACTTCGCCGTGTACGAGGCGGGCGCGATGCGAGGGCGGTTGATGGACCTGGGGACGGGGTGCGGCATCATCCCGCTCGTCCTGGCGAGGCGGTTGGGCTGCGGCAATCTCACCGGGCTGGAGCTCCAGCCGCGCCTGTTCTCCCTGGCCGAGCGCAACGTGTACCTCAACCGCTGTGAGCGGGACGTGTCGCTGGTGCG
This sequence comes from Archangium sp., assembly GCF_036388035.1. Taxonomy (GTDB): domain Bacteria; phylum Myxococcota; class Myxococcia; order Myxococcales; family Myxococcaceae; genus Archangium. The sequence continues at coordinate 3,783 of NZ_DASVSO010000561.1, forward strand.
GGGTGACCTGCGCTGCGTGGACCGGCTGTTTCCGAAGGGCAGCTTCTCCCACGTGGTGTGCAACCCGCCCTATCGGGCACGGGAGCAGGGGTGGAGCAGCACGGACATGGAGAAGGCCCTCGCGCGGCATGAGATCGCCTGCGAGCTGCAGGACGTCGCGCACTCGGCGGCGTATCTCCTGAAATGCCGGGGGAGCTTCTGCGTGGTGTACCCGGCCTCCCGGCTGTCCGAGCTGATGGCCGTGCTGCGTGCGGCCCGACTGGAGCCGAGGACCGCGCGCATGGTGCACTCGCGAGCGGGGAGGCCCGCGAAGCTCGTGTTGATGCACGCCGTGAAGCGGGCGCCCGCCGGACTCACCGTGCTCCCCCCGCTCGTCATCCACGCGGATGACGAGCAGGCCTTCTCGCGCGAGGTCAGCGCGATGGTGGAGTAGGGGAGGGCAGGGCGTTACGGGGTGGGGCTGGCCTCCTGCGGCTTCGGCCCCTGGGGGTCCTGCTGCTCGCGGCAGAAGGCGAGCTGCTCCTTGATGACGTCGAGCGGCACCGCCAGCTCCAGCTTGAACTGGCTGCCGTCCGGCCGCACCTTCGCGAAGTCCAGGAGCTGCGCCAGCTCCGTCTCTCCCTCGGTCTGGGCCTTCAGGCGGGCCAGCGACAGCGCGCCCCCGAGCGACTTGCCCAGGTCCGTCACCTTCGCCTCGTCCGCGCCCTTCACCTTCGCCGTCATCGCGAAGTCCGAGCGCGCGTCCACGTGCAGCTCCACGTTCTCGGCCACCTCGGCCAGCCGCATCGCCAGCTCCTGCTGATCCGGAGGGAACATCTTCTTGAGCTGCTCCACCGACACCACGCCGTACATCTCCCCGTACGTGCTGCCCTCGGAGATGACCGGCGGCTCGTTGGGCCCGCGACCCTCCACCCGGTCGATGACCTCCTTCACCTCGTCCGGCGACTTGCCGAACACCAGCATCTGGTCGTTCCACAGGCCCACCGGAGGCCCGCTCCGCTGTGCCACGCCACCGTCCGACAGGTTGCGCTCGAACTGGGTCTCGAAGAGGCGCGCCCCGTCGCCGTAGTCGTAGTGCGTCGAGCCCTTCCCGGACAGCAGCTCCTTCAACCGCTTGTCCCCGAAGTTCCCCGAGACGATCAGCCCGTCATCGGTCACCACCAGCCGGTCCAGGTCCTTCAACGGGTCCACGCCCGTCTCCTCGGTGAACCGCTTCAGGTTGTCACCGCCCCGGCGCATCATGCACTCGAGCACCATCTCCCCGATGGGGGAGTTGCGGATGGCGTTGGCCTCGATGACGATGGCCGTCTTCCCCTTGCCCCGAGGCAGCGCCGCCAGCACGGGATCGCTCGGATGCACCGGCTTCGGCTCCGTCACCGTGCCCGCGTCCACCACGGGGGTCACGTACGTCCGCCGACGCTCCATGCGCTCGCGCTCCTCCGGCCGCAGCCGGTGGGGGAATGCCACCTTCTGCGGGGCAGGGGTCTCCTCCTCGCCCTGTCCGGACAGCATCAGCCACGCGGCCAGGCCGAACAGCACCACCGCGAACACCAGCCACAACCCACGGCGCCGCTGCATCAGTAATCCCTCCCCTCGAACCACCAGAAGCCCACGGCCAGCACTCCCAGGCCGAACACCAGCACGCCCATCAGCAACATCGTCAGCGACTGCACGCCCAACGGCGCCGAGGCCGCCAGGTCCATGCTCGCCTGCGCCAGCGAGGACAGCCGTGGCAGCACCAGCGTCACCGCCTTGAAGACCTCCCGCGTCAGCCCCTCCTCGATGAAGGGGGCGATCTTCGTCCGGAAGCCCGCGATGATGCCCGCCACCAGGGTGATGCCACCCAGGGCCGCGCACAGCGCCGCGCTGCGCACCAGCGTCGCCGTCGTCAACATCACCGCGTACACCGCCGCGAAGCTCACGCACGCCAGCAGCGCGGCGATGATCGGCCCCACCGTCCAGTACCCCGTCTTCACCCCGAAGATGACCACCAGCCCCACCGAGCCGTACAGCGCCCCGCACACCGCCAGCGTCATCACCCCCACGAAGGTGCCGGCCAGGATGTGCCAGCGCCGCAAGGGCAGGGCGAGCAGGTGCTCGATGCGGCCCGGCGACAGGAGGCTCGGCGCGAAGTCCGAGCACGCGACGACGCCGAACAGGATGCCTCCGTAGAAGACGAGGGCCGCCGCCGCCATGAACACCGGCTTGAGCGCCACGTCCACCGCGCGGATGTCCAGGTTCATCACCTCGCCGAACAGCCGCGAGGCCGCCAGCGCTCCGTCCACCACCTCGATGCGCAGGCTCAACGAGAGCGTCAACAGCACGCCCGTGACGCCCAGCAGGAAGGCCAGGATGAACTTGCGCGAGGCCGCCTCGCGCAACACGTAGCCCGCGATCCCCAGCACGCCGCTCATGCCGCCACCCCCATGGCCGAGGCCAGCACGGCCTCCAGGTCCTGTCCGTCCCGCTTGAGCTCCACCAGCAGCGCCCCCGCCGCGCGCGCCTTGTCCAGCGCCACGTTCAGCCCCGCCGGGTCCGTCGCCTCCACGTGGTAGAGCCCCTCGGAGCCGGCCGCCGTGAAGCCCGCCGCCGCCAGCGCGCCCGCGTCCGTCCCGGGGGCGAAGCGCACCGCCCACCTCGCCCCGCCGCGAGACAGCTCCTCCAGCCGCCCCTCGCGCAGCACCTTGCCGTCCGCGAGGATGGCGACCCGGTTGCACACGCGCTCGGTCTCCGCGAGCAGGTGCGAGTTGAGGAAGAGCGTGGTGCCGCGCTGCACCTCCTCCTGGAGGATGCGCCGCACCTCCACCCGGCCCATCGGATCGATGCCGTCCGTGGGCTCGTCGAGGATGAGCAGGGAGGGGTTGCCCAGCAGCGCCGCCGCGAGCCCCAGCCGCTGGCGCATGCCCTTGGAGTAGCCGCCGATGCGCTTGCCCACCGCGTCCGCGAGCCCCACGCGCTCCAGCAGGCGCAGGTTCGCCGCCGGGTCCGGCTTCTGCTCCTTGAGCCGCGCCACCGTGGCCAGGAAGGCCGGGGAGAGCCACGAGCCCGGCAGGTGCAGACGCTCGGGCAGGTAGCCGATGCGTGCCCGGATGCGCGGATCCTCGGGCGAACCCCCGAGCACCCGCACCGTCCCCTCCGTGGGCTGCACGATGCCGAGGATGCTCTTGATGAACGTCGTCTTCCCCGCGCCGTTGGGGCCGATCAGCCCGAACGAACTGCCTTCCGGCACGGAGAGATCCACACCCCGCAGCGCCTCGTGGCCCTGACGCCCGAAGGGCCGCCGGTAGGTCTTGCGGAGTCCGATGACTTCGATGGCTGCTGGCACGATGGGGACTTTACGACGGAGCGGGCCCCGTGATTGCTCCGCTTTCCATCCAAGCCACCAGCCGAGCCCGTGGCCCGCCTGCTTGCCTCCATGGATACGCACCCGGGAAACGGTGTTCGCACCTTTTTTCCGGGTTTCAGGGTCTCAGGTTCCCGTCCGACTGTGGTTTCGCACCCTTGGCGGGAATCTTCTGGTGGCCTGGGGTGTGCAAAGAGCCCCAGGTAGAGGAGGCACTGATACATGTCCACGGTTGAGCTGATGGAGCAGGAGCTGCGAGCGGCGCGTCGGGAGCTGGCGGAGGCGGAGAAGGGCCTGAAGGAAGGCACCGAGGCGTCCAAGACGCGCTATGCCCGTGCGCTCCACGAGGCGGACCTGGCCGAGCACCGGGCCACTCACCTGTCCCGTCAGCGAAGCTGGCTCAGCGAGAGCTGGCGCCTGGCCGCTGTCTAGGCAGCCCCAAGGGCAGAAATCTCTCCAGGGGGGCGCTGTCGGTTTATACCGTCGGCACATGGCTCATCCGATTCATCGCCCCCGCCGGCTGCGTCGCACGGCGGCCCTTCGAGAGATGGTGCGCGAAACCACGCTCGCGCCCTCGGATTTCATCTATCCGCTCTTCGTCGTGGAGGGCCGGGACGTGCGTCGTCCCATCGCCTCCATGCCGGGCATCCTGAATCTCTCCGTGGAGCACGCGGTCGCCGAGGCGAAGCAGGCCCGGGCGCTCGGTGTGCCCGCGGTGCTGCTCTTCGGCATCCCGGATCAGAAGGACGCCCACGGCTCCCAGGCATACGCGCGCGAGGGCATCGTCCAGCGCGCCATCCGGGAGATCAAGAGCGCCCTCCCGGACATGCTCGTCATCGCGGACGTGTGCCTGTGCGAGTACACGGACCACGGCCACTGCGGCCTCATCGAGGGCGGTCACGTCCTCAACGACGCCACGCTGCCGCTGCTCTCGCGGATGGCGGTGTCGTGCGCCCAGGCGGGCGCGGACATCATCGCGCCCTCGGACATGATGGACGGGCGCGTGGCCGCCATCCGCTCGGCGCTCGACGAGGTGAAGCTCACCGAGGTGCCCATCCTCTCCTACGCGGCCAAGTACGCCTCGGGCTTCTACGGGCCCTTCCGCGAGGCCGCGCAGAGCACGCCGCAGTTCGGCGATCGCCGCGGCTACCAGATGGATCCGGGCAACGCGCGCGAGGCCCTCAAGGAGGTGGAGCTGGATCTGGAGGAGGGCGCGGACATGATCATGGTGAAGCCCGCGCTGTCCTACCTGGACATCATCCACCGGGTGCGCGAGCGCGTGCAGGTGCCGGTGGTGGCCTACAACGTGTCCGCCGAGTACTCCATGGTGAAGGCCGCCGCGCAGAACGGGTGGGTCGACGGAGATCGGCTGATGCTGGAGATTCTCACCTCCATCAAGCGCGCCGGCTCGGATCTCATCATCACCTACCACGCGCTGGAAGCCGCGAAGCTGCTCGGTTGACGGTCGAGTCGCGGCTCCACACGAGGGGCTTGCGCTCCCCCCCCCAACTGAAGGCAAAGATCCGGATCGGCCATGGCCACCAAGAAGAAGAAGCGGCCCCCACCTAGAACGGCGGCACCCCAGCCCGCGACCCGGCGCCCCCTGCGTGCCGGCAAGCGACCGGGTGCCGCCCGTACCGCTGTCCCCCCCGCCGCCCCGCGCCCCGCGGGCCCGCTCCAGTACAAGGTCGTCGAGCTGTCCACCGTGGACGAGGGGACGCTCGAGCGCACCGTGAATGAGTGGAGCGCCAAGGGGTGGACGCTGGATGGCGTGCAGTTCGCCATGCGCGAGTCCTCCAAGCGTCCGGCCATGGCCTTCGTCTTCTTCACGCGCGAGGGCGAGGCCGCCGCTCCCGACATGGAGTCGGCGCGAGGCCGGCTGCGGCAGATGTCCGAGACGGGCTCGCCCACGGCCGCGCTGGTGTCCTCGCCGGACTTCACCGGCAACGCCGCCGCCTCCTCGTACCAACGGCCCCCTGGCATGGTGAGCGCGCACGAGCGGCTCGCGCAGCTCGCGGGCCTGGACGAGCCGGAGCGCCCCGAGCGGGGCCTCATCCTGGAGCCCGAAGAGTGAGCCCCGCTCCCGAGCGCGCCTTCCTCTCCGTGCCCCGCCGCCCCGGCCTGCGGGTGGTGAATGACGAGCTGGGCTCGCCCTATCCCAAGGCGTCGCTCTGGATGCGGTTCGGCGCGCGCATCGTGGATGTCGCCGTGGCCTGGGGCCTCTACGTGGTGTGTGGAGGCGCCGGCGGCGTGGTGGCGCTGCTCTTCCTGCTGCTGGCCGATGGCATGCTGCAGGGCCAGAGCGTGGGCAAGCGCATCTTCGGCGTGAAGGTGATGCACCTGCCGACGCGCTCGGCCGCCCGCCACCGCGACAGCACCCTGCGCAACGCGCCGCTGGCCCTCATCGTCCTGCTGGGAATGATGCCGCCGCCCCTGGGCGCGGTGGCCTGCCTGGCCGGGCTGGTGGTGATCGGCGGAGTGGAGGCCCTGCGCGTGGTGAGGGATCCGCTCGGCTGGAGGCTCGGTGATACCTGGGCCCAGACGCAGGTGGTGGACGGGAAGGTCGTTGTCGGAGCAACCGTTGCAGCACGCACGCCCGTGGCGCCCGCTCGCGTCCCAGGTCGGTTTTTGTCCGCGGCCCGGGTCCGCCGGTGCCGCACGTTCAAGAAGTCCAGAAGGGGAAAGCCTTGCGCATCGCGCTGACCTACAACCTCAGGCTGTCCGATTCGGAAGATGAGGCGGAGTTCGATACCCAGGACACGGTGAACACGCTGGCGGCGGCCATCGAGCGGCTCGGCCACCGGCTGGAGCGCTTCGAGGTGAGCGGCCCCGCCTCCCGCACGGTCGCGCGGCTCGAGGCCTACAGCCCGGACCTCATCTTCAACATCGCCGAGGGCCGCCGCGGTCGCTTCCGCGAGGCCTTCTACCCGGCGCTCTTCGAGGAGCTCGGCTTCGCGTACACGGGCTCGGACGCCTACGCGCTGGCGGTGACGCTGGACAAGCAGCTCACCAAGCTGGTGCTCTCCAAGCACGGCATCCGTACCCCCGGCTGGCAGTTCGTCGAGAAGCTCAACGAGCTGAAGGTCGAGGACCTGCGCTTCCCGGTCATCATCAAGCCCAACTTCGAGGGCTCCTCGAAGGGCATCACCCAGGACTCGGTGGCCGAGACGGTCGAGCAGGCCCGCGAGAAGGTCGCCCAGGCGCTGGCGCGCTACCCGGCCGGCATCCTGGTGGAGGAGTACATCAGCGGCCTGGACATCACCGTCCCGTATCTGGCGGCGGTGCAGAACGACCATGACGGCGTGCTCAGCCCGACGGAGTACGACATCGACCCGGCGGCCATCGCCGGTCGCAAGTACGCCATCTACGACTACGAGCTGAAGACGAAGAAGGACAGCGCCGTGAAGGTGCGCGCCCCGGCCAAGCTGCATCCCAAGGTGGCCGAGGAGATGCGCAACATGTCGAAGAAGATCTTCCAGGTGCTCGACTGCCGGGACCTGGGACGCATCGACTACCGGCTGAGCGACGCGGGCGTGCCGTACTTCCTGGAGCTCAACGCACTGCCCAGCCTGGAGCCGGGCGCGGGCATCTATGCCGCGGCGGCCATGGAGGGCGTGCACCTGGACGGCGTGGTCAACGCGATCATCCAGAGCGCGGCGCGGCGCAACAAGATCAAGGACGGCAAGCGCCAGGGCAAGCCGACGCGCAAGTCGGGCCCGCTGCGCGTGGGCTTCACCTACAACGTCAAGCGTGTGAAGCCCGTGGCGGCGGACGGCACGGCCCTGGAGGACAGCGAGGCGGAGTACGACTCGCCCACCACGCTGCAGGCCATCCGCGAGGCGATTGCTTCCTGGGGCCACGAGGTGGTGGACCTGGAGGCCACGGCGGAGCTGCCCAGCGTGCTGGCCAGCACGCCGCTGGACATCGTCTTCAACATCGCCGAGGGCTTCAAGGGCCGCAACCGCGAGAGCCAGGTGCCGGCGATGCTGGAGCTGCTGGACATCCCGTACACGGGAAGCGATCCGGCGACGCTCTCCATCGCGCTGGACAAGGCGCTGGCGAAGAAGATCGTCCGTCAGGCCGGCATCCACACGCCGAACTTCCAGCTCATGCACACGGGCAAGGAGCGGCTGGACAAGCAGTTCACCACGTTCCCGCTGATCGTGAAGCCGGTGGCCGAGGGCTCCTCGAAGGGCGTGGTGAGCAAGAGCGTCTGCCGCAGCGAGGCCGAGCTGCGCGAGGTGGTGAAGGAGATCGTCACCAAGTACCAGCAGCCCGCGCTCATCGAGGAGTACATCGGCGGACGCGAGTTCACGGTGGGCCTGCTCGGCGAGCGCCGTCCGCGCGTGCTGCCGCCGATGGAGATCGTCTTCCTGGACAAGGAGGACAAGACGCCCATCTACAGCTTCCAGCACAAGCTCGACTGGAACGATCGCATCCGCTACGACGCGCCGGCGAAGATCGAGCCCGCGCTGTTGGAGAAGCTGAGGGCGGCGGCGCGAGGCTCGTTCATGGCGCTGGGGTGCCGCGACGTGGCGCGCATCGACTTCCGCATGGACGACAAGGGCCGCATCTACTTCATCGAGTGCAACCCGCTACCGGGCCTCACCCCGGGGTGGAGCGACCTGGTGCTGATCGCCCAGGGGGCCGGCATGGACTACCGGGGGCTCATTGGCGAGATCATGGCCCCGGCGATCCGTCGCTACAAGGAGCGGGAGGCCCGGCGCGCCGCCGACGAGAGCGCACTGACGAAGCTGGCCCTGGAGAAGTCCGCCATCGAGAAGGCCACGCTGGCCGAGGAGAAGGCCGGGGCGAGCGCCGCGGGCTCGGGCTCCTCGTCGTCCGGCGA
>NZ_DASVSO010000562.1:0-10213 GCF_036388035.1 Archangium sp.
CTGCCACCATCGCCGAATCCACCTCCGCCGCCTCCCCCACCGCCTCCACCCCCGCCGCCTCCGCTACCGCCATCCCACGGGGCGAAACCGCCGTCCCAATAGACGTACTCGCCGTCCCACCAGACGACACCGCCGTCCCAATAGACGTAGCCGCCGCCTCCATCCCTCGTACCGGCGTCCCGCCCCGCATCCACCCCCGCGCCCAACCCCGCATCGGGCGTCGTCCCCGCATCCTGCCGGGGATCGTAAGGCGGTTCGATGATGCAACCACTGATGGTGGCGACAACGACTACCAGACCCAGCGCGCGCATGCGGTTTCCCCCTCAGTTCGCGCGTCCGGCCTGCGCGCGGTTCCGAGTATCGTTCAATCCTCTTCGGAACATCTCATCCTTCAGGCTGGTAAGCAGCTCTCTTCTCGCGACCGTGAACTCCTCCGGACGCTCGGTGCCGCGCAGCCCCAGCTCCTCGCGGAGCTCCCGCTGCAACGAGGTGGGGCAGGCCGCCAGCAGCTTCTCGCGCAGCGAGCCCTCCGCGCCGTTGAGGTAGGTGACGAGCTGCGCCGGAGGCAGCCGCAGCAGCGCCGCGCCGAGCACCTCCACCGGCGCGCCCACCAGGGTGGACTCGGTGAAGAGGGACGAGGCCAGCCGCTCCGAGCCCTCGTGCCGCAGCCGCTCGATGAGCCGGTCCTGCTCCGCCATGGGCAGCGTGTCGAGCACCTCGCCCAGCACCCGCTCGAGCTGGGAGGACCCTCCCGCCGTCTCGGACAGCTGGGTGCGCAGCTCGTCCGCCACCGCCAGCGCATAGCGCGTGCTGAGCTCGGGCTGACGGGCGAGGCCGAGCGCGAGCTCGGCGCGCTGGGTGGGCGTCAGCGCCTGGAGCGCCACCGCACGCAGCGGGGCGGGAGCGAACCGCAGCGCCACCTCCCGGGCCCCCGCGGACAGCCCCTGACAGGCGGCCGCGAAGCGCTCGGGCCGGACCGCCTCGAGGAAGGCGAAGGCCGCCTCCACCGAGTCGTCCGCCTGGGCCAGCCGCGCGGCGATGGAGCGGCCCTCCAGGTCGTAGAGCGCCGTGGCCCGCGTGCCCGCGTCCGCCGAGGGCACCCGTCCCAGCTCGGTGGCGAGCCCGGAGAGCGACGCGCTCAAGGCGCCGTCCCCCCGCAGGTCGTCCAGGAGGAAGTCCCCCAGCTCGCGCGTCCACAGGGCCACCTGCCGCAGCTCGCCCCGGGCGAGTGCCTCGCGCACCACCGTGTTGCGCACCGCGCGCTCCTCGCGCAGCACCCGCTCCAGCCTGCGCGCCCGCACCGCCGGGTACTCGGTGGTGGGGGCCGCGGCCGCGGGGCCCGGCTCCGGGGTCGGCAGGGGCTCCTCGGGCAGGGGGCCGTAGTCCATGGCGGAAGGCGTCGGGCGGCGGGCGGCCAGCACCAGCAGCACGCCCAGCACGAGCACCGTCAGCGCCAGCAGCACCGCCACCACCAGCAGTGGGGCCGACTCCAGCAGCCGCTCGGCGAAGCGCTGCTCCAGGGGCGGCACCGCCTGGGCCTCCGGCTCCGGAGCCGGGGGCGTGGCGGCGGGCGGCTGCGGCTTCGGCTCGAGCGGGGGCGCCTCCAGGTGGGGGGCGTTGCGGGGCGGGAAGGCCACCGAGTCCACCTCCACCGTGGCCTGCGGCCCCACCGTCTTGAGCCGCTGCGCCACCAGGTCCTTGAGGCGCGTGCGGAAGGGCCCTGGCAGCTTCGTGTCCACCAGGACCTGCGCGGACACCGAGCGCAGGGTGGGAAGCGTGGCGCCGCCGGCGAGCGTCTCGAAGCCAGGGGTGGCACCTCCCACGGCCTCCTCCTCCACGCGGGCCTCCACGGAGACGAGCACACACTGCTCGGGGCAGAGCGTGCGGAGCAGATCCGAGACCTCGGCGCGCGCGCGCTCCTCGGCCTCGGCGCGCAGGCGGGCCACGGGAGTGGAGGGGGCGGCCAGGGCGGCGGAACCCACCAGGGCGCAGAGGGCGATGAGCAGCTGTCGTGACAAGCGAATCATGGTTATTCCACCCGGATGACGACCCGGCGGTTGGCGGCGCGCTGCGCCTCGGGCGAGCCCTGGACATCCAGGCGGCGGGTGTCGGCGAAACCCCGCACCGACATCCGCTCGCGGCTCACCCCACCCTGCTCGAGCGCGGTGCGTACGTTGATGGCACGCTGGGAGGACAGCTCCCAGTTGGAAGCGAAACGGGGCGTGCGGATGGGCACGTCGTCGGTGTAGCCCTCGATGGACACCGCGCGTTTGGGCAGCGTCTGGAGCATCCGGGCAATGGACGCGACGGCCTTGCTCCCCTCGGTGCGGATGTCCGCCGAGCCCGAGTCGAACAGGAGCGCGTCCTTGAACTCGATGGCCAGGCCGTCCGCCTCCTCACGGGTGAGCACCTGCTGCTGGAGCCCCTCCTGGGTGATGAACTCGTCCACCTTCTCCTTGAGCTCCTCCAGCGGCGCGGGCGCTCCACCGGAGATGGAGGCGGCCATGCGCTCGAACTGGGCCGCCTTGATGGGCGACACAGCCAGCAGCAGCACGAAGAAGCCGATGAGCAGCGTCAGCAGGTCGGCGTAGCTGATGAGCCACAGCTCGTCGTCCTGGCCCTTGCCCAGCATGGACTCCAGCTCGGCGTCGTCCTTCACGGCTCACCGCCCGCGTTCGTGGCGACCTCGGGCGCCGCGGAGCCCAGGGCCGGCATGCCGGACTCGGACAGCTCGAAGAGCTTGCGCACGTCCGCCAGCGGCTTGTCCTCGCGGATGAGCACCAGCGCGCGGGTGATGAGCTTGGCCTCCTCGATCGCCACCGTCATGTGCGAGTGGATGATGCGCCCCAGCGGCTGGTAGACGGCGTTGGCCAGGATGAGGCCGTACAGGGTGCACAACAGCGCGAGCGCCATGGACGGGCCGAGCTGATCGAAGCGCGACAGGTCCTTGAGCAGCGCGATGAGCCCGAGCACCGTGCCCACCAGACCGGTGGCCGGCGCCACGCGGGACAGCGTGCCGAACACGTCCTCGCTGCGCTTCATGGCGCTCACCATGCAGTACAGGGAGGTGCTGGCGGTGCTCTCGATGTCCCCGGAGGCGTACTGGCGGACCACCAGCGGCCCGAGCTGCCGCAGCACGTCGTGCCGGGCGCCGCTGGCGATCTCCAACGCGCGCGCCGGCCGGCGCTGACGCACCTCGGTGGCGAACTGGGTGAGCGACTCGTAGAGCTGCGAGCGCGAGCGGCTCGCCGAGAAGCGCAACGCGCGCACCAGCGCCCGCCCCGCCCCCGCCAGCTCGCTGAACTTGTACGAGGCCACCGTCATGAACAGCGGGGCGAACCCCAGCAGGATGAGCGAGGGCACATGGACCACCCCGCTGAAGCCGCTCGAGTGTCCCTGGGTGAGGGTGTAGGCCAGGGTCAGCCCGAGCCCCACGAGCCCGATGATGAAGTGCATGGACTACTCCTCTCCTGATGCGATGGCGCGGAGGGCCTCGGCCACCCCGAGGTCATCCGGATTGATGGACAGCGCCTTCTCCCACGCCTGCCGCGCCAGCTTGGACTGACCCAGCTTGAGGTAGAGCGAACCCTTCATGGCCAGGAGCCGCGCGTCATTGGGGTATTCCTTCTCCAGGTTGACCAGCTCGATGAGGGCCAGCTCGTAGCGACGCGAGGAGTACATCTCCTTCACCCGCGCCATCCCGCCCAGGTAGCTGCGCGTACGCGCCGCCTTGTGCGCGTCGACCACCTGCCCATTGGCCGCGGGCTGCTTCGCCGCCACCGGCTTGCCCTCGGCCTCCGGCTTCGCGCTCTTCACGTCCTGCACGGCCTCCGCGAGCATCTCCTCGTCCGCGGGGGTGAGCATCTCCAGGGGGCTGCCCCCGGCGAGCGGCAGGCGGACCTCGTAGCCCCCCGCGCCCTCGGGCAGCTCCACCTCCCAGACGCGCCCGCTCTCGGCCATGCGCAGGATGTACTTCTGCGGCGGCGTGAGCGGCGGCGGCTTCTCCTTCACCCCCGAGCTGCTGGTTTTCGGAGGCGCCGTGCGGCGCATCTCGTCCGGCACCACCAACACCTTGGTGCGCTGATCGGTCTGGCAGGCGGGCAACACCGCCAGCGCCAGCAGTCCCCAGAACCTGGACCTCACCATGTGAATGCCACTCCTGCCTGCGGGCTCAACCCGCCGATCGTGTAGGTGCTCTCCGCGCTGCTCTGGAAGGGCACCAGGTACCCGAGGCTCCCCTGGAGCGTGACCCGGTGCGCCAGCACGCACTCGAGCTGGGCGTTGAGCATGGGCGAGTTGCCCTGGACGCCCGTGAGGAGGAAGCCCACCGAGCCGCCGCCAAAACAGTTGATGCTGTAGACGTTCTCCGCGTTGAGGCGGGTGAGCAGCGTGCCGGAGGCGATCGCGCCCACCAGCCGCGTGGGGTTGAGGACACCGGCCAGCGTCACTCCCGCTCGCCAGGTTCGATCCTCTCCGAACGCCTCGGTGAAGCGGTAGGCGACGTAGGGCGTCCAGATGGCGCCGTCTGGGTGGCCCTCGGTGGGGATGACCATCGCTCCCACGTGGAACGCATGGTTGAAGCGCGGCCGCGCGTTGACGCGGTCCTCCAGGTCCTTCAGCCGCACCTCACGGCTCTGCATCTTGTCCGCGGAGCGGTACAGCATCGCCGTGTGCGGGTGCACCCGGTAGCCCTCGGCGAAGAAGATGGAGGAGTCATCCGCGCGCACCAGCTCCACGTCGAAGGCCATCGCGTTGGGCGCGGTGTGCAGGGTGAGGCTGGCCTTGAGGACCACCTGGGCGTTGTACTTCTTCGCCAGCGACTGCAGGTCCTCGCGGCGGGAGATGCCGCGGCGCACCACCCAGGCGCCATCCTCCACCTCCGCGTGGGTGGCGTAGCACTCGAAGCAGCGCACCACCCGCACATTCACCGCGCGGTAGATGGCCGACACCATCCGCGCCTCGAGGATGCTGGCGAACTCGGGGTTCATGTTCTCCGAGACCTGCACCCGCTCCAGGAGGATGGGCGACACCCGGTTGGCCCCCAGGCGCGCCACGTCCGCGGCGAACTCGTCGAGGATCTCATCCAGCGCGTCGTTGGCATCCACCTGGTCGCCCGGCCGCACGAGCCGCCCCTCGCGCGTCTCCAGGCGCACGGGCGGCTTGGGCTTGGAGTAGATGCTGGAGCCCGCCGGCATCTCATTGTCCGGCGCGGCGTTGTTCGGGGGGGTGGGCGACTGGGCTCCCACGTCGAGCGCCCACAAGAGCCCGAGGAGGAGGACGACGGCTTCACGGCGCATGCGGAACCTCCGCCCCCGACGACTTGGGGGCAGCGGCAGGAGGGGTGGGCTCGTGCGGGAACCAGTCGCGCGGCGAGCCATCGGGAAGGGGAAGAGCGATCAGCGAGTACGGCTCCGGCCAGGTCACGGAGAAGGGAGGCGGCGGCAGCAGGCTCGGGGGCGCCCCCACCGCCACCCGGCCCACCGCCACGAAGGCCTCCTGGCGCTTGCCCTTGGCCACGGGCGCCGGCGGACGATCCTCGAGCGCCGCGAAGAGCGCGGGGAAGGCCTTCTCGTGACGCGAGTGGATGCCCTGGCGCACCGCCTCGAGCTGCGCGGTCAGCAGCGGGCGCCAGTGCGGCTCCGTCAGATCCGCGCTCGCGGTCACCAGCGACTGCGTGAGCGAGAAGGCGATGCGATCGACCTCCTCCTGGTCCCGCACCGGGATGCGCTCCTGGCGGCGCAGGGTGAGCAGCCGCTCGATGGAGCGGGTGAGCCCGGACGCATCTCCGGAGGCCAGCGCCACCTGGGCGCGCAGGGCGAAACCGCGGGCACGGGACGGAGCCCCGCGCTCCTGGAGAAGACGCTCGGAGACGCCCACGGCCAGCCGCACGTTGCCCACGCCCAGCGCGAGCTCGCCGAGGCTCGCCAGACGCCGGGGCAGTCCCGCCACGGGCCCCAGGTCGCGCAGCAGCTCCAGCGCCTCGGGCTCCAGGCCGCCGCGCGCCAGCGACTCCAGCGTCACGCCCCGCAGCGCCTCCACCAGCGGCTCCTGGGAAGCGGCGAGCGAGGGGAAGATGGGGGAGATGAGCTGGACCAGGGCCTCGTGCTCCCCGAGGGCCTGGTGCGCCAGCGCCCGCCGGTAGAGGACGTCCCGCACCAGCACGGCCTCGGCGGCGGGAGTGGACGGGCCGGGCCACCGCGCATACGGCGCGGTGAGCGCGAGCAGCTCCTGCCAGCGCCCCTCGGTGGAGAGCTGCGCCGCGGCCTGCACGACGATGGGCAGGCGCACGGAAGCGAGCGCGGGCTCGCTGGCGAGGGCCACGTACTCCGTCCGGGGCTCGAGTCCGAGCGTCACCCGCAGGAGCCGGGCGAGCGCGGACAGCTCGCCCCCGAGCGCGGCGGGGCTCAACCGGGCCGCCAGCACCTTCGCCTCATCGCCCTTTCCCCGCGCCAGCGCCCGGGAGGCCCGGTGGTAGAGGAGCCGCCCGGCCACCTCTGGCCCCAGCTCCACCTCCACCTCCTCGGTCAACACGGTGGTGAGCAGGGCCAGCTCATCGGAGGCGGCAACGGGCTTGCCACAGGACGAGGGGCGAAGCTGGACCTCCAGCACCTCGGAGGACCAGCGCTCCTCCTCCACCGGCCAGCGCAGCACCTCGCCTCCCGAGAACACCGAGGCACGGCGGAAGAAGTCGGGCGAGAGGACGTCGCGCCACAGCGTGGCGGAGGTGGCGGCGGACGCCCCGAGCCGTCCCCGGCGAGCCACCTCCAGGCGCAACAGGGCGCGCGGCGCGTGAAAGCCGGCCTCGTCCGCCAGCGCGGGGAGGGGCTCGCAGTTGAGGAAGCGGACCACGTCACCGAAGAACTGCTGCTGCTCCGCGTCGGCCGGGTTCACGGGCGGCTCGGACAGACGCGCCACCAGCCCGTGCAGGTCGCGAGCCCAGAGCTGCTCGACGTACGGGTTGGGGTTGGCGGCGAGCACCGCCGCCAGCAGCGGGGCCATCACAGCACCGCTCCGAGGGTGAGGGTGGGCAGCACCCCGAGGGAGAGCGAGCCCCGGGTGCGCTGCTCGATGGAGAAGACGAGCGGCAGGTCGAGCTGCGCGTGCACCCGTGGGGAGAGGCGCAGGAGCACCCCGGGCCCGAGCATCAACGAGGGGCTCACCCCGCGATCCGTGAAGGTGAGGCCGAGGTGCCCGGCCGCCTGGACGTCGAAGTGCACCACCTTGCTGACGTTGGAGCCGACGAGCACCTTTCCGTAGCCGAGGCTCTGCCGCCAGCCGGGCGCGAGCAGCGCGACGGGGCGGTGCGCGTCGGGAACCAGCCCGGTGCGCTCGAACACCTCGGAGCCGGCGGGGCCCAGCCACGAGACGAACAGGGCCAGCTTGAGCTCCAGCCCGCCCTGCTCGATGGGGTACCAGCTCCCCGACGCGAGGAGGCCCGGGCTGGTGTAGTAGTCCCCGCGCGAGAGGTAGCCCAGGCCACCGGTGACGAACACGTGCCCCTTCTTGAGCAGCAGGCGTCGCTCCACGCGCACGGGCTCGCCCTCGGCCCCGGGAATGGAGGAGGCGGCGGGAGCCGGGGTCGCGGCGGGAGTGGAGGCCGGAGGGGCGGCGGCCAGCAGGGACCCCAGGAGTCCGGCGAGCATCATGGCGAGCCCTTCAGCAGGCAGCGGGGAGTGGTGCTCCAGGCGACGAGCTCGCCATCCGGGGGCTCACTGTAGAAACGCTCGCAGTGGGCATGACACACCTCGAGCTCGAAGCGGAACGTCAGCGGCTTGAGCGTGGTGGAGTTGCGCGGGAAAGGTCCCAGCGGCTGTGCGGGCACCTTGAGCTGGATGCGCGGGGGGCGGGCCTTGTCCACGCGGATGGCCTGGGGACCGAAGGTGAAGTTCGTCCCGGTCACGTTGGCGACGCGCGAGCAGCCCTTGAACTCGACCACCGAGGCGAGCTCCTGCGCGGTGAAGAGCGGGAAGCCGTCCGCCGGGACCTGCTCCATCTGGACGAGCGGGAGCTGCGTGCGCGCCGTCTCCTCGAGTCGGGTCGTCAACCCCGGGTCCGAGCTGTAGGTCCAGGCGGCGCTATGGTCGACCGAGAATCCCTGGATGGCCTCGGCGGTGGACAGCGCCCACAGCATCGGCACGCCCGAGGGGCGGTTGAGGAGCGAGTAGAAGTCGGACTGCAGGGCCGGGGAGGGCGGCAGCTCCACGTTGTTGAAGTAGAGGAGCACCGGCTTCACGCGCCCGGCCCCGAAGCGCGCCTCGACGACGCGCACCTGCTCGTCATAGGCGCTGAGGTTGAGCCGCCGTGTATTCGTTTGGACGCAGCCGGGCGAGAGGTCCTGCACGGCCAGCTCCATCCCCACCCGCCCCGCTGGCAGCAGCGCGGCGCGGAACCGCTCCGTCAGTCGGGCCCTGGTGCGGCTGCACTCGGTCGCATCCGGGAGATGGAGGTCGAAGAGGAGCCCGTAGACCAGGGGCGCATCCACGACCTTCACCCCCTGCTCACGGTTCAGGAGGCTGAGCTCGGGCGGGTGGGGATCCACGAAGTGGGACTCGCAACCCACCAGGAGGAGCACCAGCGCGAGCACGACTCGGCCGGGGCCGTCTCCAAGGTGCGCGTTGCCGGGACCATGCCGGCCGCGCCACCCGAGTCGTCCCCCCCACTCCGCCCGCGTCACGCGAGCCGTCTTCTTCCCTCTGCCCTGCATACCCGTGCCAGTCGCCTCTTAAACAGTAGGAGTCCCTATCATGTAAAGAGGGGGGGTTCCTCTTATGGGCCTCCCGCGTGGACCCGGGTGAGCGTGGCGCTCTGGAAGAAGGAGCCCGCGTACAGCCGCCCGTGGGCCATGACGGTCGCGGAACCCGACAGGTCGAACCGGGCGCCCTCGCCCGAGAGGGAGGCCCTTCCACGCGAGAGGGTCACGGTGATGGTGAGGCCGCCCTCACTCCGCGTGCAGGTCGCTCCAGGTTCGAGGGTCGCCACCTCCCCCTCGACATTCGCGGGCAGGAGGCACGTCCCCGCCACGTCGGAGAAGACGAGGTCCGAGCGCGTCCCCTCCGAGACGCGAAAGGTCTCCGCGCGCTGGGAGGAGAAGTTGCCGAAGTCCTTGATGCTGTAGTGGGCGGAGCCCGTCAGGTCGTAGACGCCGTGGAACCGCTGGCCCGAGGGGCCACAGCCCCAGGTGAGGACCGCGAGCAGGATGGGCGGGGCGAGGTGCTTCATGCTGACTCCTCCGCGGCGCCAGGAGGGATGAGAGACATTGCCGCGTGCGCCCGCGCCCTGTGCAGGAGCCCTGCCACCGCCGCCGACGGGCCCGCCCAGAGCGAGATGTCTCCCGAGTCAGCCCACCGCGCGTCCGGAAGGTGGGATGGGCATCCCGCCCGAAGCACTCAGTCCCGGCGAGGCGGGCCGAGCTCCGGCTTCAACGCCATGAGGAGCACCGGGCTCAGGAACGCATCCGCCAGGCCCGCCACCCACAGCGTCAGCCCCGTGAGCAGGCCCAGGTTGGCGATGCCCTCGAAGCGCGAGAACTGCAACAGCAGGAAGCCTCCCGCCACCGCCGCCGAGGTCACGAACATCGCCCGCCCGCACTCGTTGAGTGACTCCAGCGCCGCGCGCTCGTGCGGCGCGTCCACGCCCCCGGCCCTCAGCGCCAGGTAGCGCCGCTTGAAGCGCACCAGGTACTGCAGCGTGTCGTCGTCCGCGATGACCAGCGCCATGCTCGCGATGATGACCGTGGAGGGCTTCAGGCTGATGCCCAGCAGCGGCATCACCCCGAACAGCACGCCCACCGGCAACACGTTGGGCACCAGCCCGATGAGCGCCAGCTTCGCGCTGCGCAGCACCAGGAAGAACGCCAGGAAGCTCACCGCCAGCGCGGACAGGAAGCTCCACAGCAGCCCCCGCGTCAGCATCCCCGTCACGTGCTCGGTCATCGCCAGGTTGCCCGTGACGCTCGCGCGGTAGCCCGGCGGCGCCTCGCGCGAGACGAACGTCCGCGCCGACTCCACCAGCTCGCGCATCCGCCC
Organism: Archangium sp.; assembly: GCF_036388035.1. Lineage (GTDB taxonomy): Bacteria > Myxococcota > Myxococcia > Myxococcales > Myxococcaceae > Archangium. Next base: position 10,026 of record NZ_DASVSO010000562.1, read on the forward strand.
CGCCCCCACGTTGGGCAGCAGCGCCACCACCCCCGCCGCGCTTCGGTCCTGTGACAGCACCGCGTCCAGCGGCTGGTACTTCGCCAACCGCTTCACCGCCTTCGCCGTGGTCTCCTCCGTCTTCTCGACTGGCCCCAGCGGACCCCACACCGCCTGGAACACCGGCTCCAGCAGACGCGGCAGGCTCA
>NZ_DASVSO010000563.1:0-5943 GCF_036388035.1 Archangium sp.
TTGGAGAAGACGTCCGCGTAGTGGGCGGCGTTGGCGCGCATCGCCTCGGCGCGCACCGGGGCCAGCGTCACCGTGCCCGTCCGGGCGTCATACGTGTTGGTGCGCATCAGCCCGGTGAGCCGGGTGCGCAGGGCCGCCTGCTTCTCGGCCGGGGCCTCGGCGTAGGAGGTATGGCCCTCCGCGCGCGCCCAGGTGTCCAGCACGAAGAGGCTCTCACGGTGCAGCCAGTCCGCGCTCCAGTCCGGCGCCACGTACGCCCCGTGGCCCCACACCGAGCCCACCTGCTGCCCGCCGATGGACTGCCACACGTTCTGCCCCCGCATGATGGTCTCGCCCGTGAGCAGCAGCGTGCCCTCGGACGTCACCACCTTCTCGGGGATGGGCGGGAGGGTGCGAGAGATGCGGACTCCCTGGCCGCCCAGGACCAGGAAGGAGAGGAGGACGACGGCGCCCAGGCCTATCCAGAGCTTGCGGTGTTTCATGACGGGGGGCTCCTACGCAGGAGATGTCGTTGCGGATGGGGCTCTCCCAGAGCAAGCCCCGTTCCACGCCGTGTCCCCTCGGGCCGCTCGCCCCGTACGCGCAAATGCTGCGCCCCCACCTCGGGGGGCGTGAAAAACGTGCATCGTCAGTGCAGGTTTATGGCGGGCGAACGGGCAGCTTGACGGTGAAGCAGGCACCCGCGTTCACCGCGCTGTCGACGGAGATCCGCCCGCCGAAGGCATCCACGATCCGCCAGGCGATCCACAACCCCAGCCCGAGGCCGCCATACTTGCGGACCGAGACGGCGCGCTCGAAGCGCTCGAAGATGCGCGCTTGATCTTCCGGAGCGATGCCAATCCCCTGGTCCCGCACGGTGAGGGTCACCCAGCCGTCCAGGACGCTGGCGGTGACGTCGATCGGCTTGCCGGCGCCGTACTTCAAGGCGTTCGAGATGAGGTTCGTGAGGAGCTGTTCGAGGCGGCTGCGATCCCAGATGCCCAGGATGGGGCCCTCGGCCTGGACCGTCAGCGTCGAGCCCGTCCGCTCCCGCTCGGGGTCGAGCTGGGCCACGAGCTCCTTCACCACCGCCGTGAACTCGACCTCCTCGGGGTGCAGCTCGAGCCTGCCCGCGACGATGCGCGAGACGTCGAGCAGCTCGTCGACGAGTCGAGCGAGCCGGCTCACCTGCTGCATCATCCGCTCGAGCGTCGTGACCACGGCCTCGGCGGGCACCCCCGAGGGGCTGGCTTTGACCTTCTTCAGGAGGTGGTGGAGCTGCAGGCGCAGGGGCGTCAGCGGGGTCTTCAGCTCGTGCGACGCGACGGACAGGAAGTCGTCGCGGAGCTGGATGGCGTGTTGCGCCTTCTGGTAGAGGCTCGCGTTGTCGATCGCCACGGCGGCCTGCGCCGCGACGGACGCCATGAGGCGCTCGTGTCGCTCGGTGAAGACGCCCGGGCGCGGGTGACCGAAGAACAGCCCGCCGAGCACCTCGCCCGTGCGAGAGGTGACCGGAACGGCCAGATAGCTGCGCACGGGCAGGTGTCCCTGGGGCATCCCCCGGTGCGGCGGATTGTGGCCGTAGCGCGCGTCCTGGGTCACGTCGTCGAGCCGGAGGATTCCCTCGCCTCGGAAGGTGACCGAGAAGAGCCTGGTGCTGCGCGGAACGCCGAAGCGGTCGAACGCCTCGCGAGGCGCACCCGACAACGTGTAGAGCTGGAACACGCCTCCCTGCTCGTCCTTCGCCGTGTGGAAGTACGCGCCATATTGCGCCCCGGTGAGCGCGGTGGCCTCATCCGTGAGGAGCTGGAGGAGTCGCTGGAGCTCGAGCTCCCCGGCGAGTGCCGAGCCGAGGTGGTGGAGCGTGTCGACGGTCTGCCGCTCCTCCGCGAGCCGCTCGGTCGCATGCACCCTCCCGGTGCTGTCCTCGATGATGGCCATCACGTAGCGCGGCTCACCCCCCGCCGTCTTCAGCGCCGCCGTCGACACCTGCAAGACGACGGGCTCGCCGCGCCGGTTCACCTGCCGCCAGTCGGAGGCCTTCAGCGGCTCGCCCTCGAACGCGCCCAACAGCAGCCCTTCGAGCGCGGCATCCCCCTCCTGGGCGATGGCGCCGAGTCGCTGGCCGAGGACCTCGTCGCGGCTCCACCCCAGCACGTGCTCGGCCGCCGGGTTCCAGAGGCACACCGCTCCCTGGCGGTCGAGCATGAGGATGGCCACGGGGCTCGCCTGGATGAGCGCATCGAAGGTCTCATTGGTTTCACGGAGCGTGGCCTCGGAGCGGTCGCGCTCACGGGCCGCCGTCTCGAGTGCCCGCGCGATGTCCGCGACCTCGGTGACCTGGGAGACCACGGCAGGCAGCACCGTCCCCCGGCCCAGCGCCGCCGCCGAGGACGACAGCGCGAGCATCGGACGCGCGATCCGACGACCGAAGACAATGGCCAGCACGATGGCCACGAGCAGCAGCGCCGCGCCTCCTCCGAGCACGGCCCCGAAGGTGCGATGGACGGGCCCTCGCAGCTCGCTGGCGGGCAGCCCCAGGACCACCGTCCAGCCGGTGACCTTCGAGCGGGAGAAGGCACCGTAGGCGGGCCGCCCCTCCTGCGTCACATCCTCGAAGACGTCCTCCAGCCGCTCCCGGCTCCGCGCCGCGAGGAGCGGGGTCGCCGCCCGCCCGACGAACTGCTCCGCGGCGTGCGAGCGCGCGAGGATCGTCGCATTCCGGTCCAGGAGCGCCGACGTCCACCCGGAAGGAATGTTGTGTCCCTCGAGGACGCGGGAGAGGACCTCGAGCCGGAGGGATCCGGAGAGCACGTACGCCAGGGTGCCGTTGCGCCTCACGGGCACGGAGACCACGATGATGGGAACGCCCGAGGTCTTCCCCAGGGTGAAGCCAGAGACCGCGGGCTGGCCGGTCGCGACCACCTGTTGGAAGGAGTCGCTGCTGGCGAGCGAAGGCAGCGGGGTTCCGAAAGGACGCTGGGTGGTGAGCAGCTGCTCCCCGTTCACGCGCGTGAGGGAGAGCGCCTGCCAGCCCTCCTGACCCGAAACCGCACGGGCGGCTCGCCGATGAAACTCCGCGAGCGTCTCGGTGTCGAAGTCCTCCGACGCGGCGAGCAGGTTCAACCCGGTGACGACGGACGCGATCCGCTCATCCACGGCCGCGCTCAGCGCACGCGAGGTGCCCCGGAGCCCCAGCTCCACGGTGGCGAGCTGCTCGCGCGCCAGCAGCGTGACGACCCCGCAGGCGAAGGCGAGCACCGGCAGCACCGCCACGAGCACCAACCCGATGAGGTGCGAGCGGAGCCTCATGCGGTGAGAGGACGCTTCATCGCGCAAGGGTGAGCAACGAGGGGAGGAGAGGATCGAGGAGGTGCGTGCTCATGAGGCACCAGAATGCCGACAGACGCCGGAGGCGTCATTCGTTGGTACAACGTGCCACCCGGGGGTCCGTCCATGAGGGAACTTTTTGACACAAGCGCTCTGGAGGTCCCTTGACACCCGCCGCGCTGGTGCTGGTGCTGGCGTCCGCGTTCTTTCACGCCCTGTGGAACGCGCTCCTCAAACGCCATGAGGACCCCGAGGCCGCCGTGGTGGGCGTCATCGCCGTCACCGTGGTGAGCGGCGGGCTGTGGACGCTCGGCCTGCGGGGCGAGGCGTTCCCCACGTCCCAGGCCCTGCTCTGGACCCTCGTGGCCGGCGTGCTGGAGAGCGGCTACCTCGCCACGCTCGCGCGGGCGCTGCACCGGGCACCGCTGGGGCTCGCCTACACCGTGTCTCGCGGCGGGGCACTGCTGCTCGTGTGGCCCGTGTCCGTGCTGTGGCTCGGCGAGCAGCTCACGCCGTGGGCCGTGGCGGGGGCCAGCCTGGTCGCCCTGGGCATGGTCGGGATGAACCTCGTGCGCCCGCGCGGCGAGGTGGGGCGGGGCGTGCTCTGGGCCCTCGCATGCGCCGTGTGCATCGCCGGGTTCAACGTCAGCTACAAGCGCGCCCTGGGTGCCGGGGCTCAGCCTCCCGCGCTCTTCACCCTGTCGCTCTCGGTGGCGCTCCCGCTGCTCGCGCTCATGCGCCTCCGGGGCGAGGGGTGGCGGGCGCTCCGCCGCGAGGTGGTGGCCCGGCCCGGGATGCTCGTGGCCACCGGGCTGCTGTGCACCCTGTCCTTCTCGTTCATGCTCCTGGCGCTCGCGAGCAGCGGCACCGGGGCGGTGTTCACCCTGCGCAATACGTCCATCGCCTTCGCGCTGGGGCTCGGGGCCTCGCAGGGCGAGAAGCTGGGGCGGAGGCAGTGGGCGGGCGCGGCGCTCATCCTGCTGGGGGCCGTGCTGCTGGGGTGGCCTCGCGGGTAGGCCCTGGCGGGTAACACACCCGCCGGGGCCCACGCATCACCGGCTCACGGCTGGTCGGCCGAGAGCCCGTAGACCGTGAGGACCACGTCCGCACCGATGTTCGCCACCAGGGCGAGCACCGAGGCGGGGAGCCGATACCGTACCTGGTGCGGCTCGTTCCCCGCTTGGATGCCAATGTCCAACGTCCGCTCCGAGCACCGGTTCCACTCTTCCCGCGCATCGCCTTGGAGCCCGGCGATGCGCGTGGAGAGCCTTGTAATCGCATCCTCTGGAGTCTTGGACTGCTCCAACAACTCCAGAGACGCGAACTGGCCCTCGGCGTGCAGCACGAAGGCCGTATCACCGAGTGCGCTCAACAGGTTGGACATGCCGGCCTGGCTCCTGAGGACCAGGTCGACATCCAAGAATGTTGTCTCTCCAGGTGTCAGCAAGGACGGTCCCTTCGTCTTCCCAGCTCATCAGTCAGGAGTGAAATGGCAGTGCCCCAAGCAACCCGCGCACCCCGCGGGGGCATTGGTGCGCGCATTGTCCTGGCATGCCGCCTTATCCGCGCCGCTGCCAAAATAGAACTTGGGGCAAACCCCTTGCTTGAACAGCTGCTCGCAGCTCGCGCCACCAGACTCATATTCAACGCGAATCTTACACTTGCAGGAGCCCGACCGTGGCCGGGCCATCGTTATCGGGGGCGCGATGGGGATGGACTGCGGGAGCGGGCAGACCTGGGGCGGATCGAACGGACGGGGAGGGTCGGCCGGCGTGGGCCAGTGGGGGATGCAATCGTGGGTCATGCACCAGTAGATGCCGAAGCCGAGCGCCATGGCCCCCGCGACCGCCCAGCCTGGAGGGCCGAATACCGCCGGAGCGGCGATGGCCGCCATGCGACCATCCGCGTCCTTGTAGCTCATCGGGTTGTTCAAGGCGTAGGCGTAGGTCGGAAGCGACTGCCCATTCATCGCGTTGAAGAGCGCGGCCGTGGGGTCCATCAGCAGGGGCTCGGGCTGCAGGAAGCGTCCCAGCGTGGGGTCGTAGTACCGGGCGCGCACGTACAGGAGTCCCAACCCATCGTCCTCGCGACCGATATAGGTCTGGGCATTCCCCTCATCATCCCCCGTGCGCGTACCAGCCCCGTACGGCTCGTAGGAGTAGCTGGCCGCCATGTCGCCGTTGCTGTTCACCATCCCCACGGTGCTGCCCGCGGCATCGGTGAGGTACTCGAGCGTCCCCTGCTGGCCGGTGCGCGAGAACCGCGTGTCGTTCCCCGTGCCAGCCTGGACCCACGCCTTCACCGTGGGCGAGGTGCCCTCACTCAGCTCCTGGATGTAGTTCTGGCCGTCATACAGGAACCGTGTCGCCACTCCCCTCACGCGCTTGAACGAGCGGCGTCCCAGCGCGTCGTAGCGGAACTCTCCCACCGTCACACCGCCCACGGAGATGTTCACGAGTTGCCCACGCGCGTTCCACTGGTACTGGCGAGTCCCATCGCTGACGAGGTTGCCATTGGCGTCGTACGAGAGCGCGACCCCTCCGCGGGACACGAGCTGGTTGGCCGCGTCGTAGACGTTTCCCGTCATGGGGGCGGGAAGCGTCACACGCGCCAGCGTGCCGCCCACGGAGATGC
>NZ_DASVSO010000564.1:0-29833 GCF_036388035.1 Archangium sp.
CTCCGCCGGCACGCCCGTGCCCGTCTCCGCCAGCGGCTTGCCCATCTGGCAGCGGAGGATCCGCACCGGCGCCAGCAGCAGCTTCGGCGAGAAGCTCACCGCCGCCTCCACTCGCTCGCCTTTCACCTGCAGCACCGGCGCGTACGCCCGCTCCAGGGAGAGCAGCGGCCCCTTGCTCCCGTCCGGCATGACGCCGCGCAGCTCCGCCTCGTAGAAGGCGCACACCACGCCGCCCGGCGACGTCACCTGATCGCTCGACCCCAGCCGGCCCCGGTACACACCCCACCCTGGCGAGCGGCCCTCACGCAGCGCCGCCACGCCCTCGTCGATGCTCCGGGGCGCCTCGGCCCGCAGCGTGTCCGCGCGCACCCAGACCCTCGAGCCCAGCACCGCCAGCCCCGCCGCCGCCACCAGCAGCCCGAAGCCCACGCCGTCCCCGAAGACCTCCGGCGACACCCACTGGAGCGGCCCGGCCCCGTAACGCAGCGCGACGAGCGCGAAGGTCACCGCCAGCAGTCCGAACCAGGCCAATGGCCACTGCGGCGTGGAGGCTCGGGCGTCCTTCCGACCGAAGGTGAAGGCCGCGAGCACCAGCGCGCTCAGACCCGCCGCGTACAGCGGGGCAAATGCCAACCGAAAGTCCATGGCCACCCCTTGGAGTCAGCACCGCGGCCGCATTCACGGTCAGGCCTCGGCCCGGCCAAAGGTGAGGATGCCCCAGCTCATCGGCAAGGGCACACCAGCCCCATGCTTCCGTGCACCACCGGACACGGGCTCGCCCCGAGGAGGAGACCTCCCGTCAGTCCTGTTGGGTTTCCGCCACTTTGTTGGTGCGCTGGGGCTTCTTCATGGGCACACCCCGCACCGTCAGATCCTCGAAGGTGCAGACGAGGTTGCGGCACCCCATGGCCACCTTCCCCGCGCGGCCCTGGAGGCCCTCCAGGTACTTGCGCGCGAAGCGCTGGCCGTTGAGGAAGGCCTCCACCTCCAACCCGGTCTTCTTCTTCTTGAGCTGCAGCTTCACGCGGAAGGGGCCTTCCATGGGGACTGGCGTCTCGTCCTCCACGAGGCTCTCCACATCCTGCGCGCTGTTGCCCACCACCTCTTTCTCGTCCTCGGTGGTGTAGCGCCAGCTCATCCGCATGCCCGCGCCCGGAATGGCGAAGACGGACACCTGCAGGCCCGTGATGCGGAAGGCCAGCTCGCCGTAGTGCTGCGCGTCGGGCTCCTCGGAGTAACCCCGGCCCAGCGGGCGCACCCCCATCAGCACCTCGGCGGAGAAGTCATCGGTGGAGAAGTAGCGGTTCGCCAGGTACGCGCGGGGGATCAGCTTCCCCTCGCCGCCCGTGGTGTCGTTGCCGCCCTGCTCCGCCGTCAGCCTTCCTCCCGACACCGACCACGTGCCGGCGTGGGCGTTCAGCTCCTCCCCGCCCGCCACGAAGTCCATGTCCAACCGCACACGCCCGTCCGACAGCTCCTCCACCGCCGAGGTCGCGAACAGGTCTCCATTGGTGTTGGCCGGCCAGCGCTTGTCCGCCGGCACCAGCCGGGGGCCCCAGGTGCCGACCACCACCTTCTTGTCCTCGCTCACCTGCACGCCCACCGGGCCCAGCAGCATCCGCAGGGAGAAGGAGATGACCATCACCCCGCCCATCACCGAGAGCCCCGTGCGCACCTTGCTCCAGCCCGACTTCAGCCGGCCGCGCACCCCGCCCTCCCGCACCAGCGCCTGTGGCTCCGTCACCCGCCCCGAGGACAGCCCGGGCTGCGAGACGCTCGTGACGAGCCCCTCGAGCGCCTGGCACACCTCGGCGGCCCGCGCGTAGCGCGCCTCGGGCGCGTTCTCCAGCAGCCGCGCCACCACCGCGTCCAGGCGCGCGTCCAGCCCCGGCACGCGCTCGGAGGGCAGCTTGAAGCGCCCCACCGGCAGCTCCCCGGTGAGCAACTCGTAGAGCACCACGCCGAAGGAGAACAGGTCCGCGCGCCCGTCCACGTTCTTCGCGTCCCGCCGCTGCTCCGGCGCCATGTAGTTGAGCGTCCCCATGGCCACCGACGTCGCGGTGAGTTGCAGCCGCGAGTCCGGCTGGCGGATGCCCGCCAGTCCGAAGTCCGCCACCTTCACGTGTCCGCGCCCGTCCAGCAGGATGTTCTCCGGCTTCAGGTCGCGGTGGATGATGCCCTTGTCGTGCGCGCACTCGATGGCCCGCGCCACCTGCAGCGCCAGGCGCAGGGCCTCGGGGGGCGACAGCTCGCGCATCACCTCGCGCAGCGAGCGCCCCTCCACGTACTCCATCACGAAGTAGTAGTGCTCCCCCGCCACCCCGCGATCGATGATCTGGATGATGTTGGGGTGGCTGAGCGCCGCGAGCGCCGTGGCTTCCTTCTCGAAGCGGGTGACGAACTCGGGATCCTTCGCCAGCCGCGGCGGCAGCACCTTCACCGCCACGCTGCGGCCCAGGGAGATCTGCCGCGCCAGCCACACCTCGCCCATCCCGCCCCGGCCCAGCACCCGCACCAGCTCGTAGCCGGGCAGCTCCAACGCCGTGCCGACGTAGGTGTTGAGCTCCGTGATGCCCGAGCCCACGGCCCCCTCGCCCAGGGAGGCCGACACCTGGCGCACGGGGAACTGGACTCCACAGGGACACGACACCTCGTGCCCGTCGGCGAGCCCGCTCACGTCATGCGCACGCGCACAGCCTGGACAGTTCTGGGTCGTCATCAGCCGTGGGAGTTGGTGATCTCCAGCCCGAGCACGCGATACGCCTGGACGCCCTTCTCGCGGCCCTTCACCTGGGTGACGGGCAGGGGCTCCGCCTCGAAGCCGTTGCCGGCCTTGCGGATGGTGCTCTCGTTGGCCACCACCTCGCCGCCCTTGGCGAGCCCGCACAGGCGCGAGGCCGTGTTCACCGTGTCGCCGATGGCGGTGAACTCATGGCGCTCGGTGCTGCCCATGTAGCCCACGACGGCCTGGCCGGTGTTCACGCCGATGCCCACCTCGATGGGCGGCTTGCCCGCCGCCATGCGCGAGCCGTTGAGCACCTCGACCGCGTCCTGCATCTCCAGCGCCGCGCGCAGTGCCCGCGCCGGATCGTCTGGGTGCTGCGAGGGCGGACCCCACACCGCCATCACGCAGTCGCCGATGAACTTGTCCAGGTTCCCCTCGTGGCGGAACACCACGCCCGCCATCAGGGTGAAGAACTCGTTGAGCATGGACACCACCTCCTGCGGAGACTCGTTCTCCGACAGGGTGGTGAAGCCGCGGATGTCCGCGAACAGGCACGTCACTTCCGCCAGCCGGCTCTGCCGCAGGTCCTCGGTCTCGCCGCGAATCACCGCCTCGGCCACCGCGCGGGACAGGAAGCGGCTGAGCTCGGCGCGCGTAATCGCCTCGGCCTGGATCTGCTGGGCCAGCGCGGCGTTCTCCAGGGCGATGGCCGCCTGCGCGGCGAGGCCCGAGAGGATGGTCAGGTCCTTCTCCGAGAAGGCGTTGGTCTGCTGGCGCGAGTCGAGGAACAGCACCGCCTCGAGCTGGCCCTTGGCCAGCAGCGGCACCGCCATGGCCGAGCGGATGCCCTGCGCCACGATGCTCTCCGAGGAGGAGAAGCGCTCGTCGATGATGGCGTCCGCGGTGAGCACCGCCTTGTGCGTCTCGGTCACCTTCTGCAGCACGGTGTCGGACACCATCACGTTGGCCGCGCTGCTGCCCTGCCGGTACTTCACCGCCACCGCGTGGGTGAACTGGCCGTCCGGGCTCTTCTTGAGGACGACGCCGTGGTCGGCCGTCAGCAGCTGGAAGGCCACCGAGAGGATCTGATCGAAGAGGTCCTCCTGCTTGCCCTTCTGGCTCACCTGGCGGTGGAACTCGTAGGCCAGGCGCAGCTTCTCGTACTCGCGCTTGAGGGTGGCCAGCTCCTGGATCTGCTCGGCGGGCCGGAAGTTCTGCGGCGCCTGCTGATCCATCTGCGCGAGGAACGCGGGGATGGAGTGCGACTGCGCCACCACCGTCACCCGGGGACCGGCGCGGCCCGGAGCCGGGGGGGCGACATTGGGGCCCACGGCGGCCTGACCCTGGGCGACCGACGCCTCCCCGGCGGTGAAGACGAGCTTGGAGGTGCCGAGGGTGATCTCATCCCCCTCGCGCAGCCGCAGCTCGGCGACGCGCCGCCCATTGACGAAGGTGCCGTTGGAGGAGCCCAGGTCGCGCAGGATGAAGTCGCGGCCCATGCGCTCGATGCTGGCGTGCTCCTTGGAGACCTCTCGGTCCACCAGCCGCACCGTATTGGACGGATGGCGACCCAGCGTCGTCAGGTCCCCGAGCGGGAACTCTCCCGTCGAACCGTCCGGAAACCGCCCCTTGAGGTGCGGACCGCGGATGGGATTGGACTTGGCAGATGGGGCGGGGACTTGACTCACGCGCGAGACCTCTCCGTCTCGGTCAACGACATCACGGCCAGGACACTAGCAGACGCGCCGGGGCACCGGAACGGCCACGGTTGCCCGCCTGGAGGGTTGCTTCAAGGCACCACGGGCGTCGGGTTTTCCGGGCTTACCGGAGGAGTGGACGAGCTGGACGACGTCCCCCGCCCCGAAACCAGCAGCGGAATCGGGTTCTTGAGGGCGAGGCCCACCGAGGGGTACAGGGTGACCCCCCCCAGGTCCCTCTCCTGGCCGAACACCCTCGGGCGGCTGTGGATGTAGCCACCGGTAAGCTCGGCGTAGAGGTGGACGTACTTGTAACCCAGGGCGAAGCCCACACTGGCGCCGTAGAAGTGGCTGTTGACGTGGGCCGGCAGCGTCAGGTTGAAGCCCGACAGGTCCGTGCCCACCTGGGCCAGGTCCACCAGCTTCTGGTCCAACGAGGTGCGGCTGAAGACGTACTTGGGCGCCGCGTACAGCTTGAAGATGTCCCCCACGTCCACGCTCATGTAGAGGGGAATCTCGACGTCCCAGCGCGAGAAGCTGTCGATCTTCACCACCTCCAGCGCGTCCAGGACGGGGCTCTTGAAGAGCTGGCGGGCGATGCCCACGCCCAGGGCCACGTCGAGCGACTTGCGCTGGGTGGGGGCCAGGTGGGAGTCGTCGGGATCTCCCCCGTGCAGCAGGCGCAGCTTGCCGTCGAACCGGACGGAGCTGGTGCTCAGGCGCAGGCCCACGTCCAGGGAGTTGGACTCCAGCAGGCCGGCGCGGATCATCAGCTCCTGGCTGGAGCCCGGAGGGGCCAGCGCCAGCGCCATGCCCACGGAGAGCAGCTTCTGGGCATCCTCCTCGGCGAGGGTGTAGGGCTGCTCGTCGTCGATGGCCTTCTTGATGGCCTTGCCCTGGACGATGCCCTGGTCGATGACGGTGGCGAGCTGGCCCACCGGGACGAAGAGGCCCGTGCCCCCGGACACCTGGAACTGGCCCCGGGCGAGCGGCTTCGCCGTCTGCATCGTGGACAGGGTCGAGGCGCAGCCGGTGGCGGTCAGCAGGACGAGCAGGGCGAGCAGTCTCATGGCGGGTCGGGACGTTACGCCGCCGGGTGTCCGCTTGTCAGTCCCCCGACCATTCGTTCCTTCCTCTCGGGGCGCTGGGGCTGTTAAGGGAAGTCCGTGCGAATCAAGCAGAGACCCGAAGATTTCTCCGTCAAGGAGTCCTACCGCTTCGATGAGGTGCCGGGCGGGCGCTACCGCGTCTACCTGATGGACAAGCAGAAGCTGTCCACCTTCGAGGCGGCGGATCGCCTCCGCGACGCGTTCGGCCTCAAGCCAGGCGCCATCTCCTACTGCGGCCTCAAGGACAAGCAGGGCCGCACCGAGCAGCTCATCGCGGTGGATGGCGCGGACGTGGACATGCAGGAGCCCGACCTGCGCCTGAAGTACCTGGGGCGCGCGGACAAGGCCCTGTCGGCCGCCAACATCACCTCCAACCGCTTCGCCGTCACCGTGCGCTCGCTGGACGAGTCGTCCGTTGGCCCCCTCAACGTGGCCGCCGCCGAGGTCAACCGCCTGGGCGTGGTGAACTACTTCGACAGCCAGCGCTTCGGCTCGCTCAAGCACGGCCAGGGCTTCATCGCCAAGGATCTCATCCGCGGCGACTTCGAGGCCGCCCTGCGCAACTACCTGGCCAAGCCCTCGGAACTGGACCGCACCGAGGACGCCAAGGTGAAGACCTTCTGGCGCGAGAACTGGGGCCGGTGGGACGCGCGCGTGCCCTTCGAGGGCTCCCGCAAGTACCACCGCATCCTCAAGTCCCTGCGCGACCACCCCGGCGACTACGTGCGCGCCTTCCTGCAGATCGACTCGGACTACCGCGCGATGCTGCTCTTCACCTACCAGAGCTACCTCTGGAACGAGGGCGTGCGGCGCTACCTCCAGCTGCTGCTGCCGCGCGAGCACCTCTTCCCCATGAAGTACCAGGCGGGCTCCCTGCTCTTCCACAAGGACGCCAACCCCGAGGTGCTTCGCATCCTGCGCGACGCCACCTTCCCCCTGCTCGGCCCGGACACCCGCATCGAGGATCCGAAGGTGCAGGAGGCCGTGGACTGGGTGCTCGGCAAGGAGAAGCTCTCCCTGCAGGACCTGCGGATCGAAGAGGCCTCGCGGCTGCTCTTCTTCAAGAGCGAGCAGCGCCCCCTGCTCGTCTTCCCCCAGAAGCTCGTCATCGGCCGCACCCAGCGGGACGAGCTGAACAAGGGCGAGGTCAAGGTCAACGTCGCCTTCACCCTGCCCCCCGGCGCCTACGCCACCCTCGTCATCAAGCGCCTCTTCCACTTCGTGTACCGGGACGAGAGCCCGCAGCAGATCCGCGAGTCGTGGCGCGCCCCCGTGGAGGAGCGGGACGGGCAGACCGCGGACACGGCCTATGCCCCCCGCGGCCCCCGGAGGGCCCCCGCCCCCACGCCCCCCTTGCAGGCCGCCAGGGGCCCGGCCCGACGCACCCGGGACACCGAGCAGGCGTCCACCGGCCGGCTCTCGGCCCTGCGCGCCTCGGCCCCCGAGGCCTCCCCTGTCCGGGCCACCCGGGCACCGGCCCGGCGCACCCCGGCCGCGGAGCCCGCTCCCGAGCAGCGCGGCAGGACCCGGGAGGCGGCCCCCCACGCCGAGGCCGCCCCGCCCGCCGGTGGATTCCTCGAGCGCCAGCGTCAGAAGAAGCAGACGAAGCAGCAGGCGCAGAAGGAGCAGGCGGCCAAGCGCGCGGAATCACAGAAGAAGAAGTGAGATCGCACGCCGATTTTCCGGGCGGTGCAATCGGGGGCGCCATGCTCCGTAGACCAGGGCGTGAATGCTCTCGCCCTCAACGCCGCATCCGACGTCGCGGACCTCGCCCGAGCCATCGGCATGCTGATGGCCGATGACGCCGCCGCCCCGCCGTGGAAGGCCGATGTGGTGGCCGCCCGGCGGGGGGATCCGTCGGCCTTCGAGTCGCTCGTGCGCAGCGTGCAGCGCCCGGTGTACGGCCTGGCGCTGCGCCTGCTCGGCAACGAGGCCGAGGCCTCCGAGGTCTCCCAGGAGGCCTTCCTGCGCGCCTACCAGAACCTGCACAAGTACGACGAGTCGCGCCCCTTCGACCTGTGGGTGATGGCCATCACCCGCAACCTGTGCCTGGACCTGCTGCGCCGGCGCACCAAGGTGAAGACGGAGGAGCTCGAGCCCATGCGGGACTTCCTCCCCAACGGCGAGGCCTCGCTCGAGGAGGGCGCCATCGCCCGCCAGGAACGCCAGTCGCTGGAGACGGCCCTCGCCACCCTGTCCGCCGACGACCGGGAGGTGCTCGCGCTCTACTACGTGCAGAAGCGCACCACGAAGGAGATCGCCCTGGTCCTGGGCTGCGCGCCCGGCACCATCATGGCGCGCCTGTTCCGGGCCCGGGAGAAGCTCCGCAAGAAGATGACGCCGGAGGAGCCGACATGATGCCCACGTCCATCGAGTGCCCGGACCTCGAGGTGCTCTTCACCGAGCTGGAGTCCGGTGAGCACGGCCCCGCCCTGGAGCACGCGAAGCTGTGCCCCCTGTGCACCGCCATCATCGAGGAGCACCGGCTGCTGGAGAAGGATCTCTACCGGCTGGCGGATCCGCTCCCCCCACCGGACCTGGTGCACAAGGTGATGGCGCGGGTGGCCGTCGAGCCCGCCCCCGTGCACCGCGAGCTGTGGACGGGCCTCTCCATCCTGGGCGTCTCGCTGCTGATGGGGCTCGGGGTGCTGCTCACCAATGACGCGGCCCTGAGCGGAGCCGGCACCGCGCTGGCCCGCTTCCTGGTGGACGGCAAGGCCTTCCTCGAGGCGCTGCTCAGTGGCTCCCGCGCCCTGTGGAGCACCGCGGCCGGACCCGTCGCCGCCCTGCTCGCTGTCCTCCTCCTCTCCTCCCTGTTCGGCATCAAGCGACTGGCCGGCAACGGCCCCACCCCTTCCGAAGCGTGAGTGTCGCCATGAAGATCTCCAAGCGCCTGTTGCTCCCCGCCCTCCTGCTCGCCTCGCCCCTCGCGCTCGCCCAGACGCCGGCCCCCGCGGCCGCCGCCGAGGCCCGGCCCCAGGACACCATCAGCATCCAGTTCCGCGGCTCGCTGCGCGACGCCATCCAGAAGATCGCCGAGGAGGGCGGCCTCAACGTGGTGGTGACGGGAGCGCTGGACTCTCCCGCCGAGGTCCGCCTGAAGAACGTCAGCGCCGAGCAGGCCCTGCGCACGGTGGCCCGCGCCTACTCGCTGAAGCTGGAGCAGGACGGCGGCATCTACACCCTGCGCCCCCTGTCGGGCCTGGAGAAGGTCCAGGACTTCGCGGGGACGCCGGCCACCCCGCCCATGCCCCCGGCTCCCGCCGTTCCGTCCACCCCGCCGCCGGGACCTGGCTTCGGGCCCTCGTCGCCGCCGGGGCCCGCGGACATCGCGGACGAGGTGGCCCAGAGCGCCATGGACGACGACGAGGTGAAGGAGCGCGTGCGCGATCGGATTCGCGAGGTGCGTCGCTCCAACCGGAACAAGGGCTCACGTGACGTGGTGGCCCGCGGCCGCTCGCTGGAGGTGAAGGAGGGCGAGTCGGTGGACAGCGCGGTCGTCTACGGCGGCAACCTGACGGTGAAGGGGAACGTGGAGGACGACGCGGTCGTCTTCGGCGGCAACCTGGAGGTCACCGGCCACGTGGAGGGGGACGTGCACGCCTTCGGTGGCAACGTGGTGCTCGGCCCGGGCGCGGTGGTGGAGGGGGACGTGTCCTCCTTCGGGGGCAACGTCATCAAGCAGGACGGCGCGCAGGTGGAGGGCAGCACCGAGTCCTTTGGCGGCGCCAACATCGGCAAGCTGGTGGCCGGAGAGATCAAGGAGAACCTCAAGAAGGAGACGAAGAAGGCCGCCCACGTCGAGCACGACGAGGACGACGAGCGGAGCGGCGGCGGGTTCGCGGCCTTCCTGGTGTGGTTCGCGATGCTCTTCGGGACGGGCTTCCTGGGGCAGCTCTTCTTCCCCACGCGGATGAGGGAGCTGGGCACGGAGGTCAAGGTGCAGCCGGTGAAGAGCGGTGTGGTGGGCCTGCTGTCGGCGCTGGCGATGATTCCCATCACCGTGGTGCTCACGGTGACGATCATCGGCATCCCGGTGATGCTGGCCCTGTGGGTGGTGGCCCTGCTGACGACGGCGCTGGGCTTCGCGGCGGTGGCGAGTGAGCTCGGTTCGAGGATTCCGGTGCTGCGCGGCCGCAAGACGCAGGCGATGGTGCTGGCCCTGGGGCTGCTCATCCTCCTGGTGGTGGGCCACATCCCGGTGCTCGGCCCGCTGGCGCTGACGCTGGCGACCCTGGTGTCCTTCGGCGCGGTCATCCGCACCCGGTTCGGCAACCGCTCGCGGGGCATTCCCGAGCCCCTCTTCTCCGAGCGCGTGCCGGGCTGAGCGGCGCGCTCACCTGAAGCACCCTCCGGGGGGCGGCACGGGGCCACGAGGCTCCGGGTCGTCCCCCGAAGTCGTTTCGGGCCCCAGCTCAGGCCTCAGTGCCCGTCGGGCCCACCGGCCAGCAGCAGGCGCTCGCCGAGCCGGGCGTCCGGGTGCCCGGGCTCCAGCAGCGAGGTGTCGTGCCGCAGCTTCCGGGCCGCCACGAGCCCCCCGGCCCGCATCACCGGACGCGGCACGAGCGACGACAGCCGCATCATCCACCGGTAGGCGAAGCCCGGATAGACGAGGGGCACGGCGCGCTCGAAGCCCTCGAGGGCCTCGCTGGCGCACTGGGCCGCGGAGATGCGCAGCCACGATGGGGCCCGCTCTTGCTGCTCCTGCGTGCCGGCCACCTCGCTGAACTCGGTTTCCACGGGCCCAGGCGCCACCTGCGTCACCACCACCCCCGTGCCCAGCAGCTCCAGCCGCAGCGCTTCGGTGAAGCCGTCGAGGAAGCGCTTCGTCCCCGTATAGACGGCCAGGCCCGGGACGAACACCCGCGCCCCTCCCGAGCTGATGTTGAGGATGCCGCCGCGCCCACGCTCCACCATGCGCCGCAGCAACCGGTGGGCGAGCAGCACGGGCGCCGTCACGTTCACCTGGAGCATCTGATGGATGCGCGACCAGCTCTCCTCCTCATAGAGGCTGTAGTCCCCCAGGCCCGCGTTGTTCACCAGCACGTCCACCTGGACGAGGTGGCGGTGCAGCGAGTCCAGCAGCGAGTCCACCTCCTCCGGGTGCGAGAGGTCGCACCGCTCCACCACCACGCCCAGCGTGGGGTTGCGCGCGTGCAGCTCCTCGCGGAGCTCCTCCATCCGCTCCACCCGGCGCGCCACCAGCACGATCGTCCGTGCTCTGCGGGCGAGCTGGCGGGCAATCTCCCGGCCGATTCCCGAGGAAGCCCCCGTGATGAGGACGGTGCCCGAATCAATGGGTGGACGCATGGGCTCCTCCACTTGCTGGCGAAAAGGAAAAGTAGCGACCCACCCCCCTCCTCCACATGACGCGCCGGGCCGAACGCCCTCCGAGCCACCCGACATCCTCGGCTCCTTCAGTTTCGTCCGGTTTTGCTACGATTTCATGGTATCCCGATGTTCTGATTCAGGACACTGGCCCGGCCCGGGCAAGCCCCTGATCCGGCTCGGGTTTCTTCCGGATTTGTGCAGTTTGTTTACAGCTGCCATCGGGAGACAGGAGCGCGCGTGCTCCACTCGCGCCGCGTGACGGGGGGCGGTCTCCGAGGAAGGACGGCCCTTTGCGCCATTGGCACGTCACGTGCCTTGGGGGAGACGCGCTCGCGCAACTTCCCCCGCGCGAGGAGAAAGCCCCCTTTATGAGCCTGAAGATTGTTCGTGCGTTCCTGGTGGTGGGTCTGACGGGTTGTGGTGTCGCCGAGCTGCCCTCGGACGTTCCGAACGCCGAGCCCGAGTCGCTGGCCTCCACGGAGTCCCCCGTCATCGTGGGCTCGGTGAACTGGAGCAGCGTCACCTCGCTGAGCTCCACCAGCACCGAGCGCACGCGCTCCAAGGCCGTGGGCTACCTGTCCATCCCGGCCGTGGGCAGCCGCTGCACCGCGTGGCTGGTGGGCACCGACAAGGTCGTCACCAACAACCACTGCATCGGCAGCAGCGCGGACGCGGTGGGCGCCAAGGTGTCCTTCAACTACGAGGACGGCGTCGCCTCCACCAGCCGCATCTGGTACGACTGCTCTGTCTTCGTGAAGACGTGGACGGCCGAGGACATGACCGTCCTCACCTGCAAGGCCCTCAACGGCTACCTCCCCGGCCAGGTGTACGGGAAGCTGACCGTGGCCCCCAGCAACGCCGTCAACAGCTCGGCGATGTACGTCATCCACCAGAACTGCGACTACAACGCCACCCCGAGCTGCGTGCCGACGAAGAAGTACTCGCCGGGCTCCGTGCTGAACACGAACTGGAGCAGCAACGAGCTGTCCTACAACGCGGACACGCTGGGCGGCTCCTCCGGCTCGCCGGTGCTCGCGGGCGCGAGCGCCGCCAACGCGCACTACGTGATCGGCCTGCACCACGTGGGTGTGGGCTCCAACTACAGCAGCACCGCGTACAACACGGGCGTCGAGGCCTCCGCCATCAAGGCCCGCCTCGCGGAAGTCGGCCTGTAATCCCGGGCCCTCGCGTCCCCGACGACACGGACTTGCGCGCGCCTCTCAATGGCGCGCGTCAAGGGAACGGCGGCTCCTCACGGGGTCGCCGTTTTGTCGTTTCAGGCCCCACCCGCTCCGAGCGGAGGCTTCGTCGACCAGCGACCCACGCACTCGATGATCTCCGCTGGACGCTCGGCGAGATGGTCCGGTCCGGCCTCCCGCAGACGGACCTCGGCGTCGAATCCCCAGCGTACGGCGATGACCTTCACGCCGACCTCCTTGCACGCCTCCACGTCCCGATGCTCGTCGCCCACGTAGACGAGCTGCTCGCGCTGGAGCCCGGCCCGCTTCATCAGCTCGCGCAGCAGCCGGGCTTTGCCGAAGATGCTGCTGCTGCAATAGAAGCCCTCCACCCACGCCTCGACCGCATGCCGCTTCAGGAAGGCGCGGATGTTCTCCTCGCTGTTGGTGGAGAGGATCATCAGCTTGAGCCCCCGGCCCCTCAGCTCCTTCAGCAGCTCGGGAATCCCCTCATGGAAGTCGATCGACTGGACCGCGTTCCGGAAGCTCCGGCCGACCTGCATCATCACCCAGGGCAGCTTGTAGGGGGGAACCCCGAGCTGTCTGCACCGCTCGAGCACGGACAGCTTGCGTAGCGCATCGAGGTTCTCCGCCGTCATCTTGCCGTAATGGTTCTTCTCGGCGAACGCGTTGTAGAGGCCGATGAAGGCCTCCTTCGAGTCCGCCAGCGTCCCATCGAAGTCAAACACGACGTGGGTGATCATGGACCGGCTCCTAACGCGCCCGCTTCATCAGGCGCAAGGCTTGCGCCCCCTCCCCGCGGAGCACGGAAGAGTTTGCGCGCGGACACCCCACTCCAGGAGAGACTCCCCTGGCACGCTTCTTCCAGCGATGAAGGGAAGAGCCCGCCCCGTTCCGGGGACCGGGCGGCAACGGAGGGAGCACCGATGCCCACGCCTTCTCGCATCCTGGTACCCGTGGACCTGATGGAGGGTTCCCGGGCGATCCTCGACTACGCGGTACAGCTCGCGCGGCCGTTCAACGCCTCCATCGAGGTGCTGCACGCCTGGGAGCCGCCGCAGTACGTGGCACCGGATCTCCTGGTGGCCGCGCCGGGGTGGAACCCGCAGTCGCTGGAGAAGACCGCGCTGGAGGCCGCGCGCAAGGAGCTGACGACGCTCATCGGCTCGCTCAACGCGCCCGGCCCCATCACCCAGCGGCTGGAGGTGGGTGAGCCAGCCGCGGCCACCCTCCGGGTGGCCGAGACGGGCGGGTTCGACATGATCATCATGGGGACGCACGGCCGCCGGGGCCTGCCGAGGCTGTTGCTGGGCAGCGTGGCGCAGAAGGTCATCGCCCGGGCGCACTGCCCCGTCCTCACCCTGCACGTGCCCGAGGAGAAGTAGGCGCGAGGCGCGGGGGCCCCCAGCCGCCGCGCCTCCCTCAGCCCTTGAGGCGCTTCTTCTCCCGCACCAGGCCCACGGCCTTCCGCGCGCGGGAGAGGCGCGTCTCCGCCTTCTTGGCCTCGCCCACCCAGTCCGCGTACTCCTTCTGGTGCGAGTAGCTGAAGGCCTCGAAGGTCCGCTGGGCCTCGGCGTCCGTCGCCAGGGCCTCGGCCAGCTCGGGGGGCACCTCCACCCGGCGCTCCGCCGTGTCCACCCGCAGCACCACCTCCACGCTGTCGCCCACGTCCACGCCGGCCGCGTCGCGGAGGGCCTTGTTGACGACGAGGAAGTGGCCCCCCTCCCCGTCCGGCATGAGCGAGCCCTGGAGGGGGCGCTCATTCACCGTCCCCTGCACCGGGATACGCCCTCGCGAGCCCAGGGCCTTGGAGACGGCGGCGGGTACCATCACGAAGGTCCAGGACCCGGGGGCGTCCGGGCGGACGAGACGGCCCTCGAAGCGGTGCTCACTCACGGATGAACCCTCCCCCAATATCTCTCGAGTGCGAGCCTGGGTGACTCGCCCTGTGAAAAGTAATGTGACGCTTCATCCCTCGCGTACTCCAGGAATGCCCGAACAGCATTCTTCTGGTCCGCTGTAAGTCCCTCGAACCTTTCGAGCTGCCAATCCCTGAGTTCGCGCTCCTCTGGGGAGGACTCGTCATGTGGAGTCAAGCCATACACGGTCATGGGCATTCGATTGCCATGGTCATCCAGCGCCGCCAGGAGGTAGGCGGGGAGATAGAACCAGAAGCCTTCCGAGCTCAAGAACGAGCTGCTGTGATATTGAAGCGCCTCGGGGGATAGCTCCGACCAGTGCTTGCCCCTGAACGCCCGAGCCAACTCAGCGCTCTCCCAGTCGTCTGGGTCGTAGGCAATGCGGTCGTCCCCAGGATAGACCGCATCCGCGAAGGCGGCCCTGACCTGTTGCCTGACGGAATCGATTCTGGAAGTCGGCATGGCGGCTTAACGGCACTGCTCCGGGCACCGCTTCTCAACCATCATCCGCGAGCAATCCGTGGCCCCCCTCCTGTAGTTCTCGACTTCGTCACGGTGGGGTTTGTTTCCGCCTCGGAAACACTGGTCCATGATTGCGACCCTGGCGCTGATACACCGCTGGTACAGCAAGAAGTTGGTCAGCAGCTCGGCACAATCCTGGGATTCGTAACACTTCATGCTCGTGGCCTTGCACGCCCGACCCACCTCCTCCTTCAGCCTCCTGTGCTCCTCCGAAGTGCAATCGCCCGGCGGCTGCATCGGCGTTGCGGCGCTCGGCGTTGCGGCGTTCAAGGATGCAGGCGAAAGCCACAGGAGCGTGAGAAGCGGCAGTGCAGAGGGGCCTCCTCCAAAACGCGGCAAGAAATGGACGGGCAGCACGGCCTGCATGCTAGCACCCCCAGTGCGGGCTTTGCCCACACCTGATGCAGAAGCGCCCCAGGACGACCACGCCGCGCCCTCCCGCCCTGCAATCGTTCCGGCGGCCCTTCGTAGAACCGGGTGCGCCGCCCTGAGCGGCCGCTCTCCCGGAGTCCCCGCACCATGTCCAAGCCGCTCCTGTCCGCCCTCGTCGCCTTCAGCCTGGTCGCCCTGCCCGTCGCGGCTCGCGCGGGAGATGACGCCAAGAAGGCGGACAAGGCTGAGAAGTCCCAGTGCACCATCAGCGTCAAGAAGGGGGACCTCGTCGCCAAGGGCAAGACCCTGATCGTCGAGGGTCAGGACGCGGTCCGAGACGCGCTGGCCCTCGACGGGGACGTGGTGGTCCGCGCGAGTGCCACGGTGAACAAGGTGACGGCCGTCCGGGGCAAGGTGACGGTGGAGGCCGGAGCCCGGGTGTCGGGGGACGTGTCGGCGCTCGGCGGGGACGTCCACATCAAGAAGGGCGCCACCGTCGCGGGAAAGGTGAGCGCCATCGGCGGCCGGGTTCGAGCCGACGAGGGTGCCACCATCGCCGGCGAGAAGACCGAGCTCAACATCAACGTCAACGGCGAGGAGCTCGTCACCAAGTTCCTCGGCGGGCTCGACATGGGCAAGGACACCCAGTGCGAGGTTCGCGTCACCGAGGAGTGACGGACTGCTCCTGCGCCGCGGGCTCCGGCGTCGCGGCGCTCGTGTGCGGCACCAGCGAGGCCCGCAGCGCGAGGATCTGCTCGCGGGCCATCTGCTTGAGCCGCTCCACGTCCGCGAGCGTCATGCCCTTGGTGGAGATGGGCGTGCCCACCGTCACCAGCGCGCGCGACATGGCGAAGCGCCACGAGTGCTTGGGCAGCGCCCGGCGCGTCCCACTCACCGCCATGGGCAGCACGTCCGCCCCGGTCTCGATGGCGAGCCGGAAGGCGCCATCCTTGAAGGGCAGCAGATCCTCCGTCTTCGAGCGCGTGCCCTCGGGGAAGATCATCACCGGCATGCCCTTGTCCAGCCAGCGGGCGCACGTGGCCATGGCCTCCTGCGCCGAGTCCTTCTCGCCGCGGCGCACGGGGATGTCCCCGGCCAGCCACATGCTCCAGCCCACGAAGGGAATCTTGAAGAGCGAGGCCTTGCCCAGCCACTTCATCTCCCAGGGCAGCTGCGAGATGATGAACGGGTCCGCGTTGGACTCGTGGTTGCTCACCACCACGGTGCGCGGAGCGGGGCGCGTGGGCGTCCCGTACACGCCGAACTTCCAGAAGGGGTTGAGCTTGGCCGCGGTCAAGCCGATGAGCCGGAAGGCGCGCCCCGTCACCACCTTGCGACGGTCGAAGGGCCAGGTGACGACCAGGGGGGCCTGCAGGCAGAAGCCCACCAGCGCCACCACGCCGGTTTCCAGCCACGCATATATGGAGAGCAGTGCGTTCATGAGATGCCTTCCGGCCTATCAGCGGCGGACCTTGGGGTCCAGATCCACGCTCACCGGGCAGTGATCCGAGCCGAGGATGTGGGGGTGGATGGCCGCCCGCTTCACGTAGGGCATGGCCCCGGGCGAGGCCAGCACGTAGTCGAGCCGCCACCCCACGTTGCGCTCGCGCACCCCGAAGCGCTGGCTCCACCAGCTGTAGTGCCCCGTCCCCTTCTCGAAGTGGCGGAAGGTGTCCACCCAGCCGGCGCGGATCCACCGGGCGAACTCCTCGCGCTCCTCGGGGAGGAAGCCGCTCGTCTCCCGGTTGTCCTTGGGGCGCGCCAGGTCGATCTCCTGATGCGCCGTGTTGAAGTCCCCCATCACCAGGAGGCGCTCGCCGTCACGCAGCCCCTTCTCCAGCCGCTTGAAGAGGCGCCGGTAGAAGGCCAGCTTGAAGGGCACCCGGCTGTTGTCCCGCTCCTTGCCGTTGCCATTGGGGAAGTAGCAGTTCACCACGGTGAGGCGTCCGAAGCGGGCCACCTGCAGCCGGCCCTCGACGTCCATCTCCCCCACCCCGAGCTTCGTCTCCACGTCATCCGGGGCCTTGCGCGCGAAGAGGCCCACCCCGCTGTAGCCGGCGCGCTCCGCCGCCACGAAGTGGGTGGCGCGCCAGCCCTCGGGAGCGCGCACCTCCTCGGGGAGCTGCTCCTCGCGGGCGCGCACCTCCTGCACGCCCACCACGTCGGCCTTCTCGGCCGCCAGCCAGTCCAGGAAGCCCTTCTTGTGGGCCGCTCTCAGCCCGTTCACGTTCCAGGAGATGATCCGCACGGTACTGCTCTCATTGCCTGACCGGCGCGCGCGGGTCCAGCCCCAACGCGCGTCGGCTGGCCGGCCGCTTCACCGCTCGTGCGGGCTGCTCACGGGGGCCTGTGCCGGGTAGGCCGGGCCCACCCCGCAGGACTGCCGGAAGGCGCGCACGGCCTCGGCGATCTCCGTGCCCGCCTCCACCAGCCCCGCGTGGCCCGCGTCCTCCACCAGCACCCACTCCGCGTGGGGAATTCCCTCGCGCATCCGCTCCAGCTCGCGCAGGGGCACCATGAGATCGTTCTTCGCGGCGATGAGCTGCGTGGGCACCCGCACCTGGGGCAGCACGTCCCAGGACGGCGGGGACTCCAGCAGGCCGCGCATCATCATCCAGAAGGCCCGCGGGTCCATGTGGCTGAGCGCCTTCAACATCTCCGAGATGTCCGCGCGGGGGGCTCGGGCCCGCAGCAGGCCCGTCATGCGCCCGAACGGGTACGCCAGCCGCGAGGACAGGAAGTCGTGGACCACGGGCGCCAGCAGGGGCACGAAGGGCGTCAGGAGCTGGAAGGTGCGGGCCACGGTGCCGCGCCCGCCCGGCACCGGGACGAGCCAGGTGCTCGGGTCCGGGGTGGCCGCTCCGCCGCCGATGAGCGTCATGGCCGGCACCAGCTCGGGCCGCCGCCGGTACAGCTCCAGCACCACCCGCACGCCCATGGAGAAGGCCACGTGGTGCGGGGGGCGCCCGTCCCCGCGAGTCATCATCTCCTCGGTGATGCGCTCGAGGTCGTCCACGTGGACGCGCAGCGCGTAGTCATCGTTGGCGGACACCGCGCTCCGGCCGTGGCCCCGGTAGTCCCAGTGCACCACCCGGTGGTCCTGCTCCAGGTCCGCGACGAGGTAGCGCCAGAAGTTCTCCGAGGTGCCGATGCCGTTGGTGAGCAGCACCCCCGGCCGGGGGGCCAGCTTCGACTCCGCCTCGGCCTCCGGGGCATCTCCCACATGCGTGTGGTACGCGACGCGGGTGCCATCGGGCGCGAGGACGAAGCGGGTGAGGCGGCGGTAGGGCATGTCCTCCCACCATTCGGCCGGCCCCCCCGGTCGCGCAAGCCCCGGCGTTCAGTATTGGGTGATATCGAGGGAGTTCATCGCCGGACCTGAACGTTCCCTTCCTGCCCATGACCCTCGCCGCTCCTTCCCCTGCCCTCGCGCGCTGGCTCGAGCCCCGCCCGTTGGCCCCCGACGCGCCCGCCGCGGTCGTGGCCGTGGGCACGATGAACTTCGGGGCCCGCACGCCCGCCCCCGAGGCCGCGCGCATCGTGGCCCGAGCGCTGGAGCGCGGGGTGCCCTTCTTCGACACGGCCAACTCGTATGGCAACGGAGAGGCCGAGCGCATCCTCGGACAGCTGCTCAAGGGCCGGCGCTCGGAGGTGGGGCTCGCCACCAAGGTGGGCCTGGCGCGGGTGCGCGGGAAGTCCGAGGGCCTCTCGGGCGCCCAGGTGGTGCGCGCGGTGGAGGAGAGCCTGAAGCGGCTCGGGACGGACCACGTGGACGTGCTCTACCTGCACGCGCCGGACCCCACCACGCCGGTGGAGGAGACGCTGGAGGCCGTGCACGGGCTGCTTCGAGCCGGCAAGGCGCGGCACTGGGGCGTGTCCAACCACGCAGCCTGGCAACTCCTGGAGCTGCGGAGCCTGTGCGATGCGCGCGGCATGCCCCGTCCAACGCTCTCGCAGGTGCTCTACAACCTGCTGGTGCGCCAGGTGGAGGTGGAATACCTGCCCTTCACGCGCCGCCATCCGCTCCACACCACCGTCTACAACCCGCTGGCCGGAGGACTGCTCTCCGGGCGCTACTCACCGGGAGCCTCCATCCCCTCGGGCTCGCGCTTCGATGGGAACCGTCTCTACCAGCGCCGCTACTGGTCCGAGCGCCTCCTCGAACTGGCCGAGCGCCTGCGCGCCGTCGCCGAGGCGGCGGGCCTCACGCTGCTGGAGCTCTCCTACGCGTGGCTGGCGGGGCGGCCGGGGGTGGACTCGGTGCTGGTGGGGCCGGGGACGGTGGAGCACCTGGACGCGGCGCTGGACGCGTGCGCGAAACCCCTGCCGCCGGAGGTGGTGACGCGGGCCGACGAGCTGTATCGGGAGTGGCAGGGCACGGACGCCACGTACGCGAGGTGAGCATGCTGCGGGTGGAGGCGGAGACATTCGACATCGCGGGGCCGCTGGCGCACTACGCCGAGCACGGCTACGCGCGCCTGGGCAAGCTGCTGGACGCCGAGGGCCTGGAGTCCCTGCGCGAGCGCGCGGACGACCTGATGCTGGGCCGGGTGAGCTACCCGGGCTTCTTCTGGCAGATGGACGCGCCCACGGGCCGGTACGAGGACGCGCCGCTGGGGCTCGGCTGGCAGGGGCCGTCGCTGGACTACCGCAAGCTGGAGAAGCTGGAGAAGGACCCGCGCTTCCTCGCGTGGATGGAGAACCCGCTCTTCGAGCGCATCGCCCGGGCGTGCATCCCCGGCGACATCACCCTCTACCGGGCCATCCTCTTCCACAAGGGCGAGCGCGGCGGCAGCGAGCTGCCCTGGCACCAGGACGGAGGCCGGCTGTGGGGCCTCACGAAGGACCCCGAGCTGCAGCTCTGGACCGCGCTGGACGACGCGCCGCTGGACGGAGGCTGCGTGGAGGTGGTGCCGGGAAGCCACCGCTGGGGGCTGGCGACGGAGCTCGGGGGCGTGGTGCCACCGGACCAGGTGGCGGCGCGAGGCGCCAACGGGCTGGCGGTGCCGCTGCCGGTGGAGGCCGGCGAGGTGCTGCTCCTCCACAACTACGTGTGGCACCGCTCCTCGCCGAGCCGCACGGGCCAGCGCCGTCGAGGCTTCTCGGCCTGCTACATGAGCGCGGAGACGCGGTGCGTGCGCAAGAAGAAGACGCCGCGCGACTTCTTCCCGCTCTTCCGCCACGGCGCCCGCTGAGGCGCGACGGACGCCCTACCCCGCCTTCAGCCGGCTCTTGCGGTACGCGGGGAGGCTGATGCGGAAGATGCTGCCCTTGCCCACCTCGCTGCTGGCGGAGATCTCCCCGCCGAAGCCGGTGATGATGCCGTGGCAGATGGAGAGGCCGAGCCCCGTGCCCACGCCCACCGGCTTGGTGGTGAAGAAGGGATCGAAGATGCGCCCGAGCACCTCGGCGCTCATGCCGCACCCGGTGTCCCGCACCTCGATGACGGCGTGGTCGTTCTCGTTGCGCAGCGAGACGCGGATCTCGTTCTTGTCCGACTGGCCCTGCGGAATGGCGTGGGCGGCGTTGATGAGCAGGTTGAGGACGACCTGACCGAAGCGGGCCTCGCTGCCCTCCACGAGCGGCGCCTCGGACACGTCCTTCACCACGGTGGCGCGGTGGCGCAGCTCGCCGCGGGCCAGCGCGAGCGCCGAGTCGATGACGCGCCGCAGGTCCACCGCCGTGGGCTGCTCCTCGTCGCCGCGCGAGAACGTCTTCAGGTCCTGGACGATGAGCCGGACGCGGTTGACGCCCTCGTTGGTCTCCTCCAGCACCTCCTCCAGCTCGTCCAGGCGCCCCTTGGGCAGCTCCCCGGCGAGCGCGTGCAGCTCCTCGGTGAGGAAGGACAGGTTGGAGATGACGAAGGCCAGCGGGTTGTTGATTTCGTGGGCCACGCCCGCGGCGAGCGTTCCCACCGAGGCCAGCCGATCCGCGACGACGAGGCGCGCCTGAATCTGATTGCGCTCCGTCAGGTCGCGCGCGCTCACCAGGGTGGCGGGCTGACCGGCGAAGACGAGCCGCAGGCTGCTGATCTCCGCCGTGACGATGCGGCCGTCCGGAGGCAGGAAGCGGATCTCCCGGACGCGGGGAGCGCCCCGGCCGGGCATGCCGTCGAGCTGACCGGCGGCGGCGGCGCGGTCCTCCGGGTGGACGAAGTCCAGCAGGGAGCGGCCCACCAGCTCATTGGTGGGCAGGCGCAGGAAGGCGCACGACGAGGGGTTGACGTAGAGCAGCGGCCCGCCGCGGTGCACGAAGATGGCCTCGGGCGAGCCCTCGATGAGGGCGCGGAAGCTCTCCTCGGAGCGACGCAGCGCCTCCTCGGCGGCCTTGCGCTCGGTGATGTCGAAGGACACGCCTCCGAGGAAGCGCCGGCCCGAGCTGTCGCGGGCGATGAAGCGGTAGGTGAGGAAGTGGCGCGGCTCGCCCTCGGGCGTGGGGATGACGGTCTCGGACACCGAGGGCTGGCCGGACTTGAAGGCCTGATCGTCCTGATCCCTCAGGTGGGCCACCGTCTCCGGCGACATGATCTGCTCGTCGGGGATGGTGCTCACGTCCACGCCGGGCGACAGCGCGAAGAAGCGCCGGAAGGGCTCGTTGACGAAGACGCGCCGGCCGGACTCGTCCTTCATGTAGGCCAGCGCGGGGTTGTTGTTGAGGAACGAGTCGAAGAGGTGCTGGCTCTCCTGGAGCGCGGTGACGATCGACGCCACCTCGGTCATCAGGGCCTGCTTGGCGGCGTGCTCGGCCGCGTTGCCCATGGCGGCCCCGAGCAGACCGGCCATCAGCTCCAGCGTGCGCTCGTCCGAGTCCACGAAGGCATACGGCACCCCCGAGGAGATGCTCACCACGCCCACCGTCTGGTTGTCGCGCTTGAGCGGCACGTTGAGCATGGAGCGGAACTTGAACCGGCGCGCCGCCTCCACGTTGACGCGCGGATCCCGCTCGGAGTCGTCCGTGCGCAGCACCTCGCCCGTCAGCACGCACGAGCCGGCGAAGGTGCTCGCGATGGGCAGGCGCGCGCCCTGGAACTGCGCGGAGAAGCCCGTGCCGACGCGGTAGAACATCTCCTCGCCCTCGACGAGCGCCACGGCCGCGCCACTCGCGCCGCAGAGGATCATCGCCCGCTCGGCGATGAGCCGCATCACCACGTCCAGGTCCAACCCGGCCAGCGCGATGTCGTTCTGCGTCTGGATGATGGCCGCCAGCCGCTCGATCTCCCCGCGCGCCGACTCCTCGTGCGTCTGCCGGCGCATGAACGCGTAGCTGCGGCGCTCGAACAGCTCCACCCGGGCGCGCACGTCCGCCGGGTGGAAGGGCGCCACCAGGTAGTCGTCCACGCCGATCTCCATCAGCGGCGTGAGATCATCGGTCGACGTGCTCGCGGCCATGCCGAGCACGAACACCTCGGCGGCGCGGATCTGCGCGCGCAGCCGGCTGAACCACTCGGACTTCTCGCGGACCAGCTCGGCCCCGACGACCAGCACGTCCACCAGGGAGATGGTGGCGGCCGTCACCTCGGGTCCCGTGGCGACCACCACGTCATGGCCCATGCGGGAGAGCTCCGCCCCGATGGGATGGTCACCGTCGCGACTGAGGAGGAGGAAGCGCATGAGGGCGGAGCGGATTCTTGAGAAGCGGGAGATTGCTAGATCGGAGCCCTTCAGGTCCACCAGGAGCACGACATTCTGGAGGATGCGACGCCCCTGCTGGCCGCAAGCCTACCCTCGTTCGCCACTTCGGTGGGAGAGGCGGGCTGCGCGCCGGCTTTTCATGCCCGGCTGGTGCCCCTGGAAACGGCCAGGGGGTACACGGTGTTTGCCTTGTGTCCGACGTTTTCCGGACTTCGGCCTGCTCACTGGTGGTCGGAGCGACCCGGGTCAGGACGCTCCCCCCTGGCGTCCAGGCCGGGGCACCCTATCTCACCCAAGCATCCACCCAGGCAGGCGGATGTGTGGGTGGTGCCGGGGCGGGGTCGGTCCGGGGGGATGTCACGATGAAGTACATCATGGCGGTGGGGTTGTGGATGGTGGCGATCGGCACCTGCCAGGTGGTGACACTGCCCCAGCAGGTGGAGGAGCGGGAGGAGGTCTCCGCCTCCGAGCTCTTCGGCCCGGACGCACTCACGGTGATGACGCGCAGTCTGTCCACCGGAGTCGCCCTGGAGCGGGTGCTGGGGGCGCCCACCGCGGCGGAGCTGCCAGCGCGGACCGCGGAGGCCTTCGAGGCGCTGCGTCGGGCGGATCTCTCCACCCGGGCGCGGCGGCTGGCGGATGAGATCCAGTACGCCCGGCCGCACCTCATCGGGCTGCAGCAGGTGGCCGAGGTGCGGCTCCAGTCTCCGGGAGACTCCATCTTCGGCGGCACCCGGCCGGCGGAGGCGCTGTACCTGGACGTCCTGCCCGTGCTGCTGGGCGAGCTGGAGGCCCGCGGGCTGCACTACCGGGAGGTCGCCCGGGTGAGGAACGCGGACGTGGAGCTGCCCCTGCTCGCCAGCGCCGCGCCCTCCTTCGATGACGTGCGGGTGACGGACTTCGACATCATCCTCGCGCGGGCGGACGTGGACGTGAGCGGAGTGCGCGCGGGCAACTACCTGGCCCGCCGGGAGCTGCGCCGAGCCGACCTCGGGCCCGTGGATCTGCCGCGCGGCTGGGCGTCGGTGGTGGCGACGGTGAAGGGCCGGACGTACCGCTTCGTCAGCACGCACCTGGAGCCCGCGCCGGACGAGGCCGGACTGCGCGTGCAACTGGCGCAGACGGAGGAGCTGCTCGCCTCGCTGCGCCGCGAGTCCCTGCCGGTGGTGCTGGTGGGAGATTTCAACACGCCGGCCAACCTGGGGCTGATGGGGGCGCCCACCTACCGGGAGCTGCTGCTGGCCGGCTACGTGGACGTCTGGACGCGCCGCATGGGGCAGGCGGCCTGGGGCAACGCGGCGGAGGCGTCGCTCGGGATGCCCACGCTGGAGGAGCGCCTCAACCTCGTCCTGGTGCGTCACCCCGTGACGGCCGTGCCCCGGCGGCTCGGCCCGGTGCAGGCCTACGTGGTGGGGGGCTCGCTCGGGGAGCCTCGGTTCGGGCCGTGGCAGTCGGAGCTGTCCGGGGTGGTGGCGCGCCTGCGGATGCCCCTCGCCGCGTCCGTGCGCAACTGACTTCCGCGCCCCTACTCCACCTGGAGGAGGGTGACGCGCTTGGGGTTGAACTTGGGGATGGCCTTGCGGTCGACGAGGTCCACCACGTCGAACTCGAGCGGTGGAAGGATCGGCGGCGGCTGGAAGGTGAAGCGGTAGACGCTGCGGAGGGAGTCCTGGTGCCCCACCACCTCGGGAGGCGGAGCCGGCAGTGACGCGGCGGCGGCGCGCAGGTCGGCGAGCACCTCCTCGTCCATGCGCGGATCGCACGAGGGGAAGCGGATGGAGACCTCCTGGAGCCGGCCCGAGGGCGCCTGGACGAGCCGCAGCTCCACCTCACAGGCGCGGCCCGACCTGCGCCGGGCGGACGTGTCCTTGGCCCGCCAGGCCGCGAGCAGCACGTCCTGGAGCTGGCCGAAGTAGGCGTGGACGAAGCCGCTGCGCACCTTCTGCTGGGCCACGAGCTCGCGCACCATCTCGCCAGGGCCCATGGGCGTGGGCGCGCGCAGCCGGGTGCCCGGCGCGCCGGTACCTGGCTCCGGAGACGAACCCGGGGACCCCTGCGCGGAGACCTCTGGAAGCGTCCGGGGCAGCAGCGAGCCGGTACGCAGGAGGAAGTCGGAGGCCTGGGCGCGAGGTGCCGAGGGAACGTCCGAGGCCGCGGAGGCGGAGGCCTCGGAGTCGGTGGAGGCGACAGGAGGCTCTGGCGCCTGGGGCACCGGGGCTGACTGGGGCGCCTGCGCGCGCTTCGGAGGCCGCCGGGTCGGAGTGGCCGCGGGAGGAGGCGGAGCGGGAGCCCAGACGACCGGAGCGGAGGGCCGGATCACCTCGCGGATCTCCATCTCGACCACCTCGGGAGCGGGAGGCGCGCGGGGCGGAGCCTCCTGGAGCCACAGCCCCCGGAAGAGGAAGACGTGCAGCACGACGCTCGCCGCGAGGGCAACGAAGAGAGGCAGGCGGGAGCGGGAACGAGCCACACCGCATCTTCCGACGAATCGGAGGCGCGGGCTACAGTGGCGAGCCGTGAGTGTCCACCCGGGAGTCCTGGTCGCCGAGCAACCACACTACCTGCCCTGGCTGGACTTCTATGAGCAGGTGGCGAGGGCGGACACGCTGCTGGTGCTGGACAACGTGCAGTGGCTGCGACGGGGCTGGCAGCGGAGGGCACGCATCGCACTGCCGCCGGGCGCTCCCCTGCCCGCTCCCACGGAGCCCGCCTTCCAGTGGCTGACGATTCCGCTGGAGGGCGCGCACCGGGACACGCACATCTCGGAGCTGGCGCTGGACACGGGCCAGCCGTGGACGCGCAAGCACCTGGCGGCGCTGACGATGTTGTACGGGCGGAGGCCCTACTTCCGGACGCAGGTGCTGCCGAGGCTGGAGGCCTTCTACGAGGAGGCGGCGAAGGAGCGGGGCCCGGGCTCGCTGCTGCGCACGCTGCTGGCGAGCATGGCGCTCTTCTACGAGCCGCTGGGGTTGAAGCCGAGGGTGCAGCTCGCCTCGACGCTGGACCGCTCGCACCCGGACAAGACGGGGCGGCTGGCGTCGTACTGCACGCAGCTCGGGATGGACACGTACTACTCGGGGGTGGGCTCGGTGTACCTCAAGCCGGGCCCCTTCCGGGACGCGGGGGTGCGGCTGCTGTGGCAGAGGTTCCGCTACCCCGCGTACGACCAGGGCCGCAAGGGCGAGCGCTTCGTGATGGGCCTGTCCATCGTGGACGTCCTGTCGAACGTCCCCGTGGACGAGGTCCGCCAGTGGCTCGAGCCCTCCCCGTGGGGCCCCTTCGCGAAGCCCCCCGCCTGAGCCGGCGCCTCAGCGCGCCGGGCCATCCTTGTCGAAGCGGACGAAGTAGCTCTTCACCGCGGAGTCGATGAGGTCCGCGTCGAGCTGCGGCGCCATGCCCCGGTAGTAGGCCATGTCGATCATCTGATCGAGCAGGTCGCGCGGCTGGCACGCGGCGAAGCGGCGGCCGACGGGCTTGTAGTGCGTGTCGATGAGGTACTGCACCATCTCCGAGTCATAGGGCACGCCACGCTTCTGGCACATGACCTCGAAGATCTGGTGGAACAGGTCCTCATCCGGCGGCTGGACCTCGAGCTTGTAGCGGACGCGGCGCAGGAAGGCGTCGTCGACGAGGGCGCTCGGATCCAGGTTGGTGGAGAAGGCGGCGAAGACGTCGAAGGGCACCTGCACCTTCTTGCCGGTGTGGAGGGTGAGCATGTCGATGTCACTCTCCAGCGGGACGATCCACCGGTTGAGCAGGTCCTTGGGGGAGACCTTCTGCCGGCCGAAGTCGTCGATGAGGAGCATCCCGTTGATGGCCTTCATCTGGAAGGGAGCCTCGTAGTACTTGACCTCGGGCGAGTAGACGAGGTCGAGCATCTCGAGCGTGAGCTCACCGCCCACGACGACGAGGGGCCTGCGGCAGCGCACCCAGCGCCGGTCATAGGTCTGGGAGCCGGGCTCCTCCTCGACGGGCTTGTGGATGTTGGCGTCGAAGATGCGGACGATGAAGTCGTCGATGAGGATGGCGTGGGGGATGAAGATCTCCCCATCGAAGCAGTTGACCATGCCCTGGCAGATGGCCGTCTTGCCGTTGCCGGGGGGCCCGTAGAAGAAGATGGCGCGACCCGAGTTCATGGCGGGGCCGATGCCATCGAAGATGTAGTCGCGGATGATGAGGTCGCCGAACTTGTCCTCCATCCGCTGGCGGGTGATGCGGTTGCCGCGCACGGTCTGCTTGCGCACGGCGTCCACCCACTCCTGCAGGGAGACGGGAGCGGGACCGTTGTAGCGGTTGCGATCGAGGATCTGCCGCAGCACGTCCGTGGCGAACGTGGTGAGCTGGTAGATCATCGTGGACTTGCCCACGCCCGAGCCGCCACCGCCGCGGATGTCGATGTACTTCTGCCGGCGCAGCCCCTCGAGGATGTCGTCGACGATGGAGGTGGGCAGCTTGAGGCGGTTGGCGATGTCCATGCCCCGCATCTCGCCGGCGTAGAAGATGGCCTTGAGGATGAGCTCCTCGACCATGGAGCCGGTGAGGCCGGTGTCCGCGAGCGAGCGCGGCTGGGTAGGCCAGAAGCGCGGGCCGGTGGCCCCTGCCCCCTCCGCGGCGGGGACGGCCCGGCGCGACTGGGTGGAACCGGTGGGCCGACGCTCGGAGGCCATGGCGGGAGCGGAGGCGGAGCGACGCTCGGAGGGCACGGGGGGAAGCTCCGTGCTCGGCACGGGCGGAGCCAAACGCCGCTCCATGGGCACCGGGGGCATGTCGATGCTCGGCACGGGCGGGGCCGCGCGGCGCTGGGGCTCGACGACCCCGGAGGGCATGTCCATGCCCGGCACGGGCGGGGCCGAACGCCTCTCCATGGGGACGGCCGCCAGGTCCATGCTGGGCACGGGCGGACCCGAGCGCCTGTCGGCGGCCACGGGAGGGAGCTGCTCCGTGGGGAGCTGGGCCATGCGGCGCTGCTCGGGGCTCGCGGGGCGGCGCTCGAGGAAGGGGCTGGGGCCGACGGGACGACGCTCGGGGGCACCCTGGGCCGGAGGCCGCGAGGAGGCACCTGGGGCGGTGGGAACCGAGCCCGCGGGCACGCGGGGCCGTGGAGGCGAGGAGAGCACATTCCCAGCGGGCGTGGAGCCCTCCCTGGGAGCGTTGCCGCTCGTATCGGTCTGGTACTCGGGGGGCTCGAATCCGGGGGGAGTCGCCCCCGGCCTCCGCTGCTCGGCCATGCTTGCTCCGGGTTGAGTCGGACGAGTCTAGCAGGAAGTGGCCGGGAGACTGTTTCCGGTGGTGAAAAAGGGGGGCGCGACGAGGGCTCCCCGGGTGCCGGCTCGGTGCTAGCTTGCCTGGTATGAGCTTCTTCCAGGAACCGCCGAGCCTTGGAAACCAGTACGACGACGACGCGCTGCTCCGGAGCTACCTCGCCCGGGTACTGCCGCCGGAGATGCGGGCCGGGCTGGAGGGCGAGTTCCGCGAGCTGGGCGAGCTGGGCGGCAAGCACTTCTACGAATTCCAGCTCAGGGACCGACTGAACGAGCCCGAGCTGACGCAGTGGGACGCCTGGGGCAACCGGATGGACCACATCGAGGTGTCGCCGCTGTGGAAGGAGGCGGAGGCGCTGGCGGCGAAGCGGGGGCTGGTGGCGGTGGCGTACGAGCAGAAGAGCGGCGAGCTCTCGCGCATCCACCAGTTCACGCTGAACTACCTAGTGCAGCCGTCGCTGGACGTCTACTCGTGCCCGCTGGCGATGACGGACGGGGCGGCGCGGACGCTGCTGTCGCTGGGGAACCAGGAGCTGATCCAGCGCGCCCTGCCCCACCTGACGTCGAGGGACCCGGCGACGTTCTGGACGTCCGGGCAGTGGATGACGGAGCGGACGGGCGGCTCGGACGTGGGGCTGACGCAGACGGTGGCGAGGAAGTCGCCGGAGGGGTGGAGGCTGTATGGGACGAAGTGGTTCACCTCGGCGACGACGGCGCAGATGGCGCTGACGCTGGGGAGGCCGGAGGGGAACGGACCGGGGGGCAAGGGGCTGGCGATCTTCTTCGTGGAGACGCGGGGGGCGGACGGGAGGCTGAACGGCATCAGCATCAACCGGCTGAAGGACAAGCTGGGGACGCGGAAGGTGCCGACGGCGGAGCTGACGCTGGACGGGACGCTGGCGGAGCCGGTGGCGGGGCTGACGGATGGCATCCGGAACATGGCGTGGATGCTGAACGTGACGCGGACGTGGAACGCGATGGGCGCGACGTGGAGCATGCGTCGGGCGCTGGCGCTGGCGAGGGACTACGCGAGCAAGCGGGTGCAATTCGGAGCGCCGCTGGCGGAGAAGCCGCTGCACGTGGACACGCTGGCGGGGCTGGAGGCCGAGTTCCACGGAGGCTTCCTGCTGGCGTTCCGGGCGGTGGAGCTGCTGGGGAAGCTGGAGGCGAGGACGGCAACGGAGGAGGAGCTGCTGTTGCAGCGGTTGGTGACGCCGTTGGCGAAGCTGACGACGGGGCGGCAGGTGGTGCACGTGACGTCGGAGGCGGTGGAGAGCTTCGGCGGAGCGGGCTACGTGGAGGACACGGGGCTGCCGAGGATCCTGGCGGACGCGCAGGTGCTCTCCATCTGGGAGGGGACGACGAACGTGCTCTCGCTGGACACGCTGCGGGCGATGGCGAAGGGGGGCTCGCTGGAGGCGCTGTACACGGACGCGGAGCGGCGGCTCGGGGCGGCGAAGGACGCGGGCTTGCGGCCGTGCGTGGCGGCGGCGCACGAGTCGCTGGAGAAGGCGCGAGCGTGGGTGATGAAGTCGATGGAGAACCCGGCGCGGGTGGAGGCCGGGGCGCGACGCTTCTCCCTGACGCTGGGCCGCACCTACGAGCTGGCACTGCTGGTGGAGCACGCACAGTGGTGCCTGGACAACGGGCACGGCCCGAGGGCCATGGCGGCGGCGCGGCGACTCATGCGCAACGGCGTGGACCTGATCGCCGACATGGACCTGGACGACGCGCGGTTGCTGGTATCGTAGGTCACCCCATGGAGCAGGACACCTCGGCCCATCTCATTGAGAGGGAATGGAGATGGGCCGACCCTGCTCAGGGCACTGGATCGCCACGCTCTTCCGTCTGTGCTCCAGCTCGCGCGAATCGAACCATTTCCTGAAGGATGGCGGGTTGGTCGAGCACGTCGTTGTGGTGCCTGCCCTTGAGAATGCGTGTCGTGGCGCTCGGGAACAGCGTTCCCAGCCGCTGTCCCATGTCCACGGGAATGACCTCATCTTGCGTCCCGTGGACGATGAGCACGGGCAACTTCAGCCCGGGCGCCTTGGCCGCGTTGTCGAACGG
>NZ_DASVSO010000565.1:0-4609 GCF_036388035.1 Archangium sp.
CTGGATGTACCAGGGCGCGGCCAGGGCGTTGCCGTAGGAGAAGGTGATGGTGGGATCTCGCCGGTAGCTGTCGAGCTGCACCAGGAGCGCGTATTGGTGGAAGCCCAGCCGATCCTGTCCCGCGAGGGTCAGTCCGGCGTAGCCGACAATCCGCGTCTTCTGGATCCCATCTCCGGCGTCGACCAACTCCGGCAGCGCGTAGACGTACGGGACGCGCAGCTCGGGGAGGAAGAAGTGCTCCAGCGACGAGTACGGCTCGTCGGAGAGGAGGTTCAGCTCGCGTCCCAGGAAGGGCTCCGAGGCCGCGGAGAGAGGCTGGGCCGGCGCCGGGGTGGGGGAGGGCGCCTGCGCGACGGCCTCGGGAGCGGCCACCGGGGTGATGGGGGCGCGGTCCAGCGAGAAGTCGAAGCCGTGGCGGTTGAGGAAGACGATGTCCGAGTCCCCGAGCGGGGCCACGTCCATCACCAGGTGCGGTGCGTCGGTGAGGCGCGTGGGCTCGCCGCCGGTCACGTCGAGGACGTGGGCCTGCCAGCGGCCCTCGTGCTCGCGCACGAAGACGACGCGGTTCGCGTCCAGCCAGCGGGGGGCGTAGTTGAAGTGCGTGTCCTCCGTGAGCGCGCGGACGGTGCCATCGGTCTCGAGCAGCGCGAGGTTCCAGCCCTGCTCCGTCATCCGGGGGAAGACGATGCGCCCGTCGGACGACACCGAGGCCGGCCCGAGCGACTGGCGTCCCTCGAAGCGCGTGAGCGGCGTGCGCTCGTTCGTGGCGAGGTCCAACCGGTAGAGGTTGGCGGTGTCTCCCGTGATGTGGACGTAGACATAGGCCTGGCCATCCGGGGTGACGCCGCCGCCCATGCCCTCGATGCCCTCCCAGGTCTTCACCACCTCGCCGGTGCGCGCGTCCACCTGCCACACCCGGGACAGGTAGCTGCCCAGGCTGTCGACGTCCGAGGCCAGGAGGAAGAGGAAGCGCCCGTCGGCGGTGAAGGACAGGCCGCTCATCACGATGGGGCTGGTGGAGATCCACCGGCGGCCGGGGAGGAACTGGGCCAGGCGGCGGCTGAAGCGCACGGAGCCGTCGCGCTCACGCACGGTGAGGCGCGGGACGTCCTCGCGCCCGGCACTCAGCGTGGCGATGGCCCCCTCCGCGGGCGAGGCCGCCAGCCGGGTGAAGTTGCCCACCTCCGGGGCGAGCACCTGCTGGGTGGCGGGCCGCTTGCGCTGCTTCAGCTCCCGGGCGAGCTCCTGGGAGAACTGCTCGAAGAGCGAGCCAATCGTGTGGCCGTACACCGACTGGAAGCGCAGCGTCACCCCGAGGGGGGAGAAGATGGACTCCCCCTGCTTCTCCACCAGCAGCCACAGCTTGTCCTCGCCATACCGCTTCGCCAGCCACTCGATGAAGTGGCTGCCGGTGAGGTAGTTGCCGCCAAAGGGATCCATCAGCCGGTGCTCGGGGGAGAGGAAGCCGGGGTGGAAGTCCCCCTCACGCGCCTGGGAGGCGGCCTCGAAGTAGCCGCGCCACACCGGGCTGTGCGGACGCCCCCAGGACTTGCCCAGGCGCCCCTCGTAGTGGGTGGCGAGCCCCTCCAGGAACCAGGACTCGGTGAAGAGGTTGGGCTGGAAGAGGCCACCAGTGACGGTGTTGAGCGCGTGCCACAGCCCGTCCGTCTGCTGCATCTGCACGTAGTGGACGGACTCGTGGCAGCCCACCTCACCCAGCTCGGACGGGCCGAAGCCCAACAGGGCGAAGAGCTCCAGCGTCATATGGGACGGCATCACCATCTGCTGGGGGATGCTGGAGACGTCCGGCATCACGTACGCGTTGTTGAAGTCCGCGCTCGTCAGGTAGACGAGCGCCCGAGGGCGCTGCCGCGGGCTCTGGGTGAGGCGGCGCAGACGCTCGACGCAGTCCTCCACCCGGGCGGCGATGCGCAGGGCCGCGGGCCGGAGCTGGGCTGGGTAGTACAGCTCCAGGGACTGGGTGGAGAGCTTCCGCATGTCGTCTCGGACGAAGCTCGTCTGGACGTTCTGCGGAAACCGAGGTGTGACGAAGGCACACCCGGACAGGAGGAGGCTGAACAGTAGGAAGGTCGGGAAGCAGCGCGCCATACGCCCCCATCCTAGGGGGCGGCGACAAATCGTGGCGATGAACTTGGGTTTCGGGGTAAGGGGGTCGGCCGTTCGTTACGTTCGAGATACCCGGAACAGGAATCCGCAATGGCCCATCCCTCTCCTCCGCACGTCCAATCCGCCCAGGCCCAGGTCGCCGCGGCCCTCCAGCAGGTCGAGGGCAAGCCGGTGGACCTTCTCAAGGTTTCGTGGGCGGAGCTCGAGGCATCCGTCGTCAAGCTGCTCGGCGGCGCCTTCCAGGTGAACAATCCGAACCACCAGGGGCTGGCCCTGGGCCTGGCCGGTGCCTTCGCCGAGCGCATGGCCGAGGAGCACGGCGCCTTCTGGTTCCCCAACCGGGACTCTCCGGAGGGGGCCACGCTGGGCT
This sequence comes from Archangium sp., assembly GCF_036388035.1. GTDB lineage: Bacteria > Myxococcota > Myxococcia > Myxococcales > Myxococcaceae > Archangium. The sequence goes on from NZ_DASVSO010000565.1 coordinate 2,498, forward strand.
TCCCCGACGCCATCATCATGCTCTCGCCGTTCGGGGCGGTGATGGACGCGCTGGCGCAGAGCAAGCTGTCGAAGATCGAGGATCTGGCTGCGGACATCCGCCGCTCGCTGGGGCAGGCGCGCTTCGCCCCCGGGGCCACGCAGTCGCTGGGCGCCACCGGGCCGAAGATGGGGCCCGCGGAGTACCAGCGGCTGTTCGATCCGGGCTTCCTGCAGTTCGCGGTGCTGGACGCGGCCAAGGCGAAGAGCTCCTTCGAGGCGAAGCCGGACGCGCTGGCGCGGGACATCCGTGAGGCGCTGGGTCGCACCCAGCCGCCGCTGCCGCAGGAGGCGCGCCAGCAGTTCGAGGGGCAGATCGTCCAGGCCCTGCAGCGGCTGGATGCGAGCAAGCCGCTGTCGGACCAGATGGACCGGGCTCCGCGCATCTCGGAGCTGGTGGGCCACCTGTTCGCGACGATCGGTGGCACGGGCGCGGCGCCCGAGGAGTTCTGGGGCGAGATCGTCCTGCCGCTGCTCTTCATCGGCACGCCGGCGAGCTTCCCGCCGGTGGACGAGGAGGAGACCCAGGCCTTCACCCAGGGGGCGCCGCCGCTGGCGCTCTTCGTGGATGTGGTGCCGCACACGGTGCAGGCCCCGGAGGAGGGGCTGCTGGGGACGTTCGAGCAGACGGACCTGACGCTGGAGCACCCGGGCTTCGGCAAGGTGGGCGCGCTGCGGCTCATCAAGGTGAACGCGGAGCGCATCAAGCCGCTGCTGGCGACGTTCGATCCGGACAAGACGATCGACGCGGTGCGCCGCTTCACGAAGTACATGGAGGAGAAGGCCGGCAAGGGCGCTCCGCCCAACCCGCAGAACGAGGAGATGCTGAAGGCGGCCACGGTGCTGCTGACGGATCTCAAGCGGGCGGTGTCGGAGAACGGCGACCTGTGCCTGCGCCGCCTCACCGAGGCCGAGGCCGCCTCCGAGCAGGCCGTGGCCCTGGTGCGCAAGGCCCTGCAGGGTCCGCGCATCATCCTCAGCTAGTGTTCGGTTAGGTTGGAGCCCTTGCGGCTCACGGAAGGGCCAGTGGGAGCTTCCCGCTGGCCCTTTCCGCGTTCAGGACCCCTCGGGGTGTCGGCGGGAAGGAAAGACGATGCTGCGCGTGCGTTACTGGGGACTCTTGCTGTTGCTGGCCACGACGTCTGGATGCGTGTGGCGCGGGTTCAATCGCAATCCCTCGGCGGAGTCCTTATGGCAGACGCCATCCACGGGTGGAGGCACGCCGATCACAGCGTACTTCTATCATCCAAACAGACGGCACGCCTATGCGCTCAAGGAGGCACTGACCGAAGTCCACGCCATCTATCAGGATGAGGCGTTTCGTGCCCTCGTTCGTGAGTTCGATGGCTGGATCACGCGTGCCACGGACTGTAACCCCATGCGGGGCGAGGCTGAGTTCAAGGTCAGCGGCGACACCGTGGTTGCCACCGTGCTCGACGGTGGTTTCGAGGAAGTCCACTACCTGGTGAACCGGCATGCGGGAGCCATCGCGACCACGGGGATTGGGAGCTGGAATCGAACCGCGATCAATCCGTATCAGGTCGATATGTGGTGGTCCCACGGTGATATCAAGACGAAATCCGAGCTCATCAACACGGTCGCGCATGAGCTGACTCATCTGGTGCCGACACCCCAGGGTATACAGCGCTATCAGGACGACGGCCATGGCGACTGCACGGAGACATACCTGGTCTCATATCGACTGGGCGATATGGCTGCTTGCTATTACCGGTTGAAGTATAAGCAAGTCACCGACTTCGAACAGTGTATGGCCGAATCTCGTACGCGGGAGGATGGCGACGAATGCAAGCAATCACGTGAGAAGGTGGAGAAGACGTGCCGGCAATAGGCCCTTCAACCGAGCACCTTCTCCAGAGCGGCGCGGGCCTCGGGCGTGAGCCGATGCCTCACGAGCCGTAACCCGCGCCGTGACAGGGGGCGGTAGACGTCGGCGGCCTCGGGCGGAAGCGCCGCGAGGTGCGCCGCCACCACTCCCGAATCTCCTCGGGCGATGGGCCCGGTGTACCCGGCCGCCAGCCCGCGAGCCTCCACGCCTCGCAGCGCCGAGCGCGTC
>NZ_DASVSO010000566.1:0-3281 GCF_036388035.1 Archangium sp.
CGCGGGCCCGGGCCCGCTCATGGAGCTCCCGCGCCGTCTCCAGCAGCGCGCGCGGCTCCAGGCGCGGGGCCTCCTCCAGGGGCCGCACGCCCAGCAGCGCCATGCCCGTCTGCACCGCGAGCACGAAGCCCGCGCCGCGCAGGTCCTGCTCCAGCCCGTCGAGCACCTCGGCGACGGCGGCGTACGCGGCGTCATCCTCGGCGCCCTCCTCGAGCACCACCTCCGTGTGCAGGGCGAAGGCACGCATGCCGCGGCCGGCCGCCCCGCGCTCGGTGGACGAGGGCGCCACCGCCTCCTGCAGCGCGGCGCGGAAGGCGGCCACGTCCGGGTAGCGCCGCTCCGCTTCCTTCTCCAGGCAGCGCAGCACCACCGCGTCCACCGCCGGCGGCACGGACGCCTTGGCGCTCGGCCGGGGCGGTGGCGCCTCCAGGTGCATCCGCTCCACCTCCAGCCGGTCCTCGGACTGGTAGGGGTAGTGGCCCACCAACATCTGATAGAGCAGCACGCCCAGCGCGTAGATGTCCGTGGCCGGGCCGATGGCGCCGCCGCGGAACTGCTCGGGCGCCATGGCCTGCGAGGTGCCCAGCCGCTGGCCCGCCATCGTCAGCCCCTCCTGCCCCGGCTCGGGGTGGATGAGCTTGGCGATGCCGAAGTCCAGCAGCTTCACCACGGGCGGCTCCCCCTCGGACACCACCGCCACGTTGCTCGCCTTCAAGTCCCGGTGCACCACGCCCGCGCGGTGGGCCGCCTCCAGCGCCGCGCACACCGGCTCCAGGTAGGCCAGCGCCCGCTCCGGTGTCAGCCGCCCCCGCTCCTGCAGCATCTGGCTGAGCGTGCGCCCCGGCAGCAGCTCCATCACATAATAGGGGCTGCCGTCCGGCAGCATGCCGAAGTCATAGACGTCCACGATGTTGGGGTGGCGGATCTGATTGACGACCCGCGCCTCGCGCACGAAGCGCTGCAACATCTCTCCCTGATCCGTCAGGTGCGGGTGCAGCACCTTCACCGCGGCCCGCCTGCCGAGGATGCGGTGTTCAGCGTCGTACACCGCGCCGTGGCCTCCCGAGGCCAGCACGGCCTTGAGCATGTATTCGCCAGCGAGCGCGCCCGGAGCGAGCTGCACCCGGGCCTGAGAGGCTCGGGCCGGCGTCCGCTCGTGGCGCGGGAGGATGTGGAAGGTGCTGTCCGTGTCCGCCATTGCTTAAAGATTAGCACTGGGAGCGGAGTCGCCCAGGGCAGGGGGGGCCCCCCTCTGTCGAGCGGAGGGCAACTTCGGCTACCTTCGAGTGCCCCGGTGTCCAATGGCGGATGAATGGGGGGGGGTGACCGCCAGCACGAGGCCGGGGGGCGTGCCGTCAAATCCAAGTCTGCTGGATACTGCCGGTGCCGCAAAACTCCCGCCCTCAGGAAGAGCATGCCATGAAGATGATGGACGACCTCACGATGTGTGGAGGGCCCGCGCAGCCACTCCCGTCTTCGGAGAGCGCGTGCCTCATCCTCACCAGCACCACGACGCCAGCGGCGATCGGCAAGGTCTTTCGTATCGAGGGGCCGGAGCATGTGCTGGGACGAGGCGCGGACGCGGGATTCCAGATCAACGACCACGGTGTGTCGCGCCGGCATGCCCGCATCTCGCGCACGGCCGAGGGCGGCTTCCACATCGCGGACCTGGGCTCGACCAATGGCACCTACGTCAATGGGGTGCGCATCGCCTCGTCGGAGCTGCACGAGGGAGACCGGGTGCAGATTGGCACCGTGACGGTGCTGCGCTTCTCCATGCGCGAGCTGGTGGAGCAGGGCGAGGAGCAGCTGCGGCAGGCCCTGAGCGCGGCGCGCGTGGGCATCTGGGATTGGAACGCCGTCACCGGCGCGGTGACGTGGTCCGAGCAGGTGGACCGGCTGCTGGGCCTGCCGGTGGGCGCGCTCTCCGGACGCCCCACGGAGCCCTCCGAGGTGGTGCACGCGGGGGACCTGCCGCGCGTGCGCGAGGCCCTGTCCACGGCGCTCGCCCAGCGGACCCACCTGGACGTGGAGTACCGGATTGAAGTGGCGGGCGCGCGCGGCCGCTGGCTGTCCTGCAAGGGCGACGTGCTGTGCGACGAGCGCGGCATCCCCGTGCGAATCACCGGCACGGTGATGGACATCACCGAGCGCAAGGTGGCCGAGCAGGAGCTGCGCCGTCAGGCCCTCATCTTCGAGAGCCTGTGCGAGGGCGTGGTGGTGACGGACCGCAACGGGCGGATCATCGACTGGAACGCGAGCGCGGAGAAGATGTTCGGCCGGGGCAAGTCGGAGGCGCTCGGGCAGACGCTCTTCGCGCTGCTGCACCCGGGCGAGGAGGACACGCGCACCGCCGAGGTGCTCGCGGCGCTGGAGCGCGACGGCCGGTGGACGGGCGAGATGGACTTCAAGCGCACCGACGGCGTGCTGTGCTACTGCGAGTCCGTGGTGGCGCCGCTGCGGGACGCCGAGGGCCGGACCATCGCCCACATGATGGTCCACCGCGACACCACCGAGCGCCGCCTGTTGCAGTCCAAGCTGCAGATGGCGGACCGGCTGGCCTCGGTGGGCACGCTGGGCGCGGGCGTGGCCCATGAAATCAACAACCCGCTGGCCTACATGCTCGTCAACCTGCACCTCGTCTCCGAGGGGCTGGAGCGGCTGAAGGGCTCGGCGGCGGGGAAGGACGTGGAGCCGCTGCACCAGGTGGTGCGCGAGACGATGGAGGGCGCCGAGCGCATCGCCTCCATCGTGCGCGACTTGAAGACGTTCGCCCGCGGCCAGCAGGAGGACCGGCTGGGGCCGGTGGAGGTGAGCCGGGCGGTGGAGCTGGCGTGCAAGATGGCGGACAACGTCATCAAGCACCGCGCGCGGCTGGTGACGCAGTTCGAGTCGGTGCCCTCGGTGCAGGGCACCGAGTCGCGGCTGTGCCAGGTGTTCCTCAACCTGCTGCTCAACGCGGCGCACGCCATCCCCGAGGGCGACGCGAAGGACCATGAGATTCGCGTCGTCATCCGCGAGGGTGGCACGGGCGAGGTGGTGGTGGAGGTGCGCGACACGGGCGTGGGCATGTCGCAGGAGGTGCAGGCGCGCATCTTCGACCCCTTCTTCACCACCAAGCCGGTGGGCGAGGGCACGGGGCTGGGGCTGTCCATCTGCCACGGCATCATCGACTCCATGGGCGGGCGCATCGGCGTGGAGAGCACGCCCGGCCGGGGCAGCACCTTCCGCGTGTTCCTCGGCGTGGCCGGCACTCCGGCGGAGACGCGCCCGGAGCCGGC
>NZ_DASVSO010000567.1:0-22947 GCF_036388035.1 Archangium sp.
TCCCCGTGGACGGCCCCGAGGTGGACACGGCGCTCGCGCCCCTCAAGGGCAAGGCGGACCGGGTGCTGGTGGACGCGCCGTGCAGCGGCACGGGCACCTTCCGGCGCAAGCCGGACGCGCGCTACCGCCTCACCCCCGAGATGATTGACGACCACGTGGCGCGGCAGAAGCGGCTGCTGGAGCGCTTCTCCCAGCTGGTGAAGCCGGGCGGCCGGCTCATCTACGGCACGTGCAGCGTGCTGCGCGAGGAGAACGAGGCGGTGGTGGAGGACTTCCTCGCCAGGCACCCGGACTTCTCCGTGCGGCCGGTGGCCGAGGAGCTCGGGCCCGAGCTGGGGGCGAAGGTGGGGCCGGGGCCCTTCCTGCGGCTCGCCCCGCACCTGCACAACACGGATGGATTCTTCGGAGCCATCCTCGTGCGCGCGAAGTAGGGTTGAGGTTCCCCCGCCCACTGGAGGGCACGGAATGCCGGAAGCGGTCCACTATCGCGTCTCGATGCTCCGCCCGCACTCGCACCTCTTCGAGGTGGAGGCCACCTTCCCCGCGGGCCCGGACACGCTCGATGCCCTGCTGCCGGTGTGGACGCCCGGCAGCTACCTCGTGCGCGAGTTCGCGCGTCAGGTGCAGGAGGTGAGCGCCTGGGCGGGGGGCGAGCCCCTGCCCCCGCGGCGCGTGGACAAGCGCACCTGGCGCGTCCAGGCCCAGGGCCGCCCGGTGACGCTGCGCTACCGCGTCTACGCCAACGAGCTCACCGTGCGCACCAGCCACCTGGACGGCAGCCACGGCTACTTCAACGGCGCCACCCTCTTCCTCTACACCGAGGCCACGCGCGGCCTGGAGCACCACGTCACCGTGGAGGCCCCCTCGGGGTGGAAGCCCTTCGCCGCGCTGGAGCGCCGGGGCGAGGCCTTCGTCGCGAAGGACTATGACGAGCTGGTGGACAGCCCCTTCGAGGTGGGGCCGCACACACCCCTCTCCTTCACCGTCGCGGGCGTGCCGCACGAGGTGGTGGTGTGGGGGGACACGGTGCCGGACGCGGGCCGGCTGTGCGCGGACCTGCAGCGCATCTGCGAGGCACAGGCGCGGATGTTTGGCGGCCTGCCCATGTCCCGCTACCTCTTCCTCGTCTACCTCACGGACAAGGGGCGCGGCGGGCTGGAGCACAAGGCCTCCACCTCGCTCCTCTTCCCGCGCGTGGGGCTGCACAACTCGCGGGGCTGGGAGGACTTCCTCACCCTGGCCTCCCACGAGTACTTCCACCTGTGGAACATCAAGCGGGTGAAGCCCCGGGCACTCGTCCCCTTCGACTACGCCCAGGAGAACTACACCTCGCTGCTGTGGGCCTTCGAGGGGGGCACGTCCTACTATGACAACCTCTTCGTGCTGCGCGCGGGGCTGATGGGCGCCAGCCGCTACCTCACCCGCCTGGGCGAGACGCTCTCGGCGCTCCACGCCACCCCGGGCCGCAAGGTGCAGACGCTCGCCGAGGCGTCGCTGGTGAGCTGGGTGAAGCACTACCGTCCGGACGAACACTCACCCAACAGCGCCATCTCCTACTACCTCAAGGGCGAGGTGGTGGCCGCGCTGCTGGACCTGGAGCTGCGCCGGGCCACCGACAACGCGCGCGGCCTGGACGACCTGATGCGCCTGCTGTGGCAGCGCTACGGCGACGAGTCCGGCGTGCCCGAGGACGGCGTGGAGGCGGCGGCCTCGGAGGTGGCGGGCAAGGACCTGAGCGCCTTCTTCGACCGGGCGGTGCGCAGCACGGAGGAGCTGGACTACTCCGTCTTCTCGCACGTGGGCCTGGAGGTGCACTTCCGCCCGCGCGACTCCTTGGGGGACAAGGGTGGCAGCCCGCTGCGCACCAAGGGCGACGTCAAGCCGAAGGGCTGGCTGGGCGTCACCACCAAGGGCAGCGCCACCCTCGCCACGGTGGTGGACGGCTCGCCCGCGCAGGAGGCCGGGCTGTACGTGGACGACGAGCTGGTGGCGCTCGACGGCTGGCGGGTGGACGGCGCGGGGCTGCTGTCGCGCTGCGAGGACAAGTCCCCCGGCGACACGGTGCGCCTCACCGTGTTCCGCCGCGACCGGCTGCTGGAGGTGCCGGTGACGCTCGGCCAGAAGCCCGCCGACGCGGCCTGGCTCGCACGCGTGGACAAGCCCACCGACGCCCAGAAAGCGGCGTACCAGGCGTGGCTGGGTGCGCCCTGGGAGGAGCCGGGGTAGGCTCTGGCTCCAGAGGAGCCCCATGCCGCAGACACCTCTCGCCCGTTGCCAACGCCACCCCTCCGCCACCGCCGGCTGGGGCTGTGACGGCTGTGGAGCCGCGCTCTGCCCGGAGTGCGTGGAGGCGCGGCGGATGCAGACGGTGGACCTCCTCTCCTGTCGCGCGTGTGGCGGCCGGGCGGAGCCCTTCCTCGTCCACCGCTCCGAGCAGGCCTCGCTGGCCGAGCGGCTGGGCAACGTCTGGCGCTATCCCTTCACCCAGCACGGACTGGCGCTGGTGGTGGCGCTCGGGACAGTCCTGACCCTCTTCGGCTACCTGACGCAAGCCGCCTTCATCCTGGTCCGGTGGATCCCCGCCACGCTGAGCGCCGGCATCTTCTGGGGCTGCTTCCTGGCCATCGTGCGCGCCAGCGGGCGAGGCGAGAACGACGTCCCCATCCCGGAGTACGCCGAGGTGGGCGCCGACTGGATCGCCCCGGCCCTGCGGGGCCTGCTGGCCACCAGCGTGGTGTGGTTCCCCCTGCTGGCCTACCTCGTGTTCGTCGGCGGCTGGAGCGTGCTCCAGTACATGGATCGCCTGACGGAAGACCCCATGTTCTTCGCGACCGGCAGGTTCCACGCCATACCGGGGGAGCGGTTGCTGAACGACCCCCTCGCCTGGGGAGTGGGGCTGGCCGGTCTCGCCTACCTGCCCATCGCGCTCGTGCTGGCGGCGACCGGCGCCAGCCTGCTGGACATGGTCAACCCGCTGCGGGGCCTGCGCGCCATCCGGGGCCTCGGGCGGGACTATGGGGTGACGCTGGGCGCCCTGTTCACCCTGGGGCTCGTGTTCCTCGTCGTCCGCCTCGTCGCCTCCGAAATCCGCGCGCTGGACCTCGGCATCGGGACGCGCTGGCCCGCCGAGATACTCGAGCTCTTCGTGCCCCTCGTCATGGCGCGCGTGCTCGGGCTGCTCCTCTACACGCGCGGGGACGTGCTCGGGTACGGGCCCGCGAGCGACTACCTCACGCCCGTGCTGGCGGACACCACGCCGAGCACCTCGCTGCGCCCGGAGCGCGCCCTGCCCCCGACACCGGAGGCGCTGGGAGCCGCCACCGAGGAGGCCCCCGCTCCCGCCGAGCAGGTGCAGGCCCTCGCCCGGGCGGTGGAGAAGCGTGACGTCTCCCTGGCGCTCGCGCTCTACCAGCTGCTGGACGGTGTGCCCCCGTCCGCCATCGCCCCGGCGCTGCACCTCTTCGTCGGGCAGGCGTCGGCCACGGAGGGCCACTACGAGCTGGCCGTGCGCGCGCTGGAGTCCGCCGCCGACGTGGCCCCGGAGGATCCGCTCGCCCCGCGCGCCCTCGTCCTCCTGGCCCGCGTCCTCGGCGAGCGCATGCAGGACGCGGCGCGCGCCCAGGACGTCTACCAGTACATCGTCGACCGGTACCCGGATACGGACGCTTCCCGCTTCGCCCAGAGCCGTCTTCCGCCCACCAGCTGACACCCGGCATTGCCTTCGAGCCGGAGCGTGCGCAATCCCTCCGCATGCTCCGGGCTCGCCAGTTGCTGCTGCTCCTCGGCCTCGTGCCGCTCGCCTCCTGTGACGGGGGCCTGCGGGTGAACCGCCAGGGCAACCCCTGCCTCGAGGACCTCGTCACCCTGCGGGTGGAGGTGGTGGACGCGCAGGGCAAGGTGGTCGAGGACGCCACCGTCACCGCCACCCATGTGGACTCAGGACGCACCATCACCGGCATCACCAACGAGCGCGGAGTCACCACCGCGGTGAACGAGGACATTGGCGCGGGCAGGGTGCGAGTGTCGGCCACCGCCGGCTCCAAGGTGACCGCGCCCACCGAGGTGGCCTGGACGTGCGACGAGTGCCACTGCAGCCCCGAGCCCTCCACGGTGCGGCTCCAGCTCAATCCGTAGGCCCCTCCGGCGACCGGGCCTCCAATCGGCGTTTGTCCGCCGGGGCCTGACTCGCTAGGTTGAGGTCGCCATGTCGATTGTGGAAGACCTCCTCCAGCAGTCCCTCGCCGAGCTGACCGAGCACTTCGTCACGCAGGAGCGCTCCGTGCCCGGGGGGCTCCTGGAGGCGCTGGAGGCGGACCCTCGCCAGGGAGCGAAGGCGCTCGCCCGCCGCATCCGCGCCCGGAAGGGGAAGAACCGCGCCGAGGGCCAGCGCCTGCGCCACCTGCTGCGCTACGAGACGGAGCTGTGGGAGCAGGGTCACACCCACATCGCCGGGGTGGACGAGGCAGGCAGGGGCCCGCTCGCCGGCCCGGTGGTCGCCGCGGCGGCCATCCTCCCCAAGGGCTGGAAGCTGGAGGGGCTGGACGACTCGAAGAAGATCGCCGACGAGGAGCGCCGCGAGGAGCTGGCCGAGTCCATCAAGCGCGGGGCGGTGGCGTGGGCGGTGGGCCTCGCCGAGGCGGAGGAGATTGATCGGCTCAACATCCGCCGGGCGAGCCTGCTGGCCATGCACCGCGCACTGCTGGCGCTGGGCATCCGGCCGGACTACGTGCTGCTGGACGCCTTCACCATTCCCGAGTGCGAGCTGCCCCAGCGCGGCATCATCAAGGGAGATGCGCTCTCGCTGAGCATCGCCGCGGCCTCGGTGCTGGCGAAGACGACGCGGGACAGGCGGATGCGGGAGCTGGACGCGCAATACCCGGGCTACGGCCTCGCCGAGCACAAGGGCTATCCAACGGCCTCGCACGTGCAGGCCATCCGGGACAAGGGCGTGCTGCCCATCCACCGCCGCAGCTTCGCGCCGGTGCGCGAGTGCCTCGGGCTGTGTGAGCCCGCCCAGGGAGCCGGGCCCGTCCAGGGTGAGCTCTTCACGGGGAACGAACAGCCGTGAGCGCGGACAAGGACATCGACGGGTGGTTGGCCGAGAGGGGCATCACCTCGTCGGACTCGCGGACCCGGGCGCGCAACGCGCTGGAGGAAGCGGGGCTCACCAGCGCGCGCAAGGTGCGCATCAGCGAGCCCAAGCTGCCCCGAGCCGAGCAGGTGTTGGCCGAGCGCTTCTTCCGGGTGTGCACCGCCACCGAGTGCCAGCAGGTGGCGCGGGCGAGCGGAAGGGAGCCGCTGCCGGTGGAGCTGCGCAGCCATTGCGAGCACTGCGGGGGCTCGAACAACCGGCGCGCGGAGGTGGCCTTCCTGGAGGCGTGCGAGCGTCACGGGGTGAACCGGGTGGTGGTGGTGGGCGGCTCGCCCGCGGTGCGCGAGGAGTTGGAGGACAAGCTCGGCGGGCGCATCGAGCTGCGCATGGTGGACGGCACCGAGCGGCGCACGGCGGGCAAGGCGCAGAGCGACCTGGAGTGGGGAGACCTGGTGCTCGTGTGGGGCGCCACGGAGCTGCACCACAAGGTGAGCAGCCACTACACGCAGCCGGGCACGCCCCACCGCCACAAGGTGGTGCACGTGGCCCGGCGGGGCGTGGCCGCGCTGCTCGAGGCGGGCATCACCCATCTCGACCGCTGAGCGCGAAAAGGTGTCAAGGAATTCGGGCGATGCGACCCGGCATGACCCGCGGTACGGCTACCCCTCGTCTCCGTCGTAGTACGCCTCCTGGGACGCCGCGTACTCGTCGACGGAGAAGCCATCGAGCTCCCCGGACACCTCATTGGTGAGGAGACGCCTCGATGCGGCTTGCGCCTCGTCGGAACCGAGCTCCCGTAAATACCTTTTCGTCCTCTCCAATCCCGCACCACACAGGAGCTGGAGGTCGATCGATGCGTCCGCATCCATGCTGGAGGTCTTCGCCCGCCAGATTCTCGGCACGTCCTCGAGCAGCCCGGCTCTGAACAGCAGAAAGCAGCACAGCCGCATGACCTGCGTGTCTCCACCGCCCTGCCCCTGACGCTCCCGCTGCGTCTCGGCGTCCAGGACAGCGCGAACCTCCTCGAGCTGCTCGGGAGCGGGATTCAAGCCGAACCGGCGGAGACATTCCTCTTCTGTCAGGCGCATTCTTCTCCCATGAGAGCCCTGTCGAGGCTAACGCGGCCGGCTCGCTTCGTGGAGCGGATCAGCATCAGAAAAGCGGGAGGCCTGATGTGGCCAAGGCGTCGCCTTCTGACGGGGCGTGCCCTCTCCGGGTACACTCGCTGACCGCGGGAGGGGGGGCGAACGCACCGGGCTCTCTCGGGGGAATGAAAAGCATGCCATCGAGTCGCCCAGCTCGCGCGGCATACCAGAGCACAACGAGGGATTGAGCAATGAAACTTGTCGCGGTCAGGAACCTGCTCCCGTTCGACCTGCATCTCACCAACGATGAGACACACGCGGACAACCGGCTTCTTCCTCCCGGAAAGACCTGGGTTCTGGGGCAATACAACGAGGGAATCGATCTCCCCGGCTCCCCAGACGCCAAGAAATTCATCCGCATCTGGGGGGAGGGCTTGAAAGAATCCTTCCGGATTTATGGCAGCGATCGCCCCTTCCTCTACAAGAACAAAGACCATCCTCGTGAGGAGATCTCCCCCTCTCACGAAGCGCCGGACACGATCCAGCTCACCATCCACGAAGACCAGACCCTCTCCTGGTCGAAACAGAAGATGCGCGCGATGCAGCAGCCGCGGCTGGTCGGGGTCGCCAATGGCCTGGCCTATGCGCTGAGAGTGAGCAACCTCGAGACCTCTTCGGATGATGTGAATTTCCTCGAGTCGGGCGAACTGACGAAGATCCGCGGCAAGAACGACGAAGGCATCGACATCCCCGAATGCCTCGACAGCGCGAGCTGGAAGGACCGTCGAATCCTTGTCGAGGCCCACTCCGGCCAGTTCCAGATCAGCCTGTTCCGAAAAGGCTACGACATCTTCTACACGAGCCACTCCCATTACCCCTCCGCTCCCCGCCCGGTTCCCGGTGGGCACAGCCAGGGAGATTCGGCCTCCAAGTATCTGGTCATCCTGGGTGAAGACGACGTCCGGCTGGTGAACAAGGCGCCTGATTGGAACAACCAGGGCTGGCAGAACCGGCCGAGCCCCTCGAATGCCGCGGTGGTGATTCACGCCGACGTCGCGTTGATGCCCAATCACAAGCTGGAGAATGGCGAGCTGAAATCATTCAACTCCTACGTCACACGCGTCCAGATCCGGGACAACAACAACCAGCCGCTTCCAGGGGTGAAGGTCTCGCTCAATGCCGCACCCGCCATCACGGTGGACATCAACGGGCTCACCCGCGACGTCCCCCACCTTTCCGCGGCTTCGCTCGAGCTCGAGCCCGACGCTCATGGCGTCATCACCTTGACGCACGAGGCTGGCACCATCAGCGCGCCGATCTTCCGGGTCCGGGTGCACGACGTGGCAGCGACCCAGGACAGGGTCGTGGACATACATCCCGGCGACAAGGTCGCCGCCAGGCTCGAGACGCTCCAGACCGATGAAGACTGGAAGAAGCAGCGCGACAGCCAGGGCAAGCGGCTCTTCACCCTCCTTCCGGACAACGCCACCAAGACCGTTCGGGATCTGCTCAAGTCGACCATCAACCTGAACCAGGAGATGGGCGGGCCCTCCCCCACGACAGCCACCGCGTCGCTGCGGGGACGCGGCTATGCGCGAGCGCGCTCCATGGCCCACTCGCCCGCGACCCCGAACTTCGCGCACTTCAAGGATGGGGAGTGCATCTGCTTCAACTTCAACCAGGGTCAGGCGCACTGCTCCTCGGGCGACGCGGCGCGCGCGCATCTGACACGCCTGGAAAAGCGCCTACCGACGCGTGTCACCGCCGCCGCGTCGCTGGCCAGGGAAGAGGAGGGCTTCTGGCCCGCGGTGACCGGCTTCTTCAGCAAGGTGTGGGATGCGCTGACGACCTTCGTCGCGGAGATCGTCAATGGCGTCATGAGGGTGGTCTACGAGATCGCGGGCGCCGTCTACGAGTTCTTCGCCACCCTTGTCTCGGACATCCTTCAGGTGATTGGCCTGGTGCTCGAGAAGGTCTTCGGGCTCACCATGGAGAAGGTCGTTGATTGGCTCGGAACGGTCTTTGATTGGGAGGACACCCAGGCAACCTATTACGTGTTGAAGGACAAAACGGCCAACATCGTCCAGGCGATTCGAGACCGGGTGAAGACCCTGCCCGATCAGCTCGAGAGCCTGATCGGCCAGTCGGACCCCAAGCGGGATCTGGCTCTCATGCGAGACCTCCTCCCGCAGTATCAGCAGCCGATTCGGCAAGCGCCGCGTGACCACCACGACACCATCGCCAGCTCGCCGGCCGTCAACTGGGCGCCCCAGGCCTTTGCCCAGCATGCCCAATCAGCGCCTCTGCCCGCGGCGGTGGAGGTGATGAGTCCCATCCTGGACGAGCTGCGTGCCGACTTCGCCCAGCTCAAGGCGCTCCTGGTGGAGACCTTCACGCGCCTCGGTCAAGACTACGAGTCCCTGTCATTCAGCCAGATCATCGAGCAGCTCACCCAGGCCGCGACCGACGTCGTTCAAAGTCTCGTCACGATGCTGGGTGCCCTGCTGCGAAAGCTTGGCGACAAGTTCGCCGATGCGCTGGACACGCTGCTCCACAGCAAGTGGGAAGTCCCGCTCATCTCCCAGCTCCATCGGAAGTACGTTGATCCGAACGGGGCGGGAACGGTCCTCGAGCTTTGCTGCTTCGTCCTCGCCGTTCCGACCGCGCTCGCGACCCGGCTGATCACCGGGAAGTCCGTGCTCGAGCTCGCCAAGAAGACGAACCTGCCTGTGCGCCCGGCCAGTGCCGGCGTCAACCTCGGGGCCGCTCTCACCCACCGCGGCGCGACGAGCGGCTCCCAGCAAGTGTCCGAATCAGCGGAGGATGCGCTCACCCAGCTCCTCCTGGGCATCGCGACGGGCTTTGCTCAATTCGTGTCGGCGGCCTGCTACGTCGTCATCGAGGCCCTTCGAATCGGTGGCGTCGCTCGGGACGCCAAAATCCTTTTGACATCCAAGCTGGTCGTTGACTCCGTCGGGTATTGCCTGTCGATCGCCTCCATGGTGCTGCGCGCGGAGCATGTGGGCCTCCCCTCCGGTAGAACGAAGATCGACATCTTCCTGGCCAGCTGGCAGGGCGTCTATCGACTCAAGGACTTCATCCGGCTGCTCACCTTCGACGTACCTGGATCGGCGTATTGGTGTGGCGTCTTCGAATCTCTCTGTGCGGTCATCTTCTACTCGTTTCTCTGTCTTGATCTGGCCTTGCAGGGCTCTGAGTCCTCGGAGAGACGCACCGAGCTCCTGGCGTCGAAGGGGCTTCAGTACATGGCCTTGGGGGTCGCTCAAGGCCTGTCATGGCCTCGTGAGGAACTGCTCGAGCTGCGAAAGGCGGCGGCCACGAAGGTCGCACAGAACCCGGGGAACGAGGCCGCTGAGCTCGCGTTGGTGGCAGCCGCACGGCTCGAGGCGCTCATGGTCGGCGGCAGAGCGGTGTTGATGTTCATCGTCCCCGCCGCGGGCTGGTGGCGCAGCGCCATCAACTTCGAGCTTCAGCGGCCCCACGTCGTGGCTTCGTAGTCGGGCCATCGCGGGTGAGGAGGCGCCGCGAGGAACTCGCTATCGCGGCGCACTCCGCTGCCCTCCCCCGAGCACCAGCAGGTGGAAGGGAGTGGAGGCGTACGGGTCGAGCTGGAGGTCCACGGACAACCACCGGCCCCCTCCCCCGCCCCGGCGGTGCGACGAGGCGTCCACGCAGCGACGTGTCCCCACGGGAGAAGGTGACTGTCTGCCTGGAAAGCGCGACGCGCGTGGCGTCCTGCTCCGGAAGACCGGGCGCGCTGAACCGCACCCGCTCGCCGCCGCAGGGGCCGCGCAGCGTCGCGACAACGGGCGGAGGCGGCGAGGCCCAGCCCTCTCCGCCAGCGTAGTCGCCCTCCGCCCGCGGGTAGAGCCGGCCTGTTTGGCCCTCGCAATTGCCGTGTTCGGCGGCTCAGACACCGCCGCCCGGATTGAGTTCCCAGTCCATCAGCTCGCGTTCGTCAGGGGTCGAAGCGCAGACACCTTCCCCTTCCCGCTCCCATGTCCCTCAGGTGTCCAGGCCGCGCCGCCGCGAGCGGCGGAGCACCGCGAAGGCAAGAGCCCAGGCCGCGGCGAGCCCCCCCATGCCAGTGGCCGAGCAGCCCCTGGGCTTGGAAGGCGGCAGAGGCTTCTTCACGCCTCCGGGCGTGCCGGCATCCGGGGCGGGCTCGGGCGTGCCGGCATCCGGGGCGGGCTCGGATGTGCCGGCATCCGGGACAGGCGCGGGCGTGCCGGCATCCAACGCGATTCCGAGGAGTTGAGTGAGCTGCGGCCAGCGGGGCCCGCAGACATCGTGGGTGGGGGTGCCAGCGGGGCACGCATGGACGCCCTGGATGTCCGGCAGCGACAGGAGGGGCTCCCACGTGCCGCCCTCGTCACGGCTGCGCGCCAGGGCCCAGTCGTGTACCCAGGTGGAGCCACACGCGTAGAGGACGTCCCCCTCTCGCTGCACGCAAGCGTTGCCCTCGGGCAACGCCAGGGGCGTGGCAGGCGCTCCGTCCCGCGAGCGGAGGAGCCGGGTGATGGTGGCCACCCAGAGGGTGCGCCCGTCGGCGGAGGACTCGGCGTTGATGAGCGACTCGTCCAGCGTGAGCACGGACTGGAAGGTATGCCCCCCGTCTCGGCTCTCCAGCACGTACGTGCTGCCCTGCGAGGAGATGTGCGCCCACAGATGGTCCGCGTCGTTCTCGGCCACTCGCATCAGCTGGAGGCCGTAGGGCAGGATGAGTTCCAGCGTGAGCGGGGGTAGCTCCTCCCAGGTTTCGCCCGCATCGCTGCTGCGGAAGACGCGCGGGCCATCGGGTGTCTGGCCGGAGACGTAGAGGCGCCGGGTATCCGATGGAGCCACCTCCACGGCGTTGAACGTGGCGTCCGTACGCAGCAGGGCCGTGGTGGTGAAGGTCTCCCCACCGTCGTCCGAGCGGTAGAGACCATTGGGGGTGTTGGGCCTGCCCGTCACCACCCACAGACGCGTGGGCTCGGCCGGGTGCGACGTGAGATGCGAGGGCCACAGCCCGGCTTCACCGAAGAAGGGGTGGGCCTGCCACGAACAGCCGCTGTCGCTCGAGCGCAGCAGCAGGGTGCCGGTAGCCACCAGCATCTGTCCCTCGGACCGCCAGAGGAACGAGCCCGCGCGCCAGCCGAAGCGCGCCATGGCCTCGGGGCAGATCCACCGCCAGCTCCGGCCTTCATCGCGAGACACCACCGCACCGAAGGTGGCCCCCACCATGAGATCCTCCGGGTGCTCGCGGCGCACGGTGACGTTGGATGTCTCCGGGAGACCTGCATGGGCCAGCGTGGAGGTTGCTCGAAGTGCGAGCAGGACCAGCAGCGATGGATACCAGGGGGACGACAGCCTTCTCATGGTGGAGTGCTCCAGAGCGTGGGCCCGCACGATAGACGCGATTGGCGCGCGCAGCAGCACTACCTCCAAGGGCGCGTTCTTGACGGCCAGGGCCTGTTTGCGAAGTAGTACAGGCGTGCCCAGCTTCGACTCGTACCGGCGGACAACGGAAACCTTCATCGCGGCCTCTCTCCTGATGCATGCGGCGCGCGTTGCGGTCGCGAGCGTACACGGCTGAGCGGTCCCAGCGGGGGAGCGAGTGGCCGACCTCCCGCGGAGCGCCTCGAACGGACCCGAAGGGGGGGCCTCCACGTTCGACCCTCCCCTCCTTCCCGCTTCGCCGGGCTCGTGGCTGGCTGGGATTTTAGAGACCCAGTACCCGCCCCGGGGTGGTGGAGTAGGTGGTGGTGACGCTGTCTCCGAGTTGGCCGTGCGCGTTGTCGCCCCAGGCCCAGACGGTGCCGTCTCCCTTCAGCGAAACCGTGTGATAGCCGCCTGCCGTGATGGCGGTGACTCCAGAGAGGCCCGGCACCTGCACCGGGGCGGGACGGTTGGTGGTGGTACCGTCTCCGAGTTGGCCGTAGAAATTGTAACCCCAAGCCCAGACGGTACCGTCTCCCTTCAGCGCCACCGTGTGGAGCAATCCAGCGGCCGTGGCCGTAACATCCGCCGCGGTGAGGGTTCTGCTTCACGGTGACAGTTCCCTGCCCCTGCCCCGTGCCCTCGGATGACTCTGGAGCCGGGCCACATGCAACAACAAGCGCCAGCAACCCACCAACAGATAGGCTCTCCGCTGATGACTCTTCTGCATACATGCTCCTGTCTGAAAAATAATGAAGGTGAATGGCATCCAGTGCATCATTGAGACATCCTGAAGGGGCCAGAGAATGTGTCAAAGGACTCATACCAGCGCCGAGCAGGTGCCGGGTGAGGACATGGTGATTGCTGGGGCCGGAAGCCCTCGAGCCGCCGCCGGTTGAGGCGCCACTCGGAGCCTCGCAGCGGGTCGCTGCGAGCGGAGGGGCCGAGGAGGGCCGCCGAGGGGGCCGTCCGAGTCGTGCGCTCGACCTGTGCGGAGGCCGCGCGGCCCCTTGGGTGTACACACCTGCCCAGACCGCGCGCCCAGGGAGCACCGACAGGGAGACTGGCTACAACTCCGCTCGAGTGCTCCGGGGGGATTGCCCGCCCCCGGAGCACGGGCCTCCTCTACGGGAGGACCTCCACGGCGTTGGCCGAGAGATTCACCTTCACGTCGACGGTGTTCGGGTGCAGTCGTCCCCTACGAGTCGTCTGACACCCTGAATGTGCCCACGCCGAGGCCCACCCGGCCGAGCCCGGGGACGCCACCCCGAGTCCGGCCGTACACCGTTCACCCGCTACGGCCGCTGGTTGAAGGCCGCCTGCTTCACGCTCCACAGCTCCCGGCCGTGCTCGCCATCGTCGGCGACGAAGAAGAGCCGCGAGCCGGAGACGGTGAGCAGGGAGGGAGAGGAGACGGGCGTACCCGGAGCAGTGGCATACAGCGGCCACGTGCCCTCGGTGGTGCCATC
The DNA here is from genome assembly GCF_036388035.1 of Archangium sp. Classification (GTDB taxonomy): domain Bacteria; phylum Myxococcota; class Myxococcia; order Myxococcales; family Myxococcaceae; genus Archangium. The sequence goes on from NZ_DASVSO010000567.1 coordinate 13,089, forward strand.
CGACCTCCACAGCTCCAGGCCTCCCGCGGCGCTCGAGGCCGCGAAGGCGAAGGTGCCGTGCGGTCCGGCCGGGACGATCGACAGGCTCTGCAAGGCGCTGCCCGCGGCACCCGGCGTGAGCTCACGGAGAAGGGTGGTGCCCTCGGCGGTGCCATCGCTCTTCCACAGCTCCATCCCGTGGACCCCATCATCCGCCGCGAAGTAGACCGCGTCGCCGATGACCCGCAGGGGCGCTCCCGTGGTGTTGTAGGAGGGGGAAATGCCCGCGGCGAGGCCCGGGGCGATGTCGGCGACGCGCTGGGTGCCCTCGGGGGTACCGTCGCTCTTCCACAGCTCCTGGCCGTGGATGCCGTCGCTGGCATTGAAGAAGAGGGAGTTGCCCACCTGGACCATCGGGGCGCTGCCCATGCTGCCGCCAGGGCCAGGGTTCAAGTCCTTGAAGAGGCCGGTACCCTCGGGCGTGCCATCGCTCCTCCACAGCTCCAGGCCGGAGGCGGAGGTGTGGTGGACGAAGAAGAAGGCCGAGCCCAGGCTGCCCGTCGCGGCACCCCAACCGCCGTTACCCGGTGGGCTGAAGACCGGGAAGGTGCCGGCCTGGGTCCCATCGCTCCTCCACACCTGCTTCGGAGTGGTCAAGAACAGCAGCTGTCCCACGCGCGTCAGGCTGTTGGGCCCGGAGTCGGCGAGGAGCGGGTAGGTGTCCGCGAGGAGGACGGTGCCCTCGGCGGTGCCATCGCTCTTCCACAGCTCGCGCCCATGCACAGGGTGCCGTTGAAGACGGAGGGAGCCGTGCTCACGAACACGGTGTTGCCCAGGGCGGCCAGTCCGGTGATGCCCGAGGAATTGAGTCCGGGAACGATCTCCGCCACGAGCCGCGTGCCCTGCTGCGTCCCATCCGTCAGCCAGGGCTCGATCCCCTTGCTCGGCTCTCGGGCCAGGAAATAGAGCGTCGAGCCGACGGAGACGGGGGCACCGGGTGAGTCCACCCAGGAGCCCTGATCGAGCGAGGGCTCGGGCGCGTGGATGTCCTTCACCAGGGACGGAGTGAGCCCGGGAGGCAGGCCGGGCGCGGAGAGGCGTTGGGCGTTCGAGGCGAGGGCCTGGGACGTGCCCTGCGCCCACGTGGGACTGGCACACCCGAGGGCGGTCGAGAGCAACAGGGACGGGAGCGAATGGAGGAGCTGTCCGGGTTTGAGGGGCACGGGCGCGGCCCCATGACGGGGTGTGCCACCGCCGCGGCCGGGCACCGGACTGACATTTTTCGTCCAGCCCGTTGTCGTTCTTCGTCAACCGCGCGCGACGCGGCGCACCGGCTTGGACAATGGAGGGATGGGGGCCTACACCTCATGCGCGGCGTGCGCGCTGGCAGGGCCGAGCCACCGGTGCGAAGGGGCTGATGATGAGGACGATGGACAGGTGGGAGCCGGTACTCGCGGGCGCGCTGGCGGAACGAGCCTGGCGCACGGTGGAGGCGATCGCCGCGGCGCTGCCGGAAGTTCATGCGCGGCGGGGAGCTGGGGCGACGCTCGCGGATGGCTGGGCAGGCACGGCTCTGCTGTGGGCCGAGCTCGAACGCACCCGGCCCGAGGCGCTGCCTGGGGAAGCCTCCTCCGAGGACGTGCTCGCGCGAGCCATGGAGGACGTGGCGGCCCGCCCCTATGGCCCCGACTTGTACGAGGGGTTCAGCGGGGTGAGCTGGGCGGTGGCGCGCCAGGAACCGGAGGAGGGCTGGGCGCCCGACGAGGATCCGCTGGGCGAGGTGGACTCGGCGCTGGAGGCGTTCCTGTCCCGACGGCCGCCCAGCCGGGACTATGACCTGATCCGTGGGCTGGTGGGCATCGGCGTGTACGTGCTCGAGCGGGCGCCTCGCCCGGTGGCGCTCCGCTGCTTCGAGCAGATCCTCGCGCAGCTGACGGAGACGATGGAGCGGCGCGACGGTGGGCTGACCTGGTGGACGCCACCGGAGCTGCTGACGCTCCCCCAGCGCGAAGCGTTTCCCAAGGGCTACTACAACCTGGGCATGGCCCACGGAGTGCCCGGCGTCATGGCGCTGCTGGCCCTGGCGCACGCGCGAGGAGTGGGAGCGCGCGCACGCGTCCAGGAGCTGCTCGAAGGTGCCACGGAGTGGCTGGTGGCCCAGCGGCTGCCCTCCGGCGAGCGTGGGCTCTTCAGCTGGGTGAGCGCGGAGCATGAGCCGCGCAGGTCGACGCGCTGCGCGTGGTGCTATGGCGAGCCGGGCACGGCCCTGGCGCTGCTGTCCGCGGGCCGAGCGCTGGGCAGGCCCGAGTGGGAGGCCCTGGCGCTCGAGGGAGCGCGGCTGGCGGCGGTGCGCCCACTGGAGCACACGGGCGTGATTGACGCGGGCCTGTGCCATGGCGCGTCCGGATTGGGCCATGTGTTCAACCGGCTCTATCAGGCGACCGGCGAGCCCTGGCTCCGCGAGGCGGCGGTGACGTGGCTGACGCGTGCGCTGGACATGGCGGTGCCTGGAGAGGGCGTGGGCGGCTATCGCGCCTTCGAGGCGCTCCCAGCCCAGGAGCCGCGGTGGAGCGCGCTCCCAGGTGTCCTGGGAGGAGCCGCGGGTGTGGCGCTGGCGCTCGTGGCGGGGGCTACCGCCAGCCGCCCCCGCTGGGATCGCATGCTCCTGGCGGACTGCGTGGACCCGAGGGCGTGGGCACGTCAACGTGCCTGAAAGTCAGGGATAGGTGCAGTTGATCTCGTAGGTGAAGCAGCTGTACATCGTCCCGCAGGGCCTGGTGGCGGCGTTGCCGCCCACGACCCCCTCCAGGTGCTCATCCTTGAGCTGGCGGAGGGTCTCCTTGTTCAGCTGCAGGGGCTTCGTGAGCTTGGACTGCTTCTTGGGCTTGGAATCGGACTGCATGGAGGCACTCCTGGGTGAGCGGTGACGGGAGACCGCAACGGCGCATGGACCTGCTGCGAGGCAGCAAGCGGCCTTCGTTATATCCCTGGTGGAGAGCGTTGAAACGCCTCGTGGAACGTTTCAGTCGTGGACAGGCAATCGTGGGTGGTGCTCTTGACACCTTGACTCCGCCTGGATGAAGAAGACCGCTCTCCTGCGGGGTGCCTGAAGGGGCAACTCAGGAATCGCCAACAGTTACATCGACCCGGAAGGGGAATTGAACATGCGCGGAAGGCCGTCCTCATCTCGAGGCTGGAGCCGAAGTGGAGCGCTGATCCTGGTGCTCGCGGTGCTGAGTGCCACGGCTTGTGCGGACAAGGAAAAGCCTCCGGAGAACCCGCCGGAGAACCCGCCGGAAGAGCTTCCTCCTCCCCCTCCCCCTCCTCCGCCCCCTCCCCCGCCGCCTCCTGACGGGCTCGTCACGAAGAGCTTCACCAACCCGTTGCAGGTCTCAATCCCCGGTGGCGGCAGTGTCGAGACATGCGCCGATCCCGCGGTCATCCGTGGCCAGCAGCCGGGGGATACGGCCTGGTACATGTACTGCACGTCCGATCCGCTCAACGATCAGGACAAGGACCCGGGGACGGGCCAATACAGACGGCACCTGCTCCCCATGCTCAAATCCACTGATCTGGTGAGCTGGAGCTACGTCGGAGACGCGCTCCCCGCGCCGCCGTCCTGGGCCCGGCCGGGCTCGGGTATCTGGGCACCCGAGATCGCCTTCTTCGGCAACCAGTACCATCTGTATTACACGGTGGTGGACACGGTGGCCGGAGGCAGCGCCATCGGCGTGGCCACCAGCACCAGCCCGACGGGCCCCTGGACCCAGGCGGGCAAGGCCACCGTGGAGCCCCACGAGGCGCCCTGCTGTGAAGGCAAAGGGCCCCGGTGGACGTTCGATCCCGAGGTGCTCATCGCCGCCGACGGGAGCAAGTACATCTATTACGGGAGCTACTTCGGTGGCATCTCCGCGCGCAAGCTCTCGGAGGACGGCCTGACCTCCGATAAGGCCTCGCAGGTGCAGATCACCATTCCCAACCGCTACGAGGCCGCCAGCCTCATGAAGCACGGTGACTACTACTACCTGTTCGTCTCCGCCTCCAATTGCTGCAATGGACCGCTCAGCGGCTACAGCGTGTTCGCCGGGCGCTCCATGGATCCGTTGGGGCCCTTCGTGGATCGCGAGGGCATCCCCCTCACCGCCAGCCGTGTGGGTGGCACGCCCGTGCTCAGCCTGAATGGCAACCGCTGGGTGGGCCCGGGCCACAACACGCTCCTCACGGACCTGGGCGGCCAGGACTGGATCCTCTACCACGCCATGGACAGGGCGAACCCCTACATGGCCCCGGCGCCTGGCACTGCTCCGATCTCCAAGCGCCCGGTGTTGATGGATGCGCTGGACTGGGTGGATGGGTGGCCGGTGACGCGCGGCGGCCAGGGCGCCTCGGACACCGAGCAGCCCGCGCCGGCGGCCGAGCTGGAGAACACCAAGAGCCGCTACACGGTGGTGCTGGCGAAGCAGGACGCGCCGGGGGCGCCCATCCCCTCGGCCTCGGACGAGTTCAACGACCCGGCGCTCGGCGCGCAGTGGAGCTGGGTGCGCCCGCCGCCTTCCGCCGGGTTCGGGCTGGAGAATGGCTCCTTCCGCTTCAACACCCAGGATGCCGACATCCACGTGGACACCGCCACCTCCGCCATCCTCTGGCAGCAGGCCCCCACCGGCAATTACATGGTCGAGACGAAGCTCACGATGAACCTGCCCGCGACGGGTTGCTGCCAGAACTACGTCCAAGCGGGCCTCGTCCTCCACAGCAACGAGGACAACTACGTGAAGCTCGTCCAGCTCTCGTACTGGGACACGCGCCAGGTCGCCTTCGCCAAGGAGGTGGGCCCCGGCGTGCCCGCGGGCTACCCGCGCTACGGCGAGACCTCGGGTGGCCCCGCCGATGAGACCCTGTGGCTGCGGATCGCCAGGCGCATCGTGGGACAGGAGGAGCACTTCACCGCGTACTCCAGCCGGGATGGCAACTACTGGAGCCGCGCGGGAACGTGGACGCACAACCTGGGAACGGGGGCACGTATTGGACTGGTGTCCCAGTCCGGCCCCGGCTTCGTCGCCAACTTCGACTATGTCCGCGTCTACGAGCTGAAGGACTGACCCGCCGTCATGGCTGGTAGCCCGCGGGCCCATCTCCAGCCTGTCCACCTGCCGCACCAGCCGGGCCTCGAACGAGGTGCCGTGCTCGGACTCCCGCCAGAGGGCGAGGTACTCGGCGCCCTTCGGCAGCTTGGCGAGGATGCGCTCCACGGCCTCCTGCTCGCGCTGGAGCTTCTCCTCCTTGCTCACCGCGTCATGGGGCGTGATGTCTCCATGGGGGCCACGATAGCGGCGGGGGGGCGGCTGTCGCTCCAGCGGCGGAAGTGATTTCCTCCAGACTCGGGGAGAACGCATGACCGCAGGCAACAAGGCTCCAGCGATGGCGAAGCACGGGGGGGGCGGGGCTCACGCCGGAGCACGAGGGATGGCGGCGTGGAAGCACCTCCGCTGGGGCTATCTGCTCGTGGCGGCCCTGCTGGCGCTGGTGTTCACTGGGGGGGCCTTCATCCAGGAGCCGTGGGCGGATCCCGAGAGCACCCCCGAGGGCTGGATGGCGTGGCTCTACCCACGCGAATCCAACGCATGGTTGCGCGTGGCCCACGGCAAGGGGGCCGGGCTGGACTCGAAGTTCGAGAACTCGGTGGTGGTGGGCCGGAAGGTCGTGCTCACGCTGGACAACGGGGTCATCACCTGGTCCGACGATGGAGGGTGGACGTGGCGCTCGAGCCGGCTGTCCGGTGGGGAAGTCCCCGCGGCGCTCGCGTTCGCCAGCGAGCGGCACGGCTACGCTGTCTCTCGGAGCGGTAGGCTCCAGGAGACATTCGATGGGGGGGCGATCTGGAACCCGGTCTCCCCCAACTCCCCGAGGTGGCCGACGGGGCAGATTCGCGATCTGGCCCTGGGAGGTGATGGGTCGCTCTGGATGCTGACGGACCTGTCCGTCTGGTATCGCAAGCCCCAGGACGCGCAGTGGTACGAGGAGGTCCTGGTCCTGCCCGGGCTGATTCCCGCCGGAACGACCCACCGGCTGAGTGTGTCGCGGGATGGCTCCCAGGTGTGGATCTCCACGACGGGCGGGGCACTGCGCGTGGCCTGGACGGGAGACAAGCTCACCACCTCTGGTCATGAGCTGAGCCTCACCGTCCCTGAGCCGACCCTCTTTCCCGAGAATCTTCGGCGCGCGTCCCAGGAAGACGTCAGCCGGGCCGCTGAGATAGTGGGCGTCGTTCCTCCCAAGGCGTTCGCATCCCGGCAGTTCCAGGGGAATCGCTCGTGGTGGGTGAAGGGCGCGAAGGCCTTCCGAATGGAGGACGAGCACCTGGAGCCCCTCTCCTTCGCGAGGATCTCCGCGTACCTCACCGGCATCCAGTTCCTCGAGGACGGGAAGCGGGGGTGGGTCATCGGCAAGGACGGCTGGCTTGCCCGGACCGAAGATGGGGGCGCGACCTGGGAGAGCTTCCACCATCCTCGCGTGGGTGACCTGCTTCAGCTCTGGATGCAGCAGGACGGGAAGACGGGGTGGATTCAGAGCGGGGAAGGACTCTGGCGCACGGAGGATGGGGGCCGTACCCTGTACCCACAGGTGGTGCGCTCGCGGGCCCTCACGGCCTCGCTGCTGCTGGCGGGAGGCAAGGAGCTGTTGGCTGGCACCTCGACGGGTGCGCTCCTGCACTCGCGGGATGGGGGAGAGACGTGGGCCTCCCAGCGACTGGACACGGAGATTCGCTGGCTCGGCCCGAAATCACGAGACGGGCAGGAGGGCCTGTACGCACTGACCAGCGCCTACTCGGTCTGGCACTCCCCGGATGGGAGGACCGCGTGGGAGAGGCAGACCACCGACGAGACGCTCTCGGTGGGAATGCGCCCCATACTCGAGGCCGCGCGGAGCTTGAGGGAGGGGGCGTCCCGCGAGGATGTCCGGCTCGCCGGGGAGCATGGGTGGGCCATCGGCAAAGAAGGCAACCTGCTCTCCACGGAGGATGGTGGGAAGAGCTGGACGCCGGTGGAGATCGGCACGAAGGCCGTGCTCCGCTCCCTCCAGATGACGCCGGATGGAAAGCGCATCTGGCTCTTCGGAGACGAGAACACCCTGCTGCGCTCCCGTGATGGGGGCAGGACGTGGGTGCCCGTCCACAACGAGCGCTCGCTGCCCCGCTGGTACTTCCTGTCCTGGGGGGTGGTGGCGATGGTGGGCTGGATGGGGCTGAGGCGGGCGAAAAAGCCCGAGCCGGTGAAGACGGTGGCGGACCTGCTCATCACCGACAGCCCCATCGAGCACCCGAGGCAGGACGTGCTGGGGCTCGGGGCGCTGGCGCAGGGGCTGTCCAACTTCATCCGCAACGAGCGGACCCAGCCCCCGCTCACCGTGGCCATCACGGGCGAGTGGGGCACCGGGAAGAGCTCGGTGCTCAACCTGCTGCGCATGGACCTGTGCGAGCGCGGCTTCCGGCCCGTCTGGTTCAACGCCTGGCACAACCAGCAGGAGGACAACCTGCTGGCGGCCCTGTACTCCAGCATCATCTCGCAGTGCGTGCCGAAGCTTCCCAACCTGGACGCGCTCGAGTTCCGGCTCCGGCTGCTGCTGCGCCGCAGTGGTCGCATCGTCTTCCTGCTGAGCGCGCTGCTGCTCGTCCTCACCTGGGCCACCGCCTTCTTCCTGCGCAACCCCGAGCAGATCGACTTCGTGACGGGGTTCGTCTCGGCCCTGCCGGACAAGTTGCCCGGCGCCAAGACAGCGGTGGCTCCGTCTGCGCCCGAGTCGCCCCCCGTGGACGACATGACGTGGCCCACGCTGCTCGGCAGCCTCGCGAGTCTGGGCATGTTGGCACGCACCCTGCTCAAGAACCTCACGTCCTTCGGCGTGGACCCCGCGCGGCTGCTCGCCTCCGTCGAGGGCAGCGTCCGGCTGGCGGACTACCGCGAGCGCGTGGGCTTCCAGGCCCGCTTCGCCGAGGACTTCCAGGACGTGACCGAGGCGCTCGGGCCCCGGCGGATGGTGCTCCTCATCGACGACCTCGACCGGTGCGCTCCAGAGAACGTGGTGAAGATGCTCGAGGCCATCAACTTCCTGGTCTCCTCCGGCAAGTGCTTCGTGGTGATGGCCATCTCCCGCCGGGTGGTCGAGGAGTACGTGGGACAGCAGCTCGGAGAGGCCGCGGACAGCCTGTCTCCGCTCGCCACGCCCGTCCTGGAGGGACAGCCTGTCCTCACCGAGGAGCAGGTCCGCCATGCGCGGCGGATCGCCTACGCGCGGCAGTACCTGGAGAAGCTCATCAACGTCGAGTTGCCCGTTCCCCAGCTCACCGAGGAGCGCGCGGCCCGGCTCGCGAAGGAGCAGGCACAGGACGCACTCCTGTCCGACGACACGCAACGGCGCACGTTCCAGCGCGTGAGGGTGATTGTGTTCGGAGGGCTCGCGCTCGCCCTGGCGGCCACGCTCGGCTGGGGCATGCGCATCCCCGTTCCGAAGGCCCGCGAGCAGGCCCGGGTCCAGGTGTCCGCCCCCGTGTCACCGGGAGCTCCCACCGCCCAGGAGACGAAGGTTGCGGAGGGCCCGGCACCCGCCGAGCAGACCGCCCCCGCTCCGCGCGACTGGAGCCTCGAGCAGGGGGAGGCCCCGGCCGCGAGTCCCTGGCCGGCGCTGCTGTGGGCGGGTCTCGTGCTCTCGCTCTGGTTCGCACGGGGGCATGCCCTCTTCCCCAAGGACGTGAGCGTGCGCGACTCCCAGCCCTTCATCGACGCGCTGGACATCTGGCGGCCCGTCATCATGCTCAACCACCAGACGCCGCGCTCCATCAAGCGCTTCCTGAACCGGGTGCGCTTCTACGCCATGTGTCAGCGCGCCGTGGCCGCGGTGCTCCACGGGAAGGGAAGCGGCCCGGGTCCCACGAAGGGGTTGATTCCGTCCTTCGTCGACTGGCTGCGCGCCCTGCCGGCGCCTCCACCCCAGCTCCCCGCCGGAGTGGGAGGAAAGGAGCACCTGCTGGTGGCGCTGGCGGCCCTGCACGACGTCGCCCCCGAGGCGCTTGGAGATCCAGGCTTCTACTGCGCGCTCCAAGACAATCAGTCGACCTTCGGGGCGCGGCCGATTCCCGCCGAGGTGCTCAAGGCTTGGCGGAAGCATGCCCAGAAGTTCGACGAGGGGCCTCCCCTCGTCGAGCACCTGCACGCCTTCCAGCGGCTCTCGGGCTCGGTGAAGATGCGGTAGCTCTGCGGGTGTCAAAGAACTCTCTGAGTTCTCTTTGGATACGCTCTTACCGGCCGTCCGCCTTCCACGGGCCCTCCGCCCGGCGGCCTCACGCGTCTCCAGGCCGTGTGTATTCCCTGGCCAGGTAGCCCTGCAGCTCCTTGTCCTGGGGGAGCGCGGGGGCCCCGAGGAAGAGCACGGTCAAGACGAGGTTCCCGGGGCGCGGGGAGCTTGGGGCGCCCTGCGGCTCCACCGGGACAGGCAGGGCCACGTGCTGCGCGCGAAGGGTTTCGAGGACCGCGTCTCCTCTCCGGCTGCGCCGGAAATGGCTGTTCCCCCAATGCATCACCAAGACGACGGTCAGCCCCAGGAACAGCGGGAGGAAGCCCCATGGCCTGCCCCGCGACAGCTCCTTCCCCATCTTCACGGCTCCCAGGCCCGCCACCGCGAGCAGGGGGAGGTGGCCCAGGGTGTCCATTCGCTGGAGCGGATTGGAGGCCATCAGCAGGCCGCGCTGGTGCAATGCGTCCTCCATCCGCGCGAGCTCCGGCTCCGCGGCCCGCAGCAGCCCTTTGCGGCCCGTCACCCCTTGGAGCACCGCGGCGTGAAAAGCCTTCTCGAGGGGGTGGGCATTGGAGGCCAGGGGCCCGGCGCC
>NZ_DASVSO010000568.1:0-14956 GCF_036388035.1 Archangium sp.
AGCAGCACCACCCGGTCCGGCGCGAAGCCCCCCAACTCCACCAGCACCTCCCGCATCCGCTCCGCGTCCGTCTCCGCGTACCGCAGCGGCCTGTCGTTGGACCAACCCGCGTTGGCCCCTATCAACACCGCGAAGCGCTCCTCCGCCCTCCCCTCTCCGCACGCCACCACCACGCCCACGCACAGCAGGACCAGCCACCAGGAAGGACGCGGGAGGAACATGAGGGAACGGGCGCTCACAGGAACAGGCCACAGCCCAGGTTCACCGAGGGCCGCAGACCGATGAATTGAATGGAGGGGCGCTGGAAGACCTTCAATCCGACGCCCAGCTCGCAGGCGGGCGCCAGGGTGCCATCCCCGAAGTACTGGATGCCGAGGTCGAGGTGCAGGTACCCATCCCGGAGCTCCTGCTCGATGTTCTCGGCGGCCTCGGGGTCCACCCAACCGTCCTCGCCAGGAGTGAGGGTGGCCTGGGGGCCGTGCAGCAGTCGCGCGAAGGGCAGCTGCACCCCGACTCCGACGATCGGACTCCAGCGCCACCCGAGGGGCACCAGACGGACCCCGACGTCGCCGCCCGGCGCCAGCGGCGCCACCGCCAGGTACGGGAACCACTTGTCCCCGAGGATGAGCGACACCACCGGCGCCACCGTGCCTCGCGTCCCCAGCACATCGAGCCCCAGGCCCCAGCGGTGCCCGGAACGCGGGTTGCGGCTGGACTCGCTCACGGCCACCTCCCGGATGTCCTGGGTCCGCAGGGCCTCGGCCTCCAGCCCATGGAGCTTCTGGTACCAGGGGGCGAACGTGGGATCCTCGGCGAGCACCGGATCGGCCTCGAGCGCCGCTCGCAGGGACTCGCGCACGCCCTGGGGATTCCCCGCGCGCTCCTGGGCCTCGGCCTTGCGCACCAGGGCCCGCGCTCGGGCTCGGAGCGCCCCCAGGTCTCCCGGCTTCTCCGCGAGCACCTCGTCGAGCAGGCGCAGGGCCCCCTCCACCTCGCCCCCCGCCAGCAGGGCGCGGGCCCGCCCTTGCGTCCACTCGCGCCGCGCCTCGGGAGTCAGCCCCTCCAGGTTGCTCTCGAGGTAGGCGCTTCCGAGTGGCCGGGCCTCGTAGGTGAGCGACTCCGCGGACACCCGCGCTCCTGGCTCGAGCCGCAGCGTGGCCACCTCCAACGCCGAGGCCCGCCCACGCTTCACCCGGTAGGTGCCGGGGGGAAGCACCAGGGAGACGCGCTGCTCCTGGCGCACGTGCCCCTCGGCGACCAGCCGCACCTCGTGCTCGTCCACCACCCCGTAGCGCTCCCCCTCGCCCTGGGGCAGCAGCAGCCGGGCCGCGTCCTCCGGCAACTCGGTGAGGGGGAGATCGCCCGTGTCCTCGTCCAGCTCCTGCGGGGCGCTCCACGGCAGCGACAGGTCTGGTAAATCCGCCTTCGTCCGCCGGGTCGCGTGGAGCCATGCCTCGGACAGCATCACCCGCCCGTCTCCGTCCAGATCCGCCGCCCCTCGCAAACCCGAGACGAGGTGGTGCGTGAAGCGCGAGCCTCCTGGCACCCGGCCCCCTCGCGACAGCTCGTCCGCGCTGTTCACCCGCAGGAGCGCCAGTCCCTTGGTCCTCAGCGCGCTCGAGCGCTTCATCTCCAGGGCCGGGCTGGGAGTCCCCGGTCGCGCGGAGCCGGAGAGACACACGTCCCGCAGGCTCACCTTGTGGGTGGCCGGCATCTCCTGGAGGCTCACCAGCAGCTCGGCATGGGAGAGAGGCTCGCCCCGCAGGTGCAGGACATGCGCGTCCGCGTGCCCCGCGTAATAGACGAACACCAGGCTCTCCTCCCCCAGGTCCTTCACCGTCCGGGACAGCCGCCGCAGGTGGGCGCGGACCGTCGCCGTGTCCGGGTCCTTCAACAGCACCACGCGATCGGGTGCGAAGCCCCCCAGCTCCACCAGGACCTCGCGCACCTGCTCCGCATCCGACTCGGCGTAGCGGAGCGGGCGCTCATGGGACCACCCGACATTCGAGCCGATGAGCAGCGCGAAGCGGGCCTCGCCCCGGGCGGGCATCGCGGCGAGCCCGATGCAGAAAGCCACCAGAGCCCACAGGCCCGTGCGACGCACGAGGAACGAGCGGCCCGCCTCCTCCTCAGAGGAACCAGGAGAGGCCCAGGTTGAGCATGGGGGTGTCGAGGACATGAGGTGCGGAGGGTGCGTGGTGCGAGAGGATGAGCCCGCCGCCCAGTTCGAGCGCGAGACCGGATTCGAAGATGTACTGGACGCCCACGTCGAGGTGCAGGGCGTTTCCCCAGGTCTGCCGGTAGAAATAACGGGACTGGAAGAGCGGATCGCCGTCCCAGAGTCCCGGCCAGGGAGCCAGGCTCAGGTGGATCCCCGCCCCCGCGAAGCCGCTGAGACGGCCTTCAATCGGAAACAGGCGACGGCCCCCGAGGTCCAGGCTCGGCAACCCGACGAGCACCAGGCCCAGCGGATCCACCGCCACGTGCACGAGCCACACGTCCCGCAGCAGGAGCGAGCCCACCACCGCGAGCGGCCCGCGAGTGCCGAGCACCTCGACACCCAGGCTCCAGCGCCGCTTGAGCCGCGGGTTGGCGAGGAGCTCCTGTTCCACGTCCGCGTGCACTTTGAGGTCCCGACGCTCGATGAGCTCCCGCTCTCCGAGCCTCCGGTACGCGCTCGTGAAGTCGGGATCCTCGACCAGCGAAGGATCCGCCGCGAGCGCCGTGCGCAGCATCTCGTATTGCTTGCGCCAGTCCCCCTCGGTGCGATGCACCTCGGCGAGACGAAGCAGGGAGCGGATCCGGCCACGCTGGGCGCCCACGTCTCCGGGCCTCTGCGCCAGCAGCTCCTCGAAGAGCCTCAGCGCCATCCCCGCCTCTCCCGCCGCCAACAGCCTGAGTGCCTCTCCCCTCCTCCACTCCCGCCTCTCCTCCTCGTCCATCTGCTCCGGGTCCCCCTTGAGCAGTCCCACCGCCAGCGCCTGCGGCTCGTACCTCAGCCCCGCCGCCTCCACGCTCTGTCCTCCCTTCACCGTCACCCTCGCCACTCCCATCCCCTCCCCCTCCACCCTCTTCACCCGGTACGTCCCCGGTGCCAGCCCCAACGCCACCGCCCCCTCCGCCCTCGTCCTCCCCTCCGCCACCAGCCTCACCTCGTGCTCGTCCACCACCACGTACCTCTCCCCCTCCCCACGAGGCAGCACCAGCCTCGCCCCCTCCCGCTTCTGCTGGGTGAGCACCAGCTCCCCCTGCCCCTTCAGCTCGAAGAGGTACGCCGGCCGGTGCGGCACCGCGCTGGCCGCCGTGTCCGCCTCCGTCCTCATCCACGCGTACTTCCACGCCTCCACCAGACTCACCTCCCCTCCCCCATCCTCGTCCGCCGCCCCCCTCAGCCCCGACACCAGGTGGTGGGTAAACACCGAGCCCGCCAGCGCCTTCGTCTCCTGCGACAGCTCATCGGCTCCGCTGGACGTCAGCACCACCAGCCCTCTCACCCTCAGCTCATCCACCACCTTCACCTCGAAGCGGCCCGTGGGCCTGCCCCCCTTGGCTCCCAGAATGGAGCCCGAGCGGCATGCGTCCAGCACCCCCACCTTCACCGTCGCTGGCAGCGCCTGCAGCAGCGTGTGCACCTCCGGGTACGCCAGCGCCGGGCCTCGCAGGTGCAGGTGCCGCTCATCCGCATGCCCCGAGTAGTAGAAGAGCACCAGGCTGTCCTGGCCCAAGCCCCTCAGCGTCCGGGCCAGCTTCTCCAACTCCCCTCGCACCGCGGTGGTGTCCGGCTCGCGCAGCAGCACCACCCGGTCCGGCGCGAAGCCCCCCAACTCCACCAGCACCTCCCGCATCCGCTCCGCGTCCGTCTCCGCGTACCGCAGCGGCTTGTCGTTGGACCAACCCGCGTTGGCCCCTATCAACACCGCGAAGCGCTCCTCCGCCCTCCCCTCCCCGCACGCCATCACCACTCCCAATGAGAGCAGGAGGGACACGAGACGGCTGCATGCGAGGTGCATGGGGAATGAGGTATGACGTTGGAGTTGCAATCCTCGTATCTTCCCCGGCCCGGAAGAATCAAGCCATGCCTCCCAGGCGGCAGCCGCTGCTCCTCTCACTCGCCCTCGCGTTCCTGATGTCCGCTGCGCCCTCGCACGCGGCCGAGGCTCCCGTCGGGGTGGCAACCGGCTCGAGTTGGAGCGTGACCGGCTCGCTGCTCCAGGCCCGCTACCTCCATACCGCCACGCGGCTGTTGTCGGGCAAGGTGCTGGTGACCGGCGGGCAACAGCCGACCTTCGTGGCCTTGGCGACGGCCGAGCTGTACGACCCGGGGACAGGCACCTGGAGTGCCACCGCGCCCATGAGTCGGGCTCGCAGCGAACACACCGCGACGCTGCTGCCCTCGGGCAAGGTGCTGGTGACGGGAGGCCAGGACGCTGGCAAGAGCACCAACACGGCCGAGCTGTACGACCCGGAGACGGGCACCTGGAGTGCCACCGCGTCCATGAGTTGGGCTCGCGGCGAACACACCGCGACGCTGCTGCCCTCGGGCAAGGTGCTGGTGACGGGAAGTTGGGGCGCGGGCGAGAGCGCCAAAACGGCCGAGCTGTACGACCCGGAGACGGGCACCTGGTCCCCCACGGGCTCGATGGCCAGCGGGCGTGGCAACCACCAGGCCGTGCTCCTCTCCTCGGGACGGGTGCTGGTCCTCGGTGGAAGTGGCGAGGACGGCACCCTCGCCACGGTGGAGCAGTACGACCCGGAGACGGGCCAGTGGAGCCCCCGCGGGAGCATGACCTGGGAGCGCCAGAGGTTCTCCGCGCTCGTGCTCCCCTCGGGCAAGGTGCTGGCGGCGGGTGGCCTGTCCGTTCGCGTCTTCGAATACGACACGGCCGAGCTCTACGACCCCGGCACGGACACCTGGAGCACCACGAGCCGCATGAGTTCCACCCACGGCAACCATGCCGCGACGCTGCTGCCCTCGGGCAAGGTGTTGATCTCAGGGGGCTCGGGACTCGGTCGCGAGCCCTGCTCCGCCGATCTGTACGAGCCGGAGACGGACACCTGGTCGTGTGCCGAGCTCCCGCGCCCGAGCCTTCGCGGCTTCCTGACGGCGACCCTGCTGTATTCAGGGCGGGTGCTGACCGCGGGAGGCTTCAAGAGCCCCACGCTCCACGCGACGGCCGAGCTCAGCCCCGACGAGGGTCGCACACCCCCCCGGGTCTGGCCGCTCCAGGTGACGACGGCCGAGGATATTCCCGTCCCCGTGGTGCTGGAGGGCGCCGACGCGGATGGAGACGCCCTCACGTACACCGTGCTCGCGGGCCCCCCGCACGGAACGCTCTCGGGCACCGCGCCCCACCTCACCTATACGCCCGCCCCGGACTTCACCGGCACCGACACCCTCCTCTACAAGGTGAACGACGGCACGCTGGACTCCAGCCCCATCGCCGTCCGGCTCGTCGTGACGCCGGTGGAGGATCCTCCGCGTGCGCTCCCCCTGTCGGTGAGCACGCCCCTGGGCACGCCGGTGGAGGTGACGCTGCCGGGCATGGACCCGGATGGAGACGCCCTCACGTACACGCTGCTGAGTCAGCCGGAGCACGGCAGGCTCACGGGCAGCGCACCCCACCTCACCTACAGGCCTCCCCGCGGCGGTTACGGCCAGGACTCCTTCCGCTACAAGGTCAGCGACGGCGGACGGGAGTCCGAGGTGGCCACCGTCTCCCTCACCATCACGCCGGGCCCGGAGGTCGGGAGTTGCGCCGCTCCGGGAGGAGGCACCTCGTGGGCGGCGCTGGTGCTGCTCGGGCTCGCCCTCCACCCCAGGCGGCGCAGCCGACGGGGTTGAGCCCCCGCGCTCCGAACACATCCTTCAGGAGAACCGGCATGTCCCCCTCGCACCTGCCCATGCTGCTGCCCGTCCTCATGTGTCTGGTGGGCCTCCCCCTCCAGGCCCGGGGCCAGACGCCCTCGGGCACCGCAGCCTCCGAGTCCTCCTGGCGTCTCACCGGCGCCATGGTGCTGTCCCGGAGCAGGGCCGCCGCGGTGCTGCTGCCCTCGGGCAAGGTGCTGCTGGCGGGAGGCTTGGGCTCCATCCCCGAGTTGTATGACCCGAGCACGGGAGCCTGGAGCCGGGCGCGGGACCTGACGGAGCCGCTCTTCTACTACTCCAGCGTCACGCCGCTGCCCTCGGGCCAGGTGCTGCTGACGGGGGGCGTCGCCAACGGCGCGAGCAACCTCTACGCCAAGACGGCTGTCTTGTACGACCCGGACACGAACACCTGGGCGCCCACCCGCCCGATGGCCACCAACCGCGTCTTCCACACAGCGGTGCCGCTGCCCTCGGGCAAGGTCCTGGTGGCGGGAGGGTGGACCGACGGCAGCAAGCCCGTCGCCTCGGCCGAGCTGTACGACCCGGCCACCGGCACCTGGAGCCCCACGGGTTCCATGCTCCAGGCGCGGCAAGGCCATACCGCGACGCCGCTGTCCTCGGGCAAGGTCCTGGTGGCGGGAGGCGAGTCCTCCCAGGGAACGCACGCCTCGGCCGAGCTGTACGACCCGGCCACCGGCACCTGGGCCCCCACCGGGAGCATGGCCCTGCCTCGCGCCTCCCACCAGGCGACGCCGCTTCCCTCGGGCAGGGTGTTGGTGACCGGGGACAACTTCGAGGGCTTCACCCAGACGGAGCTGTTCGAGCCCTCCACGGGCACGTGGACCTCGGGCGGCAGGATGATCGCGACCCACGGCGCTCACACGGCGACGCTGCTGCCCTGGGGGAGCGTGCTCATCGCGGGCGGTTACAACCCGGACCTCCCCTCCGCGGAGCTGTTCACCCTCGAGGCCCGCAACCAGCCGCCCGTGGCCCGGCCCCTCGAGGTGATGGCCACCGAGGACCGCGCCCTGTCCGTCACGCTGGAGGGCTCGGACGTCTTCGAGGACGCCCTCACGTACACGGTGCTGACGCAGCCGGAGCACGGCACGCTCTCGGGCACCGCGCCCCACCTCCTCTATACGCCCCACCCGGACTTCCATGGCGAGGACGCCTTCACCTACCGCGTCGGTGACGGCGAGTACGACTCCCCGCCCGAGACCGCCGCCCTCACCGTGTCGCCGGTGAATGATGCGCCCCAGGCTCGCCCGCTGGAGGTGACGACGGCCCAGCAGACCCCGGTGGAGGTGCGGCTGGAGGGCACGGACATCGACGGGGACGCCCTCACGTACACCCTGGTGGACCCGCCGAGGCACGGGGAGCTGCTGGGCACCCCGCCCGAGCTCACCTTCGTGCCCCACTCGGGCTACGGCCCGGATGCCTTCACCTACCGCGTCAGTGACGGCCAGGAAGAGTCCGAGGTGGTCACCGTCTCCCTCCAGGTGACGCCACTGCCGGGCTGCGGGGGGTGCGCCTCGACGCGGACAGGGGCGAGCGCCTGGCTGGCACTGCTCGCCCTGGGCGTGCTCCGGCGGCTGGCCCGTCCGGGAAGCGCGCCTCCCCCATTCATTGGGCCATAAGCCTAACTACTGAGCCTGAGCACCCCCCGTCCGGATGTCAGGGCCCTCCAGGGGCGAGCGGGAGGACGAGCGATTCCCACGGCGAGCTGCCTGGCCATGTCCATATATGTAGGCGCATGCTCCATGTGATTCCCCTGGGAGGACTCGGTGAGATTGGCCTCAACGCCATGGTCATCGCCTGCCGTGGGGAGATGCTCCTCATCGACTGCGGCCTGATGTTCCCCCCCATTGGCACCCTGGGCGTGGACATCATCGTCCCGGACTTCTCCTACCTGCGGCAGAACGCCTCGCGGCTCAAGGGCATCGTCCTCACCCACGGCCACGAGGACCATGTCGGCGCCCTGCCCTTCCTGCTCAACGAGGTGCCCGTCCCCGTCTACGGCACGCGCTTCACCCTGGGCATGGTGCGCTACCGGCTGGAGGAGCTGGGCATCAAGGCGGACCTGCGGGAAATCGAGCCCCGCCACCCCTTCCCCGTGGGCGCCCACTTCACCGTCGAGGCCAGCCGCGTCACCCACACGGTACCGGACGCCGTGGGCTACATCGTCCGCACCCCCGAGGGCCCCGTCATCCACACCGGGGACTTCAAGCTGGACCCGGACCCCATCGACGGCCAGCGCACCGACCTGGAGCGCTGGGGCGAGCTCGGGGACGAGGGGGTGCTGTGCCTCATGTCCGACTCCACCAACTCCGAGCGCACCCACGAGACGGGCAGCGAGCGCGTGGTGGAGCAGACCTTCGAGCGGCTCTTCCGCGACGTGCCCGGCCGCATCGTGGTGGGCATGTTCGCCTCCCAGGTGCACCGCATCCAGCACCTGTTGGACCTCGCGCGGAAGCTGGAGCGCAAGGTGGTGACGATGGGCCGCAGCATGGCGCGCAACATCGAGATGGCGCGCCAGCTCGGCTTCCTCCCCTCCGTCACCGACGCCCTCTTCGTCCCGCTGGAGGACGCGGCCTCCCTGCCCCCCGAGCGCCTGCTGGTGCTCGCCACCGGCTCCCAGGCCGAGCCCCGCGCCGGGCTCTCCCAGCTCGCCGCCGGAGACGGCCCCCTGCGCCTGGGCCCCGGAGACATGGTCGTCCTCAGCGCCCGAGCCATCCCCGGCAATGACCGCGCCGTGTCCGGCCTCATCGACCAGCTCCTGTGGCGCGGCGCCCGCGTCGTCTACCCGGACATCGAGCCCGGGGTCCACGTCTCCGGCCACGCCAGCCAGCCCCAGCAGCGGCGGGTGCTGGACCTGGTGCGCCCCAAGAACTTCATCCCCATCCATGGCGAGTTGCACCACCTCCACCGACATCTGGCGACCGCGAAGGAGTCCGGGCTCCACCCCGCGCAGCTGCTGCTGGCCCAGGATGGGGACCTGCTCGTCTTCGAGGAGGGCCAGGGCCGCTTCTCGGGGAGCGTCCCCACCGGCCGCATCTACCGGGACCGCTTCGGCAACGGGGTGGTGACGCCCGACATCCTCCAGGAGCGCACCCGGCTGGCCGAGACGGGCTTCATCGTGGCCGCCATCGTCATCGCCCGGGACACACTGGCGGTGATGGCGGGGCCGAACCTCTCGGGCCAGGGGCTGAATCTGGACGAGCAGGTGCTGCTGCCCCGGGTGGCCGAGGACGCCCGCGCCTTCTTCCTCCAGATGTCCCCCCAGCTCCGGGGGGACGACGCCATGGCGCGCGAGGAGCTGGCCCGTTCGGTGCGCCGGGCCTTCAAGCTGTATACAGCCAAGCGGCCCGTGGTGGTGCCGATGGTCATCAAGGTGTGATAAGGGCGCGAATCGCCATGCCTTCCTTCGACGTCGTCTCCAAAATCGACATTGCCGAGTTGGACAACGCGGTCAACCAGACCAAGAAGGAGATCTCCACGCGCTACGACTTCCAGGGCGTCAACGGGGATGTCGTGCTCGCGCCGGACCGGACCTCCATCACGGTGAAGGCCAACAGTGAGGAGAAGGTCCAGGCCGCCAAGGAGGTCCTCCTCAACAAGCTGGCCAAGCGCGGCATCCCGCTGATGGCGCTGGAGTACGAGCCCATCGAGAAGACGGGCCTGGCCAACGTCAAGCAGCTCATCAAGCTGCAGCAGGGCATTCCCGTGGAGAAGTCCAAGGAGCTGGTGAAGCTCCTCAAGGACTCCAAGCTGAAGGTGCAGGGCTCCATCCAGGCAGACCAGCTCCGCGTCACGGGCAAGAACAAGGACGATCTCCAGGCCGCCATGGCCCTCTTCCGCAAGGAAGCGGACCGGCTGAAGCTCGACATGCAGTTCACCAACTTCCGGGACTAGCCCTTGCGCCCACTCGTCGTCTCCGCCCTCCTCGCGGCCCTCGCCCCGCTGGCGGCCTCCGCCCAGGAGAAGCAGGCCCCGAAGCAGCGCCCGAGCAAGGCCGTGCCCTCGCTCGCCCGAGCGCCCAAGCTGGACGGGCAGCTCAAGGACTTCCCCGCCACGCTCACCCTCAAGCCGCGGGCCTCCGGGGGCGCCTCCTTCACCGGCCGCGTGGGATGGCGCAAGGACACCCTCTATGTGGGGGTGGAGGCCACGGACGAGCAGCTCCAGGCCGGGGACGAGCTCACCCTGAGCCTCTTCTTCCCCGACGCGGGCGCGGCCGCCACCGGCCACGTCTTCCACTTCGCCTCGGACGGCAAGCGCGCCTCCCCGTCCGAGAGCGGCACCCCCGAGTTCGCCCAGAAGCTGGTGGACGCGGGCGTGCAGCACAAGGACAACACCCTGACGCTCGAGGTGGCCATCCCCGCCCGCGCCCTGCCGCGCTTCCCCGCGACGGAGGCGCTCGCGCTCGACCTGTGCCTCACCTTCGGCGCCGCCACCAACTGCAAGGACGGCGGCATGGTGGGCGAGGTGCTCCGGCTGCCAGACGACTTCCGCAAGGGCCTGAAGCTCAAGCCGCCCGAGGGCGTGGTCGCGCTCGCCGGGCAGCCGGACGGCTGGCTGGGCTACGGCGTGCTCCACTACCCGGTCTGGGTGGAGGCGGACAAGAAGCTGACGCCCGGCCTGCTGCGCGTGCTGGTGACGCCCAATCCGGTGAAAGCGGAGTCGGTGGGCGTGAATGTGCCGGAAACCCTCTCCCTGCCGGATGGACGCCCCCTGCTGGTGGTGTTGTCGGGCGAGTTGCCGTACACCCAGGACGGCCAGGGTTGTGACCCGGACAAGGAATTGCGCCTTGGCCTCTATCTGGCGAAGGGGAAGACGGCGCAGCGGGTGCTCGAATGGCCGGCTGCTACGTGTGCACTGGGACGAGCCACCTCCGTGGTGCTCGATGAAGAGGGCGCGTTGAGCATTGGTTACTCGAGCGGCCCGACCATCAACTTCGCTTGGAGTGGCGACCACTTCGAGCGGACCGAACTCGGAAGACGGTAAAACGCTGTGCAGAATCCCCCTGAGACCAAGAGCCTCTACATGATGACCCTCGGCTGCCCGAAGAACCGGGTGGACTCCGAGGTGATGCTCGGCACGCTGAAGCAGCGGGGTTACTCGCTGGTACAGGACCCCGCCGCGGCCCAGGTCATCGTCGTCAACACCTGCGCCTTCATCGGACCGGCCAAGCAGGAGTCCGTGGACTCCATCCTGGAGATGGCCGAGCTCAAGAAGTCGGGGGCGTGCAGCACGCTCGTCGTCACCGGCTGTCTCTCGCAGCGCTACGGCGCCGAGCTGTCCAAGGAGATGCCCGAGGTGGACCACTTCCTCGGCACGAGCGCCTACGCGCAGATTGGCGACCTGCTCGCCGCCGAGGCCAGCCCGCGTCAGGTGATTCCGGACCCGGACTACATCCACGACGCGCAGACGCCGCGCGAGAACTCGATGCCGTCCTACACGGCATACCTGAAGATCTCCGAGGGCTGCGACAACGCGTGCGCCTTCTGCATCATCCCCACGCTGCGCGGTGGCCAGCGCTCGCGCACCATCCCGGACATCATCGCCGAGGCCCAGCGGCTCGCCGAGCAGGGCGTGCAGGAGCTGAACCTGGTGGCGCAGGACCTGACGGCCTACGGGCATGACCTGCCGGGCAAGCCGAAGCTGCATGACCTGCTGCGCGAGCTGGTGAAGGTGGACGTGCGGTGGATCCGCCTGCACTACGCCTACCCGCGCGTCTTCACCGACGAACTCATCGAGCTGATGGCGACGGAGAAGAAGATCGCCCGCTACCTGGACATGCCGCTGCAGCACGCGAGCGACAAGCTGCTGCTGTCGATGAAGCGGGGCCGGGACTCGAAGTTCCTCAAGGAGCTGCTGGCGAAGCTGCGCGCCCGGGTGCCGGGGCTGGTGATGCGCACCTCGATGATCGTCGGCATGCCCGGCGAGACCGAGGAGGACTTCGAGATGCTCAAGGAGTTCGTCAAGGAGCAGCGCTTCGAGCGGCTCGGCGTGTTCCAGTACTCGGACGAGGAAGGCACGGCCGCGTACGACTACGAGAACAAGGTGCCCAAGCAGACCATCGAGCGGCGCTGGCGCGAGGTGATGGCCATCCAGAAGCGCATCAACCGCGAGCAGAACAAGAAGCTCGTGGGCCAGCGGATTGAAGTGCTGGTGGAGGGCCCGAGCGAGGAGTCCGAGCACCTGCTGGTGGGCCGCACCGAGGGACAGGCGCCGGAGATCGACGGGCAGGTCTACATCAACGACGGCCTGGCGTACCCGGGCGAGTTCGTCACCGTGGAGGTGACGGAGGCGCACGACTACGACCTGATCGCCAAGGTGGTCGAGCGCCCCAACCCGAAGGACCGCGTGCACAAGCCGCGCGAGGCCTTCCCGATGCCGGTGGTGACGTCGCAGCGCTGACGGCTCGCCGCGCAGCACAGGCGCTCGGCGCCGCTCCTCGCGGCCCCCCTGAGCCCCAGGCCCGGTCTCCTCGAACCCGAGAGGAGCCCGGGCCTGTTCGTTTCTGGGAAGCCGCGTGCCACATCCGGACACGGGCCCGCGCGTGGCGCGCCTCCCCGGGGCGGAAACGGGCGGGCCACGCGCCCCGCCACGGGCTGGCGCTAGAGTTGCAGCCGCTCGGTGCCAGCCCCTATGTCCCAGCTCCTCCAGGATGTCCGCTTCGCCCTGCGCCGGATGCGGCGCGAGCTCGCCTTCACGCTGGTGGTGGTGGGCACGCTCGCCCTGGCCATTGGCGCCACCACGGCCGTCTTCAGCGTCGTCTACCAGGTGCTGCTGCGGCCGCTGCCCTACCCCGAGCCAGAGCAGCTCGTGCGCCTGTTCCAGTCCACGCCGCAGCGCGAGCGCATGGGGCTGACGTACCTGTCCCTGGGGGCCTGGCGCGAGCGTTCGCGCGCCTTCCAGGCCATGGAGGGATTGAGCCTCTGGGACTTCACCCTGACGGGGGAGGAAGGACCGGCGGACCGGGTGCGTGCGGGACGCGTGACGGCGGGACTGCTGCCCCTGCTGGGGGTGAAGCCGGAGCTCGGTCAGCCCTTCGGCACGGAGACGGAGGTCCCCGGGCGCGACCTCGTGGTGCTCCTCTCCCATGGGCTGTGGCAGGGCCGCTTCGGCGGAAGCCGGGCCGTCGTGGGCCGCACGCTCACCCTCAACGGACAGCCTCACACGGTGGTGGGGGTGCTGCCCGCCTCCTTCCGCTTCGCTCCGGAAGTGGACCTGTGGAAGCCGCTGGCCCCGAACCCGGCCGTGGGGGAGGAGCCGCGGGGCATCTACCTGCGAGCGGTGGGGCGGCTGCGGCCCGGCGTCTCCTTGGAGCAGGCACGGGCGGAGCTGGAGGGAGTGGCCGCGTCGCTGGCGCTCGAGGAGGCGTTCGCCGGAGAGGCCACGGGCGTGCGCGTGGTGCCACTGCAAGCCCAGGTGGTGGAGGGCGCGCGGGAGCAGCTCGGGTTGCTGGCGGGCATCATGGCGCTGGTGCTGCTCGTGGCCTGCGCCAACGTGGCCAACCTGCTGCTGGCCCGCGCCAGCGCGCGCGAGCGGGAAGTGTCGGTGCGAGCCGCCCTGGGCGCGGGCCGCGCGCGGTTGATGCAACAGTTCCTGGTGGAGAGCGTGATGCTCGCGCTCGCGGGCGGAGCGGCGGGACTGTTGCTCGCGCTGTGGGGCATGGACCTGATGCGGGCACTGGTGCCGCGGGAGGTGCTGGCACCGGAGGCGGTCCGGCTGGATGCGCACGTGCTGGCCATCGCCACGGGCCTGTCCCTGCTCACCAGCCTCCTGTTCGGCCTGGTGCCAGCGCTGCGGGCGGCGCGGTCCGATGGGCGTGGAGCGTTCGGCGGGGTGAGAGGAGGCCGAGGCTCCACCGGTCGCGGTGGCGCACTGGCCGTGCTGGTGGTGGCGCAGGTGGCGCTGGCGCTCGTGCCGCTGGTGGGAGCGGGACTGATGCTGCGCACCCTCTACGCGCTGCAGGCGGTGCCGCTGGGCTTCGAGCCCCGGGGCGTGCGAGTCGCGGATGTGTTCCTGCCCAAGAACAAGTACCCGGAAGAAGCGCGCCAGCGCCTCCTCTTCTCGGAGCTGCTGGAGCGGGTACGGGGAATGCCAGGGGTGCAATCCGCGAGCGTGGCCAGCACGGTGCCGCTGTGGGGACGCACCGGTGTCGCGCCCGTGCTGCTGCCAGGCGAGCCCACCTCGTTGGAGGAGACTCGTGAGTACACCCAGTTCCGCGCCGTGAGTGACGACTACTTCGTCACGATGGGCATTCCGTTGAAGGCGGGGCGCGTGCTCGCAACCGCGGACGGTCCGAACACGCTACCCGTCATGGTCGTCAACGAGACCTTCGCGCGGCGCTACTTCCCCGGGGCGAGCGCGCTGGGACAGCGGGCGAAGCTGACCGTCGACGGAGAGTCCTTCCGCGAAGTGGTGGGCGTGGTGGGCGACACCCACCATGACAGCCTCGGCGAGGCGCCGCCCGCCGAGGTGTACCTGCCCATGGGACAGTTCCCCGTGTTGTACATGGTGCTCGCCGTGCGCTCCACGCAGGACACGGCGACGCTGGCGCCCGCCCTGCGCGAGCAACTGCACGCGGTGGAGCCAGACGCGCCACTCGCCCAGGTGCGCGCCATGGAGGAGGTGGTGGACGCGAGCCTCGGGCGCACGCAGGTGCTGGGCGGGCTGTTGGCGGCCATGGCCGTGCTGGGGCTCGCGCTGGCGGGGTTGGGGTTGTACGGCGTGCTCGCGTATTCGGTGAGCCAGCGCACGCGCGAGCTGGGCATCCGCATGGCGCTGGGCGCGACGGACCAACAGGTGCTGTGGTTGGTGGTGAGGAGGGGCGTGGTGCTCGCCGCGATGGGAGTGGCCCTGGGCCTGGTGGGAGCGGTCGCGCTCGCACGCGGCCTGTCCAGCATGCTCTATGGCGTGGGAATGCTCGACGCAGTCACCTTCACGGCGGTGCCGGCGCTGCTCGGGGCCGTGGCACTGCTGGCGAGCTGGCTGCCGGCCCGGCGCGCACTGCGCGTGCCGCCCCACGAAGCCCTCCGCGCGGACGGCTGAGCAATCCTCCCCAAGCCCTCCGAAACAAGTCGG
>NZ_DASVSO010000569.1:0-1887 GCF_036388035.1 Archangium sp.
CGAACGACACCTTCTTCACCTTGCCGGAGCTGCCCACGGTGGCGGTGACCAGCACCTTGGTGTCGCGCAGCTGCGGGTTGCGGCGCAGCGCCCGCTCGATGCAGGACTTGAAGGCGGACTGCGACTGCGACACCACGCGGGAGATCTCCTCCTGGGGCGGGCCGGACTGCTTGGCCGAGTCGGCGGCGGCCACCTCGGCGTTCTCGCGCACCTCGGGGCCCACGTCCTTCTTCTCCCCCTCGGCGTAGAGTGCGGCCGCTTCCTTCTGCGCCTCGCCCTGGGGCTGGGCGGCCTCCTGCGTCGGCGGCTCCTCCTTCGCGGGCTCGCTGGGGGGCGCCTTCGGCTCGGGCTTCGGCATGGCCGCGGGCTCCGGCGGGGGCGGCTTGGCGCGGCCGAGCATCAGGTCCCTCAGCTCGCCCATGCCCTCGGACGAGAAGACGGACACCGGCTGCTCCACCGCGTTGCCCTGCGCGTCCACGCGGGTGACGCGCAGTGGCACCACCTGCAGCTCGGTGAGCGCGTACAGCAGGCCCACCGGCACCGCCAGCAGCAGGACGAGGAAGAGGGCGATCTTCCAGGCCGGGTTGCGCCGGTCCACGCCCGCCTTCTTCACGAAGTGCTGGGTGTTCTCCACCGGCGCGCGCTGCGCCTCCTCCTGGCCCAGCGGGGCGAGCGGATCCTCCTGCTGCTGCCCGCCCTCGGCGTAGCCCGCCTCTCCCGGGTCGAAGCCGGCCTGCTGCTCGGACTGGGGCAGGTCCAGGTCGGAGAACAGCTCCCCGAGCTGCGGGGAGTTGGCGGCGGGCGACTGCTCGAACGACTGCGCCTCGTCCTGCTCCTGCTCCCACGGCGCGGACACCTCCTCGGCGCGGGGCGCGGTGGCCCGGGGCGACGCGGCCTGCTGCTGCCACGACGGCTGCGAGGGCGCGGCCGGCTCGGGCTGCCACGAGGAGGAGGACGGCGCCGCCACCGTCACGGGCTCGGGATCCGCGATGGGCGGCGGCGGCGCGGTCCGCACGGCGGCCGGCGGCGGGGGCGGCGGTGGGGCCGCGGTCGCGAAGAGGCTGGCCAGCTCGGCGATGTCCGAGCCGCGCTTCCAGTCCGGCATGCCCTGCTGCCAGAAGTAGCTGCGAGCGGTGATGGAGCCGGCCGCCACCATCTCGGCCAGGACGGCCTCGTCGAGCGGACCCTCCTGCTTGCTCTTCACCATCACGAACCAGGGCGAGCGCGAGTCGCGCAGCGGCATGGTCCGCGTGGGCTCGTCCTCCCAGGATTGCGCGGAGGCCGCGGCGGGCGCGGCCGCGAGCTCCGCGGCGGCGGCGGCCTCCTCCTCGGCGAGCGACTGCTCACGCAGCCGCTCCACGTCGGCGAGGGCCACGACGCGCGTGCTCTCCTCGGCTTCCTGGGGAGGTCCCTCCACCGAGATGACGTTCTGGCAGTTCTTACAACGAACCTTGACGGTCTTACCGCGGACCTTGTCGTCCGCGATGGAGTACCGCCGCTGACACTTGTTGCAGGAGAAGTTCAATTGGGCTGTCCCGCGCGCGCACACAAGGGCGAGCAGGTGGAATGCTACCGCCAAGGCGAGGGAGTGCAAACCATCGGGTTGACTCCG
Organism: Archangium sp.; assembly: GCF_036388035.1. Lineage (GTDB taxonomy): Bacteria > Myxococcota > Myxococcia > Myxococcales > Myxococcaceae > Archangium. The sequence goes on from NZ_DASVSO010000569.1 coordinate 1,613, forward strand.
CCTGCCAGCCCAACTAAGAGCCGCTCCCCCCTACCTGCCTCTTGACACAGAAGGTGGCGCATGCCCGCGAAGGACCTCGGGAACAAGTACGTCTGCTTCAAGTGCTCCACGAAGTTCTACGATATGAAGAAGCCAGACCCCCTGTGCCCGAAGTGTGGCGCGGACCAGCGGGAGAGCCCGGCTCTCAAGCCGGCCTCCGAGGGGCGTCGGGGTCGGCTGTCCTCCATCCCCAAGGTCATCGAGCCCATCGAGCCCGAGGAGCCCGCCGCCGCCGA
>NZ_DASVSO010000570.1:0-1986 GCF_036388035.1 Archangium sp.
GAGAAGTCGAGCAGCGAGTTGACGAGCCGCAACAGCCGTCCCGCGTTGCGGTGGAGCACCTCGACCTCGGAGCGGGCGTCCTCCGGCAAGGGCCCCGCGCGCCCGGCGAGGAGATCCTCCGTGGGCCCCAACATCAGCGTCAGCGGCGTGCGGAATTCGTGGCTGATGTTGCTGAAGAAGGCCGTCTTGGCGCGGTCGAGCTCCATCAGCGCCTCCGCGCGCTGACGCTCCTCCTCGTAGGCCCGCGCATTGCGCAGCGCCACCGACACCTGGGCCACGAGCAGCTCGTAGAAGGAGCGGTAGCCCTCGTCGAGCGCGCGGTTGGGGCTCACCCCGGCCACGAGCACGCCGAGCGGGGCCTTCTGCCCGGACGAGGCGATGGGCATCACCAGCGCCGAGCGGACCGCATCCTTGAACGGGCCCGCCGTCAGGGGGACGCGGCGCTCGACATCCTCGAGGAGGACCGTCTCGCCCTTCGCCGCGCGCCCGAGCGACCAGACTCCGTCGCCGTCCTGCTCCAACGCCACGGTGATTGGCAGCGCCTGCTCGTGCTCGCCCAGGCCGATGGAGCCGCGGCGCGTGAGCGTCCTGCCGTCCGGGTCGCGCAGGTAGATGAGCGCGAAGGGCACGTCCAGGGAGTACTCGGACAAGGCGGCGGCGAGATCGTGGCAGGTCTTCTCGACGTTGCGCGTCTCTCCGCCCCGCGAGGCCAGGTCGCGCAAGAGCCGCAGCCGCCGCTCGCCCAGGAGCTGCTGGGTCACCTCGCTACAGACGGCGAGCATGCCGGCGATGCGCCCCGAGTCGTCCTCGGCGGGAGCGTGGGAGACGCTGAAGTATGCCTCCTCGCGGTAGCCGGAGCGCTCCATGAGGAGCAGCAGGGCCGGCGTCCAGTTCGCCACACCGGTGGTCATCACCTTGTGGATCATCGGACCGAGCGTGTCCCACGAGGCCGCGAGGGTGGTCCGGATGCTGATGCCGAGCGCCGCCGGGTGCCCGTCGCCAATCAGCTTCGAATAGGCATCGTTGTAGAACTGGATGAGGTCCGGGCCCCAGGTGAGCACCATGGGGTAGCTCGACGCGAGGAGGGTCCGGACGAGGGCCTTGAGACTCTGGGGCCAGGTCTCCACCGCCCCAACGGGGGTGGAGGCCCAGTCATGGGTATGGATGCGGGTGTGCAGCTCGCTAGGGCCAGTGAACATTGCTCGTGAGGGGGGGGGCCACGCGGTGGGGGACGCCAGCGGGTCCAGGGGTGGCAGGTCCTATAACAAGGCGGCGGGTGCGACCTTCCCCCTGAGTGGGTTGACCCCATCCAGGGCTGATGGAGGGCCAACACTCGATCGAGGAAGGGGAGGCGGGAGTTCGAGCCTGCCTGGCGGGCAAGCGGTCTCTGTCCCTCGCCGGACACGCCTCCTGGGCGGGAGCTGTCCACTGCCGAGCGAGCAACCCCAGAGGGGGGTGGCCAGTTCGAGCGAGCTTCCTAGCTTTCTGTCGATGCCCAGGTTGCCCGGCCCCGCGTGTGTTCGGGGCCAGACGGGCAGTGGGGCTGGGGGGCTCTCGTGGGGACCTATCGCATCATTCGCAAGCTGGCGCGGAACACCGTGGCCGAGGTCTTCCTCGGCAAGGCGGCGGGTTTTGGGGGGGTGGAGACGCCTGTCTGCATTGATCGCCTGTTGCCCGAGTCCGCGCGGGATGCGGGCTTCGTCGAGCTCTTCCTGGGCTCGGTGAGGACGTCCGCCACGCTGCCGCACACCAATGTCGTGCGGGTGCTCGACACGGGCCTGAGCGATGGCCAGCCCTGCCGCGTCCTGGAGTTCGTGGACGGAGAGGATCTGCGCTCCCTGCTCGAGGGGGTGGTGGCGCGCGGGGTGGCACTCGGGCTGCGCGAGGTGTGTTTCATCGTGCAGCAGGTGGCCGAGGGCCTCGCCCATCTGCATCGCGCCCGCTCCGGCCACCGAGGCCTCCAGCCCTCCCAGGTGTGGATCTCCA
>NZ_DASVSO010000571.1:0-11638 GCF_036388035.1 Archangium sp.
GCCACCGGCTTCCTCACGCTCGTCAACTACGGCCTGCGCCAGCGCGTGGCGGAGGCGGCGGCCCAGGGGAGGATTCTCCTGCCGGCCTTCAGCCTCGGCGAGGCGGGCATGGCCACGGGCGCCAGCAACTACGCCACCTACCGGCCTCCCGTGCTCGAGGGCAGCGGCTTCGAGCGCTTCAGCGTGGACCCGGAGTCGAGCCTGCCCCCGTGGGCGGCGAAGGTCGCCAACCAGCTGGACACCCGCTTCCACGCGCGGCTCCACACGGCGCTGCGCGGCGGCGTGGAGACGTACCAGCAGACGCGTGAGGCCACGCGCGAGTACGGCCGCATCTTCCGCGACCCGCTGCTGCGGGTGAGCAGCGACTCCAACGACGTGGTGGACGGCATCAGCAACCGCGAGCTGCGCACGCTGCTGGGCACGGACACCACGGGCCAGCGGGCCGCGCTCGGGCTGCGCCTGTTCCACTTCGGCTGCCCGGCGGTGTTCCTCAACCAGGGCGGCTACGACTTCCACTCGCGCGAGGAGGCGGAGCTGCCGGCCGAGATGGACTCGGCCAACCGGCTCCTCAGCGGCCTGCGCACGGCCCTCCAGAAGATGCAGCACCCCGAGGGCGGCACCTACTGGGACAAGACGCTGGTGGTGCTCGGCAGCGAGTTTGGCCGCACCACGGGCGGCAGCCGCTTCAACTCCGCCAACGGCAGCGACCATGGCCCCGACCTGGCCACCCGGTGGATGTCCATGCCCTTCATGGGCGGGGTCATCTCCGGCGCTGGCAAGGGCGGCAAGAGCCTCGGCTCGGTGCGCGCCTCGGACCTCAAGGCCACCGGCAAGGTGTACTCCTACCGCTCGGTGCTCAAGACGATGCTGGACCTCCTCGGCGCGGACCACGAGGGCGTCTTCCCCGCGGACGCCCCCATTCAGGACTTCTTCGCATGAAGCGCTCCCTCCTCGTTTCCACGCTCGCGGCCCTGTCGCTGGCCTGCGGCTCCTCGAATCCCACCACGGACGAGGGCACCATCCCCTTCGAGCCGAAGCGTCCCACGCCGGACGCGCCCGCGCAGGTGGCCGCATACACGGGCTCGGACGCGGACGTGCTGGCGGCCCAGAAGACGTACCCCACCGGGCTCGACGTGCACCGCAAGCTGGTGATGCGCACCTGCAGCGGTACCAACGGGGTGTGCCACAACCAGAAGGAGTACCCGGACCTGCACACGGCGGCCACCTTCACGGCCGCCATCGGCGCCCCGTGCAACGTGCAGTCGGGCAGCCCGGAGGGTGTGTTCGACCGGTGCGAGCGTCTGGGCGACCGCTTCCGCTTCACCGAGCCGTCCTTCCGCGAGATTGAGATTGGCTGGTTCGAGCTCGTCATGGGAGAGACCCCGGAAAACGTGCGGCCGGACGCCGCCACGCCGGGACTGCACCTGTACCTGCATGACCCCGTGCCCGTGACCCAGGAGCGCATCGGCGCCACCGGCACCTTCATCCGCAACTTCGTCGACGACCAGGGCAACGTGCAGGCGCTGTCCTTCGCCAGCTACAAGACGCGCTGGTGGATCCTCGACGACCGGCGCCACCTCTTCGCCGAGGTGAGCGAGTACCAGCGCGACACGGTGGAGAGCCTGGTGGCCACCGGCATCGTGCAGGGCGACCAGAACCGCAATGGCGTCTTCGGGGCGCGCATCGTCGGCAACACCGTGCCGCTCATCAACCCGGGCAGGCCCGAGGAGAGCTACCTGGTGGCGCGCCTGCGCGGGTACATGGGAGGCCAGCCCGTCCCCGGCACCCGCATGCCACTGGCCAACCAGCCGCCGAACGTGCAGGACATGCTGGCGCTGATGTGCCTCATCCAGGGCCTGGACCCGCAGGCCACGCAGTGGAACCTGTCCTCCGCCATCGACTACAACAAGTGCACGTACTCGGCGGACCCGTCGGCCCTCAGCCTCGCGGGCACCGGGGACACCTGGCGGGGGCGCGTGCTGCCGCTGCTCCAGTCCAACTGCGGCGGCTGCCACGGCGGTGACAGCCCCCAGGCCGGGTTGAACCTGCTCGGCACCTCGGACGAAGTCTACTCGCGTCTGGTGCTGAAGCCCTCGCTCCAGAATCCCGCGCTCAACCTCATCCAGCCCGGCAGCCTGGACAAGAGCTACCTGTACCTCAAGCTCACGGGCGACGGCAGCATCACCGGCAGCCGCATGCCCATCAACCCGCTCAACGGGAACGCCGCGCTGCCCGACGCGGATCGCCAGTCCATCGAGAACTGGATCTTCGTCGCGGGAGCGGCGAAGAACTGAGGCAGCGGAACCGTTCGCGGGTGGGAGTCCTCACCGCCCGCGGACGTTGCCGCCGAGCGCCAGGGCCGAACCGACGAAGGGCAGCACCCGCGTGTAGCCCTGGGGCGGCGGCAGCGCGGTGGTGCTGCCCGTGCCGAGCTGCGTGATGCCCTCGGGTATCAACCGCGCGAGGTTCCAGCTCTTGCCCCCGTGCGTGAAGTCCACGCTGGAGCGCAGCGCCGCCGAGAACAGGTTGCTCGAGAGCGGCCCCACCGACGTCCCCACGGCGATGGAGAGGCGCTCGAAGGTGGCGATGGGCTCGCCCTGGGAGAACGTCTCCGGGCGCGAGAAGTCACCGCGAGGCTCGCGTTGGAGGTACAGCGTGAAGCGGCCCGTGGTGTCGAGCGATACCGAGAGATCTCCGTTCTGGAGTGTCTGGGTGGAGAAGGGCTCGGAGCGGAAGGTGAAGAAGGCGGTGGCCTCGCCGGGAGGGCCGTTGAAGAGGGGGGAGAGGCCCCCGAGGTGCGCGAAGTAGCCCAGGTCCTGCACCTTGCCGTCGAGCGCCTCGTAGAAGCGCCCGATGGCGTACCAGACGACGCCCGCGATGGGATGGAAGTCCATAGCTGTCAGGGTTGGAGGGAGCGTGGCTCACCCTGATGAGAGCGCGCCGAAACCGGTACATAGCACTTGCCCTGGTACTCGGCGTGGTCGTCGTAGCAAGGCGGGCGCTTCGCCAACTCCAACCAGCATCCGCCGTTGATCTCCACTTCCCCCTTCTTGGGATAGCAGGGAGCCTTGGCCTGGTCGCTGAAGGGCTTCGCGGGCAGGGGATATGCGATGGCCGTTGCGCCCGGAGTGGTGTCCGCCAGGACGGGTGCCATGGTTTGTGCTGCCGCCTGTTCGGTGGCCCCATCGCTGGCGCTCTCCTTTTCCTTCGGGCTCTCGAGATCTTCCGAGAAGCGTGGCCAGAGAACCGCGCCCAAGGCGAGCACGGCGGCGAGTCCGGCGACAGGCAGTGCGCGCCGTGAGCGCGGCAGCCGGCGGACACGCCCCATCCACCGCTTCCAAGCACCTACGGGTCCGCCCGTCAGGTGGGCGCGTGCTTCGTCATTCTTCTCCAACCGCTCGACAGCGGAGGTGACGAGGTCGAGCATGTCGGCCAGCTCCGGCAGTCGACCCGAGGCGGGGGCGTGCTCCACCACCAGCGTGACGTAGGGGGGCTCGGCATGGGAGGAGACGCACACCCGCCAGGACTCCTTGGGCTCCCAGTCCGCGCGGGCTCCAGGCACCACCACCAGGGCTGGTGCGCCCGAGTGGACGTTCTCCGCCGCGTAGATGCGACCCAGGTCCACCCCCACGTTCCTGTACCGCCTGCCGATGTTGAACGGTCCCAACCGTCCGCCCTTCCAGGTCTTCTCGTCAGCCACGCGCGGCCTCCTCCCTACTTCCGCAGTTGTACACCTCCGGGTGGCGTTGGAGGGAACTCGCTTCGTTTCATGCATCATCGATTTCCAGACCGTGGGCTACTTGGGACAGACTCACTCGGAGCGCGAGTTTTTCGGCTGACATAACGGCGGTAGGGCTTCTTTTGCGAATGCGCCTGGTGGCCGGACAATTCAGCCGCGCTTTCAGATCTGGGAGCTCCATGCAACGAGTTGGTGTCGTCGAGCCAGGTCGACCGTGCTGTCCGATCCTCCTCGCTGTGGGGGTTGCGCTTCTCTCATCGGCGTGCACATCCGCGAACGCCTCCCGGTACGCGAGCGGCCTCGCGCTCACACAGGCCGAGTGCAATCAGACCGACAACACCTCCTCCTGTTGCCTCAAGCAACACCCAGGGGACTACGAGCGGTGTGGGGCGAGGGCTCCGACGACCCAACCCGCTCAGCCCAACTATCTGCCACCGGGACGACCAGAATCCGAGTCCTCGCCGATCCCCGAACTCCCAACCCAGGAGGAGCGGGAGCGGTGGGACAAGGACATCTGCCGGCCGCACTATGCGAAGTGCATCCGGGCTGGAGGTGGAAGCGTGGATGGCCGGGTTTGGAACGAGACGCAATGCAAAGCGTGTTACGCAGCGTGCACGCGTTATGGTTACTGGCCCTTGCGTGCGAACGAAAAGCCGTGTCCCGGGGCGTGACCATGGAGCACACACAACAGGAGCCTTCCTCTACGTTTGGTGAGGAACTCGATCTTCTCTTCTTGAAGTTGATCGAGGCGAAGGCGCCCTACGAGGAGTGCAAGCGCGAACTCCTGAAGCTGGAAAAGCGTTGGCTTCACAGGGCCAGGACCCGAACGCAGCACCTCGCGGTGCGGCGCATCATTGCAAGTACCCTTCTCACCGAGGCGTACGGCTCCAACATGCCGTGGAGTGAGTTCGGCCGGTGGCTTCGCCGTATCCAGCGGCTCGACTTCAACGATCTCGGGATGCGCGTTCACGTCGCTTGCCTCTACGTCCAGTCGCTCCAGCTCTTCCCTCGGCAAGCACGAGAAGCCTGGAACATGCTGGAGGACGCGGAGCGGCGAGCGCTCCGACTTCGTCGCGAGCGCCCCCTGCGGCAGGAACATCTCGATGCCATCGCGCATGCGAAGAAGGTGGCGAGGATCCCTCGGCCGTTTCCTCGTTGAGCGCTTGTCGGGGCAGGCTCACAGCGAGCGCCTCACGAAACAATGAGCCGCGATCCCCCCTGGTTCACCGCGTGCTCAAGGCTGGTAGCGCTGGATTCGGGCCTCGGGCACGCGCTGGGCCAGACGCTCCATGGTGCTCGCCACCTCGGTGAGCACGCGCTCCTTGTCGAGTGTCAGCAAGCGGCGCTCGCGCAGGATGACGCGGCCGTCCACCATGACGGTGTCCACGTCGCTGGCGCGAGCGCTGTACACCAGCCCGGCGGTGAGGTTGTGGGGGGGCTGCCAGTGCGCGCCTCGGGTGTCCACGAGGATGAGGTCCGCCTGGTAGCCGGGCGCGAGCGTGCCGATGCGGTCTCCCAGCCCCAGCGCCGCCGCGCTGCCCCGCGTGGCGATGTCGAGCGCCTCGGCAATGGGCAGCACCTCGGGGTCCATCGCCTCGTGCTTCTGCATCAGCGTCATGAGGCGCAGGCTCTCGAAGAGGTCCAGGGTGTTGTTGCTCACCGCGCCGTCGGTGGCCAGGCCCACGGCGACTCCCGCCTTGCGCAAGGCGCGGATGGGAGTCATGCCCATGGCCAGCTTGAGGTACGTCTTGGGCGCGTGGGCGATGCCGACAGTCGCCCGGTGGCGGGCGAGCAGTTCGATGTCCTGGGGCAGCAGGCCGCAGCCGTGGGCAACCAGGGTGGGCACGCTGAGCACACCGGTGTCCCGGAGCACCTGGATGGGCGTCAGTCCCCGCTTCGCCATGCTGGCGTTCGTCTGGTTCATCTCCTCGGCGGCGTGGATGTGGATGCCAATCCCGAGCCGGTTGGCGTGCCCGACCGAGGCGCGCAGGAAGCCGTCGTCGCACGTATAGGGCGCGTGCGGGGCCATGCAGGTGGTGATGCGGCCGCCCGCACCGCCCTTCCAGCGCTCGGCGAAGGCGGCGGTCTCGGCCAGCGCGGGGTAGCCGCGGCTGGAGAACACGGCCTGTCCCAGGTGGGCCCGGGAGCCCGCCTCCTCGACGGCCCGCGCCACCTGGTCCATGTGGAAGTAGTGGTCGGCCACCGTGGTGATGCCACCTTCAATCATCTCGATGAGGCCCAGGAGCGCGCCCCAGTAGACGTCCGTCTCGGTGAGGTTGCTCTCCAGCGGCCAGATGAACTCGTTGAACCAGCGCTCGAGGGGCACGTCCTCGGCCAGCCCCCGGAAGAGCACCATGGGCACGTGGGCGTGGGTGTTGATGAGCCCGGGCATGGCGAGCATCCGCTTCCCCTCGAGCACGGTGACGCCAGACTCGGGGGGGCTCCCGGTGGGGCGGATTTCGGCGATCCGGTTGCCGCGGACCAGGATGTCCTGGTGGCGCGCGAGGGAGAGCGCTCCACTCGCGTCGGGGACGAGCGCGTGACAATCGCGGATGCAGGTGTCCGTCATCGGGGGCCTCTCGTGTCTCGGCCCGGGAACGCCGAGCGGGTAGTGGGGCTGCGCGCCCCCGAGTGTAGGCACGTCCGCTCGCGGGGGGCTGCCCTCGTGCCTGCCTGCTCCTCGCCCGTCGCCTTTTGTACCCCGCGTGAATGGCGGGGCAGGGGGGCCCGGGTTACATTGCAGGCGCCGTGCCTGAGAACCTCCGACCCCCCGATTCCGCCCTCGATGGGGGCGACAACACCGTCATCCGCCCCGCGGGCGCCCCCGCCACCCAGGAGGGCTCGCCCCTCTTCGCCGGACGTTACGCCCTGCTGCGCATGCTCGGCCGGGGCGGTATGGGCACCGTGTACGAGGCACGCGACAGCCTCGTGGGTGATGTGGTGGCCCTCAAGACGTTGGAGCTCGGCAAGGACGCCAGCCCGGACGCGCTCGAGCGCTTCAGCCGCGAGGTGCGCCTCGCCCGTCGCATCACCCACCCCCACGTGGCGCGGATGCACGACCTGGGCACCCACCAGGGCCAGTCCTTCCTCACCATGGAGTACGTGGAGGGGGAGGATCTGCGGGTGCTGCTCGCGCGCGAGCGCCTGCTGAGCGGGCCTCGGGCCGCCCGCATCGCCCTGGCCGTCTGCGAGGGGCTGGCCGCGGCCCATGCCGCGGGTGTGGTGCACCGAGACCTCAAGCCGGCCAACGTCCTCGTCGAGAAGGGCGGCCGCGTGGTGCTCACCGACTTCGGCATTGCCCGCGCGGTGGCGGGGGAGGTCGCCTCGCGCACCATGGGGACCGTGGGCACGCCCATGTACATGGCACCAGAGCAGGTGTCGGGTGACCCCGTGGACGCGCGCGCGGACCTCTATGCCGTGGGGTTGCTGCTGCACGAGATGCTCACCGGCGAGGCACCCTTCACCGGGGACACCCCGTGGGCCGCCGCCATGGCCCGCCTGCGTCAGTCCCCACCGGACTTGCGCCAGCGCGCCACCATCCCCGCGCCGCTGGCCGAGGTGGTCCACCACTGCCTCGCCCGCTCCCCGGAGGAGCGGCCGGCGAGCGCGCTCGAGGTGGCCGAGGTGCTGCGGCAGTGGCTGGTCAGCGTGGGGGAGCCCACCCTATCGGCCCCGCATTCCACCCCGGGGCCGATGACGGCCTCGCATACCCCCTCGCCCGCCACGTCGACGTCGACCACGCGCGGCATGCCGCGCACCTCCACCACTCCGACGGTGAAGCAGGGCGTGGCGCTGCTGCCGCTGCGCTTCCAGGGGCCTCGCGAGCACGAGTACCTCGGGGAGACGCTGTCCGAGGCCCTCATCGACCAGCTCTCCCGGGTGCGCGTGCTACGCGTGCCCGGCACCGGGGTGATGGCGCGCTTCCGCGACGAGAGGGACCCGCGGACGGTGGGGCGTGAGCTCGGGGTGCAGATGGTGGTGGACGGGACGGTGCAGTGCGCGGGCGCCATGGTGCGGGTGTCCGTGCGGCTGCTCGAGGTCCAGTCCGGCACCCAGCTCTGGAGCGGCCGGTTCGAGCATGCCTCCAACGATGCCTTCGAGCTGCAGGACCGGCTGGTGCCGCGCATCGCCGAGGAGCTGCGCGGAGAGGTCATCCTCTCGGCCTGGCGCGCGAACACTCCGCCCGAGGCGCTGGAGCTGTACCGCCGGGCGAGCACCCAGTTGTATACGGCGTTCCGCGGGGGCCACGACGGGGGGGCACAGGTACTGCTCGACTCGTGCCTGGAGCAGGCGCCGGACTTCTCGCCGGCCCTGGCGCTGCATGCCATCGCCAGCATGCGCGTGTTGTTCATGGGGCCGAAGGACCCCGCGCGCGACCCTGCCGCGCAGGCGCGCGCCAGCGTCGAGCGGGCCCTGCGCCTGGCGCCGGACATGGCGGAGACGCACCTGGCCCGGGCGATGCTCGCCGCCCAGGAGAATGACTGGCGCTCGGCCGTCAGGTCCCTGCGGACGGCCCTGGACATCGCGCCCAGCCACCCTCCGTCGCTGCAGTACCTGGGCAGCATCCAGTGCGAGGCGGGCCGCGCGGATGAGGGGCTCGTGCGGCTGCGCCTGGCCTATGACTTGTCGCCCACCCTGGTGACGGCGCTGTTCGAGCTGGCCCGCTGCAGCGCGCTGCGCGGGCAGCTGGACGACTACCGGTGGGCGATGGAGCGGCTGGTCGCGTCGCCGGGGCACCGCATCGCGGCACAGTCCCTGCGTGGGCGGGTCGCCGCGTGGAACCGGGACGTCGAGGAACTGCGGCGCTGCCGGGCCGCGGCGGCCGATGAGCCGGACTTCGTCTCCCGCATGGTGGGCCACTATGCCGCCGCGGTGCTCGGAGAGGAGCCGGCACTCGAGACGCTCCCCTTGTTCGACAAGGCACTCGCCCAGACGGACAGCCCGCGCTTCATCTCGATGATGTGCCAGCTCGCCACGGAGATTCTGGGCCTCTGTGGTCACGCGGAGAAGGCGCTGGAGTACTTCCAGCGGGCCGCGGACACGGCGCTCATCGACCTGGAGTGGATCGACCGCTGCCCCGCGCTCCAGCCGCTGCGAGCGCTGCCGGGCTTCGCGGAGGGGCGGCGCAAGGTGCGCGCCCGGGTCGAGGCCATTTGGATGGGGTGAGCGCTCGCGCCGGGACGGGACGAACGCCGCCTCAGTACGAGTGGAGACCTGCAGTCACACCGCAACGCAAGTGTCTCCGCGCCGTCAGACGGGCCAGGTTCCCTGGCTTTCACACGCCCGGGTCCGCGCTCCACTGTCCGCCGACGTCAGTCCGGCCCGTTCCACCCTTGGCCCCCCTTACCCAAGGGTGCCTCACCGGGTAGCCTTGGGTAAGGGATGTCGCCCATCAATCTTCCGGAATCTCACCCGCAGGTCCCAGCAGGTGCGCCGGAGCGGCTCGGCCCCTCCCACCGCGAGAGAGATGTCATGGACACGCCTGCCACCTCACAGCCGCTGGTTCCTGGTTCGGAGGAGGAGCTGCGGTGTCGTCTGTCCCTCGTCTCCCCGACGGACCACCTGCGGGGGATCTTCTTCACCGGCGTGCTGGAGCTGGTGCGGCGGGAGGAAGGCGAGGCGGCGGCGCAGTGCTGCCTGCAGGTGTGTGAGGAGACACAGTTCCTGGATTTCTTCGACTACTCCTACGAGGTGTTCCTCCGGCTGCTCTACACGGCGGGGCGGGTCCTCAGCGACAGGCACGGGGGCTTCGAGAAGGCGCTGTGGTGGATGGGCTATGAAGTCACGAAGGTCTTCTATGCCTCCTCGGCGGCGGGCAGGGTGCTGCTGCTGATGGCCCAGGGAGACCCGAGGCGGTTGCTCAGCAACGTGCCCTCGTCCCTGCAGCTCGTCTCGAGGAACCGGGAGTGCCAGGTGCGGCTTCAGGGTCCAAAGAGTGGCGTGATGCTCAAGCACGATCTGCTGCCCCGTGCCTTCATCGAGGGGGGATTGGTGGCGACGTTCGACGCCGCGAAGGTGAAGGGCGTGCAGGTGCGCTCGCGCCCGCTGGGACCGACCGAGAACGAGTACGAGTTCACCTGGGCGTGAGGACTCGCGGGCTTCCTCTATGGGTCGGGGCGTGATGAAAGCCGTCCTGTTGTTGCTCCCCGCCCTGCTCGCCACGGGATGCGGATTGACCACCCAGGTGCGTCCGGTGCCGCGAGGCGCCGTGCAGGTGGAGGGGGCCGTGGGTGGGCCTCTCGTGAAGGTGGGGCCGGTCATCCCCGTGCCGCTGAGCACCGTGGGCGCCCGCTACGGCGTGGCCGACCGCTTCGACGTGGCGGCCCACGCCCACCTCACCTCGCTCTCCTTCGGCGTGGCGGGCCTGGACGTGGGCGGCTCCTGGCTGGCGCTCGCGCAGGACGGAGCGCTGCCGGCCCTCGCGCTGGGAGGCCGCCTCTACGGCTTCACCAGCCTCTTGCCCGAGCGGCGCGTGTCCCCGCGTGCCTACGTCGAGGTGTCGCCTACCGTCAGCTACCTCCTCGGTGGGCGCTTCCTCTCCTACGCCTCGGCCACCGGCCTGGTGCAGCTCGCCGGCGGGCCGCCCCTGCTGTCGCTGGCCGTGGGCGAGGAGGTACGGCTGGCCCGGTGGGGCGTGCAGGCCGAGCTGCGCTGGTACCAGCCGGACTACGCCACCCGCTTCAACGCGGCGGACTGGCAGGGCGTGGGGGGCCGAGGGGCACTCGGCGCCGTGCTGGGCGTGCGCTACCGCTTCGGAGAGGACGCGCCATGAGCCGCCGTGGGTTGCCGCTGGGAGTGCTGCTCGCCGTGGTGGGAGGGGGGGCCTGCTACGACCTGGACCCCTTCCTCTATTCGCGCACGCGGGTGGACCACTACACGCTGCCCGCGCAGGGGGACACGCCCGAGGAGACGGTGGCTCCCGAGCGCATCGAGCCGGTGGAGCTCGTCGTGGACGGCCAGGTGCGGCTGGGGGCGGCGTACGTGAAGGCCGCGCAGCAGCCGCCGCGCGCCTACGTCCTCTACTTCCACGGCATCTGCTGCAACCTGGACGTGCACCTCGCCCGGCCCAAGGGGTTGGCCAACCTCGGCTACGACGTGCTCGTCTTCGACTACCGCGGCTGGGGCACCTCCACGGACGTGGAGCCCACCGAGCCGGGCTTGTTGGAGGACAGCAGGGCGGCGCTCGCGTGGCTCTCCGCGCGCACGGGCCTGCCGGCGAATCGCCTCGTCTACTACGGACGCTCCTTCGGCAGCGCGGTGGCCACCCAGCTCGCGGTGGACTCGCCGCCCGCGGCCCTCCTGCTCGAGTCCCCCTTCAGCTCCGTGCAGGGGCTGGTGCGTGACTCCAGCAACATGGACCTCCCCGCCGCCTTCCTGGCCGAGGGCTCCTGGGACACCGAGGGCCGGGTGCGCGCGCTCCAGGGAGTGCCCCTGCTGCTGCTGCACGGCACCGCGGACGACTTCGTCCGCCCCGAGTTCTCCGAGCGCCTCTATTCCGTGGCGCACGAGCCCAAGCAGTTGGTGTGGGTGGAAGGCGCAGACCACGACAACGTTCCCCAACGTCTGGGCGTGGAGTACGCCCGTACACTGGGCAACTTTCTCGCGTCGACGCGCAGCCGTCCCTGATTGGCAACCCGCGCCCGGGTGCACATCCTCGTTGTCAAGGCGATATCCGGGGAATGCCTGGAAGTTCTCCTTGAAAGATTGATTTCAGTTTTCAGGCATGTCCGAGGTAAAAATTCAATGCCCGCGTTGATCGCTGTCTGGACACTGACGGGAGTGCCGAGAACATCAGGCGACGGGTCAGACCCGGTTGCCATGGTCGCAAAGCTGCCTCAGGAGAGAGCAATGCGTCTGAACGAAAGGGGAGGGGGTACTGATGCGCGCTAATACCCACAG
>NZ_DASVSO010000572.1:0-9923 GCF_036388035.1 Archangium sp.
GAAGCTGCTGCTGGCGCCGATGTGGATCCGCCGCTGCCATCTGGAGAAGACACTGGCGGAGACGGGCACGGAAGTGCCCGCGGAGGGCGTGAAGGTGGAAGAGGCGCTGTCGTACGAGCGCGTGGGGAAGCTCGGCGAGGAGTGCCTGGTGGTGGGCGAGCTGACGCAGGGCCCGGTGCCGGGCGTGTACGAGCTGCGCGGGAAGCAGGGCGGGCCGGCGATGGTGATTCTAGAGAACGCGTGCGAGGGGACGGGCACGGTGCTGGCGCGCCGGGCGTGGCGTCTGTTCGCGGCGGCCGGGGGCCTCACGGTGGCGGCGGCCTGGGTGCTCGCGGGCTGAACAAGAAGGCCAGGTCTCCAGCTCCAGGTTGGAGGAGGGCCCGCCCTCCTGAGATCAATTGCCGGGTTTGTCCCGCTTGTTCCCCCTCCGCCAGCCCGGAGCGGCGCGCTTCGTACGTGGTCGGCTGTGCTGGCTGGATGGTGCCGGGCGGGGTGCTTCGGGTTGCCCCGCACCATCGTCGGCAGGGTCTAGGGCCCATGTGCCTTCCTCCCAGCGCTTCAGGGCCTGAGAGGCTGCGAACGCAACCAATCCTTCTCCTTTCGCCGCTTCCTCCAAAATGGCTTTGGCCTCCGGTGTCCGGTACCGCAGAAGAAACGCCGCCGCTGTGGTCCTTACATCCATGTTGGGATGCGCGAACAACCCTGTGAGCGCATCCCGTCCAGCATCGCCATGCGCGCACAATTTATCGAATGCAGCCAAGCACCGATCCGCGTGCTTGTTTCCGGTCTTGGCGTCTCCGCGCCATATCGCTTCGGTCTGCGCTTCCACATGCCGTGCAAACTCCTCAACCAGTTTTTCAAGACTCGTCAAGGCCAAATTCCATTCTTGATGTTCTTGATAGTCAGCAGGCCAAATTCGCGCTGTGCCTCATAGGACTGGGTGCTGAGCCACTGCCGCACCGTCAGAGTTCGTGAACCGGTAACCCGAAGAAATTTTGAAGAATAGAACGCACTTATACAATGACGCGCCCGGCTCCGGTGGCCGCATCCAGCAGGCGCAGGCCGGTGTTTGCCTCTACTGCCCCCGATGCTTGCCCGAATCCTGGCAGTTTCGGTGCCTTGGACGCGAGCGCGGCTGTTTCACCTATCGCCGCCGTCCCCACCAGGACGAGAATTCGCACGCTGTTCGGGCCGATGACACGACCGAACCGCTCGCCTATCTCACGTAGCTCCGCGAAGGTGGAGGCTCGAGGTGCATCCTCGTGAAGTTGCGCATAGGCCCGCAGCAGGTCGAAGAATTCCCACCCGAGATAACCCCACATGAGCACCGTGAATGCGAGGGCTATACCTTTTGTCACGGGCTCAGGCACCGGTGCCAGCAGGAGGCCCATGTAAACCACGACGGTGACGCTGAGCATGGCCAGCACCCGCGTAGGGTTGAGCATGGCCCGTACCTCCGCGTCCAGGCCTTCCAGGGCTGGCCTTACCGCCAGGGCAAGCGCAATGCCGCGCTTGTCATCGTCCTGCATGCGAGGACCGTCTTCAAACAGGGTGAGGCAATCGCCTGGAGTGTCGCGGCGCTCGCAAAACCGCCCGTAGGACCGCGCCAGGTCTGATTGCCACGCTTCGCCACTCAAGGGCACGGAAGCCAATGCCAGCCTACGACCGACATAAAGAGGGGGGCGGGATGTGGCTACCCGCAGCGGTATGTCGAGCCAAAGTGTTGTCAGGGCTGTCGTAAGCTCGGAGTTGCTCACCTGCACCGGTGCGAAGTCCGTGGGCAACGTGGTGAAGACAGCTTCTTCCTGGCCTCCATCGTCGGCTTCAGCCTCCGGCCCCCACGCTTCGGGGGAGACT
Organism: Archangium sp.; assembly: GCF_036388035.1. Classification (GTDB taxonomy): domain Bacteria; phylum Myxococcota; class Myxococcia; order Myxococcales; family Myxococcaceae; genus Archangium. The sequence continues at coordinate 1,858 of NZ_DASVSO010000572.1, forward strand.
GGGGACGTATGCGGGGGGTAACGGTAGGCCGTGCCCATGGGGCCTCCCGTGGCACACGCTGTCACCAGCATCAACGCCGCCAGGGCCAATGCCAATACCCGCGAGGGCCGCCGCGTGCCCACGGGGTGTGAATTGCAGGAAACGTTAGACATCGCGGCACCTCTCCGGGCGTCCCAGGCTGGGAAACCCAAACCCGTCGATTACAGAAAGCGGCTGACCGTCAGGTCAAGCCGCTGGGTCGGATGGGGACGCGGGAGGAGCAACGCCCACCCACTGTTCGGTCGGCGGGTCGCGGCGGGACGGACCCATCCTCTGCTCGGGGAGACGCGGCAGGCGGACGCGGACGCGGGTTCCCTCTCCCTCGCGACTCTCCAGCTCCATGCGGCCTCCGTGGTGCAGGACGATGCCCTGGGCGAGGTACAGCCCCAGGCCCATTCCGCCGCGGTCGTGGGGCGTCCCCTCGTGGGCCCGGTAGAAGCGCTCGAAGACGCGGGCCCGCCGGTCCTCCGGGATGCCGATGCCCTCGTCGTGAATGGAGAGCTCCACCTCGCCCCCGTCCAGGGCGAGGCCCACCTCCACGGCACGGCCCGTGGGCGAGTAGCGCGCGGCATTGTCCAGCAGCTCCGCGAGCACCTGCTCCAGCCGCGCTCGATCTCCGAGCACCCGGGCTCCCGGTCCTGGCTCCACGTGGATCGGGTTGTGCGGGTGGTTGACGGTGGTGCGCGCGGCGGCGGCCTCCACCAGCGCGCGCAGCTCCACCACCTCCTCCTCGAAGCGCAGCCGGCCGAGCTGGAGCTGCGAGGCGTCCAGCAGCGTGCTCACCACGCGGTCCATCCGATCCGTGCCGCGGTTGATGCCGTCGAGCAGTCGGCGGAGGGGAGGGGTCACCGACCCCGTGCGTGAGGCGAGCTGGGCGAAGGACTTCATCACCGCCAGCGGGGTCTTCAGCTCGTGGGCGGCCATCTTCACGAAGTCCCCCTGGAGGCGCTCCAGCTCGATGGCCTGGGTGATGTCGCGCGCCACCGCCACGGCGGCGACGACCCGGCCTGCCTCGTCCCGGATGGGGGCGGCGTTCAGCCGCAGGACGACCTCGCGGTGGTTCAGCCGGGGCACGGAGATGACGAGGTCCGTGTCGGTCACCTGCTCGCCCCGCAGGGCCCGGGGCAGGGGCAGGGACTCGAACGCAAGCGCCTGCCCATCCAGCCCGTGAGGGCCCTGGGACAGGAACGCCGTGTCCATGCGACCTCCCTCGAACGAGGTCTCTCCAAAGAGCGCTAGCGCGGCGCGATTGACGAGGGTGACGTTTCCCTGGGCGTCGGCCACGATGACGGCGTCGACCATGCTCTCGAGGATGGCCTGCAGCTCCGCCGAGCGCTGCCGGACCTGGGCGAGCAGCCGCCGCCGCTCCTCCTCCTGCCGTTGGCGGATGGCGAGGGTGCGCCGCAGGCTCCGGGTCCGCTCCGCGCGAGCCATGGCCACGCCGCTCGCTCCCAGCCCCGTCCAGAGCACCACGCCCAGGGCCAGCACCAACCACCGTTGGTGGCGCACGGCGGAGAAGAGCACGCGCTCGTCCGTCGAGGCGAACACCTTCCAGCCGGCATGAGGGACGGGCACCTGGGTGGTGCGCCATTCGCGATCCCTCCCGTGCTCCTGCTCCCAGGTCCGCAGGTCCGCGAGGGTGAGCTCGGACAGGCCGCTCACGGGACGCCCTCGTGCGCGTGCCCAGGCGAGGAGCCGGGCCTCGTCGGGATGGGCGAGGAGCACGCCCGCCTCGCTGATGAGGTAGAGGGTCTCCGACGGGGAGACGTTGGCCTGGCGGACCAGCTCCCGCAGCTGGGGAAGCCGGAGGTCCACGCTCACCACGCCCCTCAGTTGGCCCTGGGTGTCGAAGAAGGCCCGCACCAGGCTCTCGTACGTCAGGTCCACGTCGAAGTAGGGCTCGGAGAGGACGATGCCCCCACCGCGCCGCTTCGCCTGCTGGTACCAGTCATGCCGGTGGTAGTCATAGGCCGGCGTGGACCATTCGTAGGTGAGCTCCAGGGGCTCTCCTCGTCCGTCCAGTCTCCAGTGGACGTACGGACCCATGTGGCGCACCCCGGGCACGAGCTGGCCGGGCTCGAACCACACCCCGAGCCCATGGATGGCGTGCGCCGGGGCGGAGAGGATCATCCGCCGCAGCAACTCCTCCACCTCGCGCTGCTCCCGCACGGGGGTGGCGAGCGAGGCCAGGGAGTTCAGGAGCTGCTCGGCGGCATGGAGCTGGGACCCCAGCTCGGAGGCCAGCCCACTGGCGCGAGCGGCCTGCTGTGCGAGGGCCTCGCGCTCCAGACCGTGGCGGGCCCTCGACTCGAAGCTGAACAGGGCGAGCGTGAGCACCCCGCCCACTACCCCGGACAGCAGCAGGGCGAGCAGGAGCGACCAACGCGCGGATCCCCCCGGGTGGATGCGAGACAAATCGTCCCCCTGTGTGCCTCTAGAACATGGCAACCCCTGGAGCCAGGCGCCTCGGCGGGGCCAGGGCAGGCCCGCTCTCGCGTTCCATTGCCGAGCGTCCAGTGGGAGTGCTGCCATCCAGGGAATCGCCAGGGGCCCCGCTCGGAGCTTCCCAGGGGGAGGGGAGGGGACTACCCCTCGTCCGCGATGCCGTACTCCTTCAGCTTCCGGCCGAGCGTGTTGCGGCCGATCTGCAGCACCTTCGCCGCCGCCGTCCGGTTGCCCTTCACCGAGTCCAGCACCCGGAGGATGTGCCGCTTTTCCACCTCGGCCAGGGGCAGCAGCTCGCCCGTGCCCTCCAGCACCACCACGTCGCCGAGCGGCATCGCGGCCGGCAGGGCGCTCACCACCTTGGGCAGGGGCAGGTGCTCCTCGAGGATCTCCCCCTCGCTCAGCACCACCGCGCTCTCGATGCAGTTCTCCAGCTCGCGCACGTTGCCCGGCCAGCGGTAGCGCTTCAGCCGCTCCAGCGCCGCCGCACTCAACCGCGGCATCGGCAGCCGGTGCCGCTTCGCCGACGCCGCGACGAAGTGCCGCGTCAGCCGCTCGATGTCCTCCGCCCCGCGCTCGCGCAGCGGCGGCAGCACCAGCTCCACCACCTTGATGCGGTAGTACAGGTCCTCCCGGAACTTCCCCTCGCCCACCATCTTCACCAGGTCCCGGTTCGTCGCCGCGACGATCCGCACGTCCACCTTCAGCGTCTGCGTGCCGCCCACCCGCTCGAACTCGCGGTCCTGCAGCACCCGCAGCAGCTTGCCCTGCACCGGCAGCGGCAGCTCTCCAATCTCGTCGATGAACACCGTGCCGCCATCCGCCGCCTCGAACTTGCCCGGCACCCGGTGGTCCGCCCCCGTGAAGGCGCCCTTCTCGTGGCCGAACAGCTCGTTCTCGATCAGCGACGCGGGCAGCGCCGCGCAGTCCACCTTCACGAAGGGCTTGTCCCGCCTCGGCCCGTTGACGTGTACCGCTCGCGCGAACAGCTCCTTGCCGCAGCCGCTCTCGCCCCGCAGCAGCACCGTCGCGTCCGTGGGCGCCGCCTTCTGGATGAGGCGGTAGATGACCTTGAGCGGCTCGGACTCGCCGATGATCCGGTTGAAGAAGTAACCCACCGGCGCGTGCGGCTGCTCCTTGGCGCGCTGGAGCTCCTGGTACAGGCTCGTGCTCTGCAGCGCGTGGCTCACCTGGACCGCGATGGCCATGAGCCGCTCCACGTCATCGTCCGTGAAGCGCTCCCCGCCGCGCCGGTTGAGCACCTGCAGCACGCCGTAGAGGGCCCCGCCTGAGTCGCGCAGCGGCACCGCGAGGATGGTGCTGGTGCGGTAGCCCGTCATCCGGTCGATGTCCGCGAAGAAGCGGCTCTCGCCCCGGGGGTTGGGCATGTTGACGGGCTCGCCGCGCTCGGCCACGTAGCCGGCCACGCCCTGGCCCAGCTTCACGCGGATCTGCGACACCTCGGGCAGGTGGGCCGCGCGGGAGAAGAGCTCCCCGCGCGCCGGATCCAACAGCCACAGCGTGCCCCGGTCCGCCTGCATCGTCACCGCGATGCGATCCATCAGCGTCTGGAGGAACGCGTCGAGATCGACCTCGCGCCCGACCAGCCCGCCGATCGGGAGCAACACCTGAGTGACGTCCGAGGAAGTGGCCATGACGGGCAGGGGGGGAAGCTCGAAGGCAAGAGGGAGACTATCGCAGTGCGGGCCCATGCGTCCCTCCTCTCCTCACGCGCAGACCGCCGTCCCGAGGAGGATCCGCTTGCCCTCGCGCGCCGGCTCGGTGTTGGCGAAGTGGTTGCGGGCCTCCTCGGCCATGTTCTCCACCATGTCGTCGTTGTGCGCCGGGTCATGGTGGAACAGGAAGAGCCGGCGCGCGTTCACCGCCGAGGCCACCTGGGCGGCGTCCACCATGGTGGAGTGCCCCCACCCCTTCTTGGGGATGCCCTTCTTCCCGGCGTACTCGTCCGGGGTGTACTGCGCGTCCAGGCACAGCGCGTCCGCGCCCTCCATCAGCCGCGCCACCCGCGAGTCGAGCGTGGCCAGGGAGATTTCCATGTCCGTGGCGTAGACGAAGACGTGGCCGTCGGCCTCCACCCGGTAGGCCAGGCACCCCTGGGGATGCGGCGCGTCGAAGGGCGTCACCTTGAAGGGCCCCACCTCCACCGTCCGCCCGTGCAGCGCCGAGTCGAACGTCATCCGCGAGCGCATGGTGGACAGCGGCACCGGGAAGTTGGGCGGCTCCATCTGCCGCGCCAGCACCGACTCCAGCGCCTGCGCCCCGCCGGGCCCCGGGCCGTACAGCGTCAGCTCCGTGGTGGGCAGGTAGGCCGGGGTGAAGAAGGGGTAGCCCTGCACATGGTCCCAGTGCAGGTGCGAGAAGAAGAGGTGCGCCTTCTGCGGCCCGCCCTCGCGCAGCATCGCCTCGCCCAGCGCCCGGATGCCCGTGCCCGCGTCCAGGATGAGCCGGTGCCCCTGGCTCGTCACCTCCAGGCACGACGTGTTGCCACCGATGCGTGCCGCGTGCGCCCCCGACACCGCGATGCTGCCCCTCACTCCGTAGAAACGCACTTCCATGGCTGCTCCTCCTCGAAAACCGTGGCGGCCTGATCCAGCCGCGCTCACGCCAGGGGGACAGAGCAAGGATGCTGCCAACGTCAAATGGCTGGATTTGCTGGGAATCCCTGGCAGTAGTGGAGGTCGGCTGCTCCATTCCGGTGCACCTGGATGGACCGCCCGCTCTGATCTGGATCGCCTGGGCCCATCCGGGGCGGCTGGGCATTGTGTGGGCATGGCCCACATGGAAGACTCCGGGGCGGCCGGCTGATCCAGCGGCATGAGGGGGGGACTCCGCGTGTATCCCGATCGTTTCCGGCTGCCCCAGGTGACCGAGCACGTGCTGGCATGGCTCGAGCGGCGCCGGCCCGGATTCGGCGCCTGGGACGCCGAGGTGGAGGCGCAGCTCACCGCCGAGGCGCGACTGGCCCTGGCCGACGTGTCCCGCCTCTTCGCCGAGGTGGCCGAGGATCCCGGCTACTGGGAGCGCCTGGAGCGCGGCGTCTTCACCGTGGTGCTGCCGCGCTACTTCCAGCTGGCCCGCGAGTACCACGCGCTGCAGCGGCGCAAGTACGACCTGTGGCGCGGGGGGGATCTGCTCTCGCGCGGGGTGTACACGGGGGCGGGGCTCGTCGTCGCGGTGGTGGTGGCCCTCACGCGGGTGCCGGACTGGATAGAGCCGCTGCCCTTCGCCTTCATCCTCTTCGGACCCTTCCTGCCGGACATGCAGGAGTCCTTCTTCGAGCGCCGCTATCGCCGGCAGCTCGCCACGCTCGTGCGGGACATGGGTGTGGAGCAGCGGCAGCTCGAGGCCTACCGGCCCCTGGACGAGTCCGTCCCGCCGGTTGCCGAGCGCATCTCCGGGCCGGAGGCCATGGCGCGCAGTGAGTCCAGTACCAAGGAGAAGGTATGAGCAAGGCGGGAGATCAGGTCCTCGCGGCCCTGAAGCAGCCGCGGATGCGGGTGCTGTGGCCCCTGGGGATGCTGCTGTTTGGAATCCTCTTCTTCTACAACGTGTGCACCGTCTACGTGCGGCCGTACGAGATGGGGGTGAAGCAGGTCATCCTCGGTGGCGAGAAGGGCATCCGCGAGAAGGTGTACGGGCCGGGCCTGCACTGGGTGACGCCGGGCGCGGAGCGGATGCACCTGTTCCCCACGGATCTCCAGGTGCTGGAGATGGCGGACAACGCGGCCGACGTGGGCGAGGGGGCGGACCACCGCGTGGTGCGGGCCATCAAGATCCAGACGTCCGAGGGCTACACCGTCTCGGCGGACGTCACGGTGCTCTACCGCATCGAGAACCCGTACCAGGTGATCACCCAGATTGGCCCGGGGCGGCTGTACGAGGACTCGGCGGTGATTCCGCGCGGGGAGCAGGTGCTGCGGCGCACGCTGGGCGAGCTGGACGCGGACGACTTCTACAAGGGGGACCGGCGCGACAAGGCCATGGCGCAGGCGCAGAAGCTGCTGGTGACGGAGCTGGAGCCCAAGGGCATCAAGGTGACGCACGTGCTGCTGCGCCAGTACCGGTACGACACGCGCTACCAGGGGGCGATCGAGCAGCGGAAGATCCAGGATCAGACGGTCTTCAAGAACCAGGCGGAGGCCTCGGCGGCGCAGGCCGAGGCGGAGATGAACCGGATCATCGCCGAGGGCAAGGCCATCGTGCAGGTGGAGCTGGCGCGCGGTGACGCGGAGGTGGCCAAGCTGCTCTCGGGGGCGGAGCTGTACCGGCGCACCCAGGCGGCGCAGGGCGATCTGGTGGTGAAGCTGGCGCGGGCCAAGGGGATCGAGCTGGAGAACGCGGCGCTGCGAGGCGCGGGCAGCGAGAACATGGTGGGCCTGAAGATGGCGGACGTGCTGGACGGCACGCAGCTCATCGTGGTGCCCACGGACGGCGAGGGCGGAGTGAACCCGTTGGATCTCAACGCGGCGCTCAAGCGCTTCGATGTGAAGGGGCTGTGAGCACATGAAGCGCATGGACTTGCGGATGCTGGGGCTGTTCATGGTGCTGGCGCTGCCCGTGGTGCAGGGGTGCGCGTGCCACTCGACGGACGCCAACGAGGTGGGCGTGCTCACGCGGAAGTTCACGCTGATGGGCTCGCGGGGCGTGCAGCAGGAGACGTACGCGCCGGGCGCGACGTACTTCTTCTTCCCGTCGTTCTCCACGGACTGGAACACCTTCGAGACGAAGCTGCAGAACCTGCGGATGCGGGCGAGGGCCGAGGAGGAGAAGGGCCGCACGGACGACATCGAGTTCAAGACGGTGGACGGCAACGACATCGCGGTGGACGTGACGGTGGCGTGGCGGATCGATCCCTCGAAGGCGCCGCACCTGGTGCAGAAGGTGGCGCGCTCGACGCGGGACGTGGAGGCGCGGCTGGTGCGGCCGGCGACACGGGCCCTGGTGCGCGACGCGCTGAACGTGCTGCGCTCGGAGGACTTCTACACGGCGGACAAGCGCTTCGCGGCGGCCGAGAACGCGCGCAAGCTGCTGGACGAGGCGCTCGCGCCCGAGGGCGTCATCGTGGAGCAGGTGATCTTGCAGGAGCACCGCTTCAACCCCGAGTACGAGAAGGTGATCCGGGAGAAGAAGCTGGCGGAGCAGACGGCGGAGAAGCTGCGCTCGGAGGCCCAGGCGGCGGCGGAGGAGGCCAAGCGCAACCTGGAGTCGGCCAAGGGCACGGTGTCACAGAAGATCGCCGAGGCGACGGGTCAGCTCGAGCAGGCGAAGCTGACGGCGGACGCGGAGCTGGTGCGCGCCAACAACGAGGCGACGGCGATCCTCAAGGAGGCCGAGGCCCGATCCAAGGGCATCGCCAAGGAGAACGAGGCGCTGGCGGGCGCGGGCGGCCGGACGATGGTGAAGCTGCGCATCGCCGAGGCGCTGCAGGGCAAGCAGATCATCTTCATGCCCAGCGGGCGCAACGGGGCCTCGCTCCAGACGATGGACATGAATCAGATCCTCACGCAGTACGCGGTGGGCAAGAACTCGCAGAACGCGAGCTCGGCGAACGGCGGCCAGTG
>NZ_DASVSO010000573.1:0-6782 GCF_036388035.1 Archangium sp.
AGCTCGGGGGCTGGGGGGGTCGGGCGAACCTGGTACCGCAGGATGCCAACTTCAACCGTGGGAACTGGGCGCAGCTCGAGAACAAGGTGGCCACGTGTGGGAGCCTGCCGGCCGGCCGGCTGCGCTACTACATCGGTGCGAACTACCCGAGCTCCACCGCGCTCATCCCCAACAACATGACGATGGAGATCAGGAACCAGTCCACGGGGAGCAGCGTGCTCATGTCTTTCTCGAACGTGGACTCCGGCGGCTCGAACGGCACGACCGAGCGGACCCGTGGCGAGAACTGGCTGTCGAGCCAGGGCTGCAACTGATCCTTCGTCCTGTGTGCCAACGCGTGTCCGCGCCGCACTAATCGAGTGGCGGCACTGGCTTCACCTCTCCAGGCTCGAGCCCGCCGAGGTGGCGGAGGATGGCCCGGCCCTCCTTGCCGAATGAGGGATGGGTGTCGAAGCCGAGGTACACGTCCCCGAACTCGCCCTCGGTGGGCGTGGCCCGCAGCCACAGGTGCAGCCGCCCATCCTCTGACTCCAGCCGCGCGAGCCCGATGGACCCCTGCGGCGCCGGCCGCGCCAGCGTGGGCACCGGCGGCTCCTCGTCCTGGGGCGGTGTCCGCAGCCCTGTCAGCTGGTGCGTCACGGACTCGAAGGCGTCCTGGAGCGTCTCCGCGCCCCGCGGCTGCGCCTCGGCGAGCCGGCGCGTCACCTCGGGCAGCAGCTCGGCACGCAGCACCTCGCCGGCCGCATGCGTCCAGCCCCAGTGCCGGCTGCTGCTTCGCAGGACGCCGCCGAGCCGCTGCAACCCCTCGCGGGTGGAGAAGGTCTCCGGCCGTGCGAGCAGCGCCGGGTAGAAGGTCCGCAGGAACCACTCCTGGTCGTGGCGCACCACCACCAGGCTCTTGTTGAAGTCCCAGGTCGGCGCGAAGCCGAGCTCCTTCGGATTGAAGCTCTCGAAGTGGTCCCCGGTGGTGAGGAACTTCTTCAGCTCGCGCCAGCGCGCGTCCGGAGAGCCGAGCGACTCGAGCACCTCACGGCAACGCCGCATGTCCGCGCGCGTGCAGCGCGGGTCCTTCACCACCAGCTCGCAGGCCTTCCCGCGCTCGCCCGCCTCCACCTGGGCGCGCAGCGCGCTGAGCTCCTCGGCCCGCCGCTTCTGCGAGGCCCACGCGTGCGCCAGCTCCCCGCCCTGGAACGCGAGCAGCGCCAGCACCGAGCCCGCGAGCAGCACCACCACCGGCAGCCCCAGCCCGAGCGGCACGCCAGCCCACGGCTGCGAGGAGAACAGCCGCCGCCAGGCCACCCAGAGCGTGACGAGCAGTGGCGCGAGTGCGGTCAGCACCGCGAGCCAGGTGAGCGCCGCCTGGAGGGGGTCCAGCCCCCGGCGGTAGGCCTCGCCCTGAAACCCGAGCGTGACGGCCGCGAAGGCGAGCACGGCCAGGCAGGCCACCAGCTCGGCCGCGAGCGCCAGCACCGCGAGCAGCGTGCCCATCAGCCCCACCTCGCCCGCACCCCGGCGGGCCGTTCGCGAGCCATCCTGTCCTCAGCTCTTCTCATGCGACGCCCAGCCTACCCCGGCATCTCGTACGGCATCGTCCCCCAGTATGAGTAGAACGTGTCGTCGAGCTTCTTCCACGCCTCCGCGACCGTCGGCTCGTTCTCTCGCAGCCACCGCACGAAATGCGGTCGCGAGCCGTCCACGTCGGTGACGCGGTACTCGTCGCCGAGATCCCAGGAAGCGATCACCCGCCCGTTCTTCGTCGCGACGTTCGGGTCGGCGGCGAGCGCGGCGATCCCCCGGCCGACGAAGAGCGGCGTCTCGGAGGCGATGAACGACTTCATCTTCGTCGCCGCGTCGCGCCAGTTCGCCTCGGTGACGCCGAAGTGGTCGAGCATCCACTCCGAGCGCAGGAAGCCGGGGGTCACCGCGACCGAGGTGATGCCGCGCCCCTTCAGCTCCTGCGAGAGCGCGAAGGCCATCCGGATGACCGACGTCTTCACCAGATCGTAGAAGAAATGCCCCCGGTAGAAGTACGCGTCGCCGTCGGTAATCTCGACCACCAGCCCACCGGAGCGCAGCCGGGGAAGGCCGTAGTAGCTGGTGATGATGTGCGTCTTGATCGCGCGATCGATCAGCAACAGCCCGTCCTCGAGCTTCGTCTCCCAGAGCTTCTTGCCCCACTCGATCAGATCATCGCCTCCCCAGATGTCGTTGATGAGGATGTCGAACTCGCCGACGCGTTCGAAGAGGCTCGCGACCTCCGCGGGCACCGTGTGGTCGACGCGCAGAGGGATACCCTTGCCCCCCCGCGCGGTCACCAACTCCGCCGTTTCGTTGATCGTCTCCGGGCGGTTCTTCATCCCCGGGCTTCCGGGGACGCTGCGGCCCGTGCAGTAGACGGTCGCCCCCGCTTCGCCGAGCGCCGTGGCGATTCCTCGTCCTGCACCACGGGTGGCTCCGGCGACGACGGCGATCTTCCCAGCGAGTGGTTTGGCCATGCCTCCTTTTTACACGGCATGGCGTGTCTTCCGCTCGACTCACTTCCTGGGTGCCGGTGCTTCGACGAGCTTCGCATGGAAGTGCGCGGGCAGCTGCTCTCCGGCCGGGCCTTCGGTTCAATCGGGCAGATGGATGCGGAAATAGAAGATTCGCTGGTGATCGGCCTTACCGTTTGGATACTCGGGTCCCAGCGGCGAACCGGACACATACACCGTGTCACTCGCGGCGAACGTCGCATCAACCACGTTATCGATCAACTGCCCTCCGCGTGGCACGGCCAGCATCGGCATTCCATTGATCGAATATGGCCAGAACGCTGTACTCAGGTCGGTCATCGCACCCAACGAGAAAACGTGGGTCACCGGATCCTCGATGATTGGGTACAAATAGACGTAGGTAAAGAGGCTTCCTTGCCCGGTCCACAGCAACCACAGCCGGTTCTTTCCGTCTTCGAAAATACGCGTCCCGCCAAATGTTGGCACCGACGCCCAGCGTGTGCCGAACAAGACGTTGCCCGCCGAGTCCGCCATCACCGTGTAATGCCCTCGCGCCGGAGTCGATGCTCCAGCGGACGGCTCAACGAAATAGGTCGAAAACACGCGCCCGGCGCTGTCGATGAAGCCATCCTTCTGGCGCGCGGTTGGCACTGACGTCGTCGAGGGAGGCGCCGAATATGGCACTACCAATTCCGATTGCGACCAGGAGGCCGTGTCTCCAGCCCCCGTGGAGTACAGCCGGATGCCATTGAAAATATAGTTGTTGGCGGAGTTGGGGTAACCGGCGGCCGTCTTGTACAAATCGGATTGTGCCGTGGCCACGAGCCGGTTCGCGTCCCCCGAAGCGCCAGGAAACATGTAATCGTAAGCGTAGCGCAATCCAATGCTCATGGTCTGCTGGGCTTCCCACGTCCAGGTCGAGAGGCCGTCATGTCTACCGCAAATGTACTGAGTTTGCGTATTGGAGGTCGGAACCGGTGTCGGCAGTTCGCGCGACGCCTTGTAGCACAGCGTGCCGTCTGCCCCGATACCGACCGCGCTATAGTGCCGGCTGGTTGGCGGCAGCTCTTGCCAGCTCCCTGGAATGGTGGTGCCAGGCGTAAACGTAGGTGAAGAATATACAGTGGGCACCGATTGCCAATAAGCGACAACATGGGCCAGGTCCGAGACAGGATCACGCACGAGCACGACGTCGTCGGTTGAAGTGCCGGTTGCCTCCTCAGTCCAACTGGCGGTCGCGGGGGCGCGCTTCATCAGCCGCCAGTTGACCAGGCCGCCCGAGGTTTTCAGGTACAGGACGCGAATGGTTCCATCCGCATGACGCGTGATGCGCGGCTGATTGCCGCCCCAATGATTGTAGATTTGATCGCCCGCATTGCCGTCGGTGGCAATCGCTTCGAATCGCTCAACAAACGAGGCACCGATGGGGGATACCGACTCGACTTTCAAGGGCCGCGGGGAGTCGTCACCCTTGCCGCCGCATCCAGCGACCGCGAGTGCGGCAAGCCACTTCAAAAGAAGACTTCTGCTCAGGAATCGATACCGCACGGAATGCCTCCATGAGAGAAATTCAGCGACCATATTGAGGTGGCAGGATTAATTTGTGATTTCTCTTGATGCCGAGCACTGTCTCCAGGATGCACGTGAGTGTGCGGTGCATGAAAAGGATGCGGTAGGTTCGATCCCCGAGGCCCCGCCTTGGCTCGCCAGCCGGAAGAGCACCGGAGCGCAATCCCCTGCCAGGGTCGGACGGGCCTGTTACAAACAGGAATCCGGGGGAGATTGCGCCGTGCGGGTGTAGAGGCCGTAGGCCGTTCAGCCTGCGTGAGGCGCACCTCAAACTGTCGCTCGTCTATGCGCCGGGTGACGAACGGCGGCAGGTGGTGCTCGGCGCGGCGCGCTCGGGGAGGGCTCTCGATGGTGTCAGCCATTTCCTGAGCAGCAGAAGAAGTCCGACACCGCGCCTGAGCGCCCCACTCCGCGGGCCGTCCCCACCCCGGGGGTCGCCCGCGCCGACGCCGCCCAGATGGTCCGGGTGGAGGCCGCCAACTTCCAGCGTGGCATTCCCCTGCCCGGCCACCCCGACAACGCCGACGAGGCGCGCTACCCCAGCCGCTTCGCCAGCTACTCCAAGGGCCTGCCGCACGATGGGCTCGGAGACGTCAACACGCAGGAGTACGACAAGCTGCTGGTCGCCATCTCCAGCGGCAACCCAGCCGACTTCGAGGCCATCACCCTCGGCGGGACCCGCATGCTCGTCAACCCGCAGTCGGCCTACGCCTACCAGCTCGAGGGCGCGGACTCCCACGCGCTCGCCATCGCCCCCGCGCCCACCTTCGCGGGCCTGGAGATCGCCGGGGAGATGGAGGAGTTGTACTGGATGGCGCTGGCACGCGACGTCTCCTTCCAGGACTACGCCGCCTCCACGCCGGTCATCCCCGACGCCCTCCAGCGCCTCAACCAGCTCGGCGTGTTCCGCGGCCCCCGGGAGAACGGGCAGGTGACGGCGCAGACGCTCTTCCGCGACAGCCTGCCCGGCAGCACGGTGGGCCCCTTCATCTCGCAGTTCCTGCTGCTGGACGTGCCCTACGGCGCGCAGACCGTCTCCCAGCGCATCCGCACGAGGGTGGCCGGGGATGACCGCGTCTCCGCCTTCGACGAATGGCTGCGCATCCAGAACGGCCAGTCCCCCGCCCAGGGAGAGACGTTCGACGCCACGCCGCGCTACCTGCGCAACGGGCGCGACCTGGCGGAGTTCGTCCACCACGACTTTCCGCTCCATACGACCCGGCGACCGGCGGGTGGTCCACCCTGGCGACGTCTCACGGCGTGCTGGGCCACACGGCCACGCTGCTCCCCAACGGCCAAGTGCTGGTGGTGGGAGGAAACTGGAACACCCCGCTCGCCCGGCTCTTCAACCCCTCGACGAACAGCTGGACCTCGATTGCCCCCCCAGACGAACCGCTGGGTGAGCACGCGGCGGTGCTGCTGGCGAACGGCACGGTGCTGGTGGGCGGAGGCGCATTCACCTGGCTCTATGAGCCCCAAAGCCAGACCTGGAAGCGGGGCAAAGCCCCGGTCGTGCGCCGCTCGAACTACACCATGACCCGCCTGTCCAACGGCCAGGTGCTGATGACGGGAGGGGATGGGCCGAACGGGGCCCTCCGGGAAGCGGAGCTGTACGACCCGAACACGGGAACCTGGGCCCTCACGTCACCGACGAACAACACCCGGAGGAAGCACACGGCGACGCGGCTGCTCAATGGCAAGGTGCTCGTCGTGGGCGCCATCGGCTACAACGTCGGCAGCGACACCTGTGAGCTGTACACGCCCTCGCCCTGAGCCACGAGGCCGTGGATGACGCGGAGGCCCGGGAGCGCATGGCCCGGGCCTCCCTGCGGTGGGAGTAGGGGCGGGATGCCAAGCCGCTGTCCGGTGGCGTTCAGTGACGTTCAGGCGCGTTCGCTGGAGGGTCGGGGAGACAGGATTTGAACCTGCGACCCCTTGGTCCCGAACCAAGGCGGAGCCCCTCCGTTGCGCGGGTAGCTCACCGCCGACGAGAAAGGTGTGGGGGAGGACTACGCCCTGCGTACTGGGTAGCGCAGGTGTGTAACGCCGACGCCCGGGATCACCGTCGGGTTGCCAAGGACGGCTGGCGTGCCAACGAGGTGGTCAAAGAGTCGAATTCCGGAGCCAAGAAGAACCGCCGCGATGTCGACGTGGATTTCGTCGAGGAGGCCAGCATTCAGGCACTGCTGGATGGTGTCAGCGCCGTGGACCCCAACGGACTTCCCGGCGGCGGCGGCTTTGGCCTGGTTCACGGCGCTTTCGATGCCGTCGGTCACGAAGTGGACAGTCGAGTGGGGTCGCGGCCATCCGGCGGGGATGTGGTGGGTAAGGACGAAGGCTGGACCCCAAGCGTGATTTCCACCCCAGCCTTGGGCGACGTCGAAAGTGCGTCGACCGGTGAGCATGGCACCAAGTCCGGACGTGAGAGCGCGAAGGTGCTCGGCGCTCGGCCCGGACACCTTGAACGTCATGGGGTCCGACCCTCCGGTGTGGAATTCGACGTCCCCCGAGGTGAAATACCAGTCGAATACTTCGGCCACGCCATCGTTGAGGTCGGCGACGTAGCCGTCGAGCGACATGGACATGATTGCGACAACCTTCGACATTGCGATGTTCCTTTCGAGGACGTCCACGTCTGGTTCACGCGCGCGACCTGGTTTGGCCGTTTCAGCTGAGCTGCTCGGCCAGTCCGATGATGATGCCCTCAGGGCCACGCAGGAA
>NZ_DASVSO010000574.1:0-21293 GCF_036388035.1 Archangium sp.
GTAATACGCAATGATTGGCGCGAGATCGAGGCGGGCCGGATCAATTGATTTTTCCAGGGAGACATGGCCAAACCGTCTGGGTTCGAACCATCGGAACTTGCGAAGTACGAGGTCGAGAAACTCCCGCACGATTTCGCCCGAGACCGGGCCAGGGGGAAGCCCGATTCGAATATCGGTTTCTGTCGGAGAGCGCATCATGGGTAGGGCCTCAAGACAGCTCTACCCTCTGCTTCCAGCCTTTCCAAACTACGCAGAAGCGTTCCTGAAAGCCGTGTTGCCCCATCGGGATGTTTGGCGGAGCGGACCCACAGCTCGAGGTGACCGCCGTATTTGTCCACGTAGTCAATCATCGCCTTGAGGTTGCCGGAGAGGGAGAGTTCCCTGCGGGCCTTGGACTCAACGAAGGGGTAGGGCTGTCCCCATACCAGCTCCGCCGGCTGGCCCTTCACCGCGTCGGGGATGAAGCCCTGGGCGCCGCTGCCCGGTGGCGGCATCATCATCGCGGTGTTGCGCTCGTACTGGTGGGCCTGGAGGATGGCGTCCTCGAAGGCATTACCCGCTGGCCGGTTCTTCAGGAGGATCTCGTACTGGCGCTCCCAGTCCGCGTCCGGCTGGAAGGAGAAGCGGCGGTACTTCTCCGGGTGGCGGAACTGGTAGTCCACCCAGCGCTGGGCCTTGTGGGCTCGGGTGCCGGGCAGCAGCCGGCTGCCGTCTGGCAACGTGCGCACTCCCAGCAGCGGCACCTTCTGGCCCGCCCGCAGGGCTCCGGCCGCCTCGCGCAACGGCGCCTCCAGGCCACGTGCCACCCCGTTGAGGAAGCGCGATTCCTCCTCGGTGAAGGTGTGACCCCGGGAGGCCGCCCCCAGCAGGCGCTCCACTTCCTTCGCATCCTGTGGTGACAGGTGCGAGGCCACACGCGAGAGCACCTCCACCTCGTTCAGGCCCCGGCCGGTGAGCAACGCCAACCGCTCCGTGTCCTCGCCAGCCTTCATCAGCACGGTGCCGGTCACGAAGGGCAGCAGCACCCCCAGCGCACACACCACGCGCTCGGTGCGTGTGAGGGCGTGGCCCGTGAGGCTGTAGCCAGTGACGGCCGCCCGCGCGTCCATCGTCTCGCCAGCGCCCGGTGTCAGGCCCACCAGCAGCTCCAGCACCAGGTCCTCGGCGGGGTAGGCTTCTGGGTCGAAAGCCTCGTTGTAGTCCAACACCACCGGAGCCAGGCGTCCCAGGTGCACCGCGCTGGCCAGGGCCGAGCGGCTCGCCAGCAGGTAGAGGGCCACCTCCTCGGGCGTACGCCGGAGGAAGTCCGGGTCCTCTGTATGCGCGTAGGCCCAGGCCAGCGTGGCGTTACCCAGGGCTCGCAGCGAGTGCTCGCGCAGCGGCGACTCGCTCAAGAGGTAGCCCGGAGCCAGGCGGCGCGGGGGCGGGGCATAGGTGTCCAGCAGCCTTCTTCCCCACGCCTCGTACTCGGCCAGCTTGCGCTGCACCTCCCGCCAGCGCACCTCGCGCTGTCGCTCCTCCCGCAGCAGCGCCGTGTACCGCTCCAGGGGAGAGGGCGCCGTCTCCAGCGCCTCCCGCGGTTGCAGCCACATCTGGCCCTCCAGCTTCTTGAGTGCCGACAGGCCCTCGCGGCGCGCCGTCTCGGAGAGGCCGGGGGTCCGCAGCGCTTCTCCCTGGTAGCGCAGGAAGGCCTCGTAGGGCGCCTGGGGTGGGGTGGCCGAGAGCACTGGGCCCGTGGACTCCACCTCCTCGCGCCACATGCCCTCACCGCGCCGCAGCGTCAGCACCACTTCGCCCCGCTGGCCCCGCACGTACCGGTACAGCGCCCACTCCACCAGGCGGCGGAAGTCCTCCGCCTCCACCGAGCCCACCTCGGCGCCTTTCCCCTCATGCGCGTGGACGACGAGCAACCGCACCTGCTCGCCCTCCCTCCGCAACCCGAGCGCCAGCCACGCGCCCGTGTGCTTCAGCCGGCGCGCCGCCGCCCACGCCTGGGTGCGCACCTCGTTCGTCCCCTCCAGCACCTCGGCCCCGGGGCGTGCCGCAGCCAGGTGGGCGGTCAGAGGACTCGGGCCCGGCGACTCCATGGCGAAGTCCAGGCGCGGACCCACGCCGATATCCGTATGGCTCTGGCACGCGGTCAGTACCACCAGCACCACCGAGAGAAAAACCGAGGGCGTCTTCATGTGCGCGGCACAGGGGAACTGGCCCTCTCGGTTGCTGACGGTCGTCTCCTCGAAACCCACCTCGCTCCCGAGCTGGGACCGCGGGGAGAGGCGTGGCATCACGGGAGCCGGGTGATGCGACCCAGGGCGGGCGTGGGCAACGGGTTGTTGGCGCGCGTGTAGGCCTCGAGCGCGTCGAGATCGAGCACGCCCGTGAGCGGATCCTTCCCCTCGGTCAGCACCGTGTAGCCGTCACCCCCGGAGACCATGAAGTTGTTCACCGTGACCCGGTAGTTCGCCGCCCGGTCGATGACCCTGCCATGGAGGGTGATGGACGCCGGATCCACCTTGTCCCCCTGTGGCCCCGACGCCTTCCAGCTGAAGGCGAAGCCCCGCGAGACCTGGAGGATGAGCGTGCCGGCCGACTGGAACTGCTGCTCCAGCAGCGTCTCGAGCTGCGCGCCCGTCAGCGTCAGCGTCACCAGGTTGTTGGCGAAGGGCTGGACCGCGAAGACCTCTCCGAAGGTGATGTCTCCGGCGTTGATGTCCGCGCGCACCCCGCCCGGGTTCTGGAAGGCGATGACGGCCCCGCCGAGTCGCGCGTCGCGCGTGGCCGCGAGCATCCCGTCCGCCACGACGTTGCCGAGCGTGGACTCACCCGAGGCACCCGCGGGGAGCGGCCGTACGGGGGCCTTCAGCTCGCTCGGGGTGGTGCCGATGACCGTGTCCCGCAGTCGCGCCGACTTGTGGATGCGATCCTTCACGAACGCGTCCACGGTGGGCTCCGCGGTGTCACGCGTGACGAGGATGTTGCGCGCGCTCGTCTCCACCACGTCATGCGAGACGGGATCCAGCACCAGGTCGATGTCGGTGACGAGGCGCCCGTAGCTGGCCGCGCTGGTGACGCGCTTGCCGTCGATGACACAGTTGTACGCCTGGTGCGTGTGGCCGGAGGCGACCACGTCCACCTCGTCATCGAATCGCTCGACGAGCTCCTTGATGGGGCCGGAGATGCCGGGGCACTCGTCATAGAGACCCGTCTGCAGGCCGCCCTCGTGAATGACCACCACGATGGCCTCCACGCCCTGCTGCTTCAGCTCGGGGACCAGGGCGTTGACCGTGTCCGCCTCGTCCTGGAAGGTGAGGCCCGCCACGCCGGCCGGGTTGACGATCAGCGGCGTCCCCTCCAGCGTCATGCCGATGAAGGCGACCTTCACCCCCTGGAACTCGCGGATGTCATAGGCCGGGAGGAGCGTCTTCCGGGTGGCCACGTCCGTGAAGACGTTGGCGGAGAGGAACTTGAACTTCGCGCCGGGGAAGGTCGGGCTCGCCTTGCACCCATCCACCGGGTGGCAGCCCCCCCTCTGCATGCGCAGCAGTTCGGTGACGCCCTCGTCGAACTCGTGGTTGCCCACGGAGTTGAGGTCCAGCCCCATCATGTTCATCACTTCGATGGTGGGCTCGTCGTGGAAGATGCCGGAGACGAGCGGCGAGGCGCCGATCAGGTCCCCCGCGGACACGACCACCGTGTTGTCGGGGTTGTCCGCCCGCAGCTTCTGGAGGTGATGGGCGAGGAAGGCCGCGCCGCCGGCATTCACGTCGGCGGTACCCCCATCGCTCGCGGGCGCCCGGATGCGGCCGTTGCTGCCCGTGGGGGCCTCCAGGTTGCCGTGGAAGTCATTGAAGGCCACGACCTGGACGCGGATCGGCCGCGGGGGCTTGGGCGGGGGCCTGGGAGCCTCGTGGCAGCCGGGATGGACGACGAGCAGGGTGCCCGCCACGAGCGCTCCGAGGACTTTGACCACGTCGGGATATGCCCGCGCGCGCGCGGGGGAAGGGGGAGCGTGGTTCATGGGTGGAAGACGAAATACTTGAAAACAGGACCCCGTGGAACGACCCCGTCCTTCACCGAGGGGCAAGAACGTGGGGCCCGAGCTGATAAAAGCCGGGGCATGTACAGCCGTGGGTGGAGTGTGAGAGTGCATGGCCGCCCACCAGCCAGGCGCGCACGCCATCGTCGGGGTCGAGCCCAGGCGGAATGAGCTCGATGGCCAGCCGGGTTCCCGCTGCCGTCACCTTTGCTCTGGACCCGATGCCGCCCGAAAACTTCGAGCAGACGTCCGCTCCTCTCTCTTCCGATCCTCGGCTGTCCGCTCCCCTGGAGCACCTGACGCACAACACGCTCGCGTCGGCCCTGGCCGCGCCCTTCGAGGTCAACGCCTCCGAGTGGGGCGTGACGCCGGGCGAGCTCCTCGCGCGACCGGCCCGGGTGCCCGAGGCGCTCCTCGCCGACAACATGCCGGACCCGTTCGCCCTGAGAATCTCGGCCACGAGCCCGGACGGAGCGCGGACGCAGGGGCTGTGGCTCATCGCCACCTTCAACAACCGCCCCTCTGCCTTCCCGCTCTACCGGTGGAGCCAGACGCTGTCCCGGTTCGAGCCCGCCATGAAGGACGGGCGGCACCTGGCCCTCTTCCCCGAGGGGCAGCTCCCAGCGTGGTGGAACCAGGGCGAGCCCGTGCCCGCCGAGCCGGGCCTGCCCGAGGACCTCCTGCTCGCGCGCTGGGCCCCGGAGATCTTCGAGCTCGGCGAGTGGCTGGTCCTCTTCTACACCGCGCGCGACCGCCAGGGCGTGCTGCGGAGCGCCTACGCCACGAGCCGCTCCATCGAGGGCCCCTGGAAGGACCAGGGGCCCCTGGACGTCAACCCGCGCGTGAAGGAGCTCGCCCCGGACTACCCGGGAGGGCCCGCGGGAGACAACCCCGTGCTGGGCACCATCGACGGCACCGTGGCGCGCATCGCGGACGGCTTCGGGCGCAAGCGCCAGGCCCTGGTGGTCAAGGTGGACGGCAACGCCCTGCGCTGGGTGGACGCGGCTACGGGCCAGGAGCGCGCCGCGCCGACGCCGCTGGTCGCCCGCGAGTTCACCCTCGGGCCGGACGGGGTGCTCGACTTCGTCGGCTCCCCCAACGTCATCCTCACCAACGGGCCCCAGCACGGCGGGCTCATCGAGGGACAGTTCTTCGTCCGGGAGAACGGGCAGCGCTACGTCATCTACAGCGCCGGCTTCTTCGGCAACCACGAGTACCACACCTATGTGGGCAAGCTCGATGACGTCCTGCACGGGCGGATCCGCGACGAGCGGCTGCTGATGGACAGCGAGAGCCCCGCGCTGCGCGGCGCGTGGAATGGCCCGGGACACCCCTCGCTGGAGAAGGTGGGGGAGGGCCTCTATGCCCTCTACCTCCACGCGTGGCGCAACGGCACGGACTACTACACCCACGGCGAGGCGCGAAAGGTGCTGCGCTTCCACCTGTCCTTCCGCGACTCGCAAGGCCGCCCGTGTGAGCCGTTCGTCGTCGAGGACCGGCAGGTCCAGCACGGCGCGCCCCGAGTCGACGCGGCCTGACGCGCTCCGCGGGGAAGTGTGTCGGAGGGGGTTGAGACACTCCGGGACGCCATGAATGCGAGAGAGACGGTTCGTTCCGAGGGTGATGACGGCGTGGGGCTGTACGTCTTCTGCTTCGCGCGCGCGGGTGCGGCCGAGATGGCGGTGGGCCCCGGCTTCGCCGGAGAGGCGCCACTCGTCGCGCGAGTGCACGAGGAGCTCGCCGCCATCTGCTGCGAGGTGCCGCTTCACGAATGGACAGGGGAGGTGGGCGAGGCCCATTTGAAGGACCTGGGCTGGCTCGGGCCGCGTGCCCTGCGTCACGAGGAAGTCATCGCGCGGATGATGGGCGCTTCTCCGGTGCTGCCACTGCGCTTCGGCTGCCTGTTCTCGTCGGCGGAGCGGCTCGAGGAGTTGCTCCGGCGCGAGCGGGCGCGGATAGAGGCCTTCCTCGAGAAGGCGGCGCACGAGGAGGAATGGTCGCTCCACGGCGCGCTGGATGTCCTCGCCTGCGAGGAGGCGATGTTCGCCGCGGATCCCCGCGTGGCGAAGCTGCCGGCGTCGGCGGGGGCTCGCTATCTGCTGGAGCAGAAGCTGCGCAAGGACGCGACGCGAGCGGCGCGCGTGTGGGCCCAGGAGACCCAGGCGACGATCGCCCGGGCCCTCGAGGGACTGGTGCTCGCGCGGCGCCCCCTGCGGCCCCCGTCGGAGGGGGCTTTCCACTGGGCGCTCCTCGTTCCGCGCGGCGCGGAGGCGGAACTGGCCAGGCGCCTCGAGCCGCTGGCGGAGCCGTTGTCGGCACACGGGCTCCACCTGTCGGCGCGAGGGCCCTGGCCGGCCTACAGCTTCGCGCCGCACTTCGGGGACACGCCGAGCGAGGAGAACCAGGAGCGGACCCATGGCTGAGCTGCTGCTCTATGGCATCGTGGACGCGGCCTCGGCGTTGCCGGGCGACGGGCGCGGAGTACACGGCGGTGGGCTCCGGCGGATCGTCCACGGCGAGCTCGCGGCCGTGGTCTCCCCCCTCGCGGAGCCCGCGCGGGCGGCGACGCCAGCGAGGGCGGAGTTGCTCGACTATGAGCGCGTCATCCGCTCACTGCACGCCGTCGCCAATGTGTTGCCAATGCGCTTCGGCGGCGTGCTCCCCGACGAGGCGGCGGTACGCGAGCACCTCGACGCGCAGCGGACCGTCTATTCACGCGCGCTCACGCGGATCGCCGGCTGCGTGGAGATGGGCGTGCGGGCGCTGGTCTCCGCGCCGCCTCCATCCGCCGCGCCAGCGGAGAGCGCGCTTGAGAGCCGCTCGGGTGCCGATTACCTCAAGGCCCGGCAGCGGCGCCATGCCGCGGAGAACCAACTGCGCGACCGGTGCGCGGCGCTGGAGCAGGCCCTGCTGGCGAAGGTGGCGCCGCTGTGCAGGGAGCACCGCTCGGAGCTCTCGCCCGCGCGCTCGGGCGAGCCCATGCTCTGCTCACTGTATTTCCTGGTACCGCGCGAGCAGATGGCCGCGTTCCGCGCCGCGCTGTCGCCCATTCCCGACGTGGGCCCCGCGGAGCTCACGCTGAGCGGGCCGTGGCCTCCCTTCAATTTCGTGGCGTGAGTGCCTTGCTGTGTTGGGACGACATGTCTGCCTTTGCTGTTGAATGAAAGACATGTCGGAAGCCCCTGCTAATCGTGAGGGCAAGCATGGACGGAGCGAGTCCAGGCCCAACACAACCAGGAGGCAGAGCCATGGCGGCCATCCAGAAATCGACCGATTCATCCAGCCTCGCCGAAGTCATCAGCATCATCCTCGACAAGGGCATCGTGATTGATGTGTGGGCCACGGTCTCGCTCGTGGGCATCCAGATCCTGTCGGTGGAGGCGCGTGTCGTCATCGCCTCGGTCGATACGTACCTGAAGTACGCGGCGGCGATGGGCCTCTCCGAGAGCACCAGCTCGGCGCTCAAGAACGCGGCCCTGCCGGTGACGAGCTCGGTCATGCCGGCCGCGACGATCGCCGCGCCAGCCGCGGTGGGCGCGTAGCGGAACCAACCCTGAACACCACACGAAGGGAGCTGGGGAGATGATGAACGCTCAGGCAGGAGGCACGTATCTCTATGCCGTGCTCGCCGGCACGGCGGGCGTCGGAGAGACGGGCTCGCTCGGCATCGAGGGCGGCGAGGTGTACTGCATCACCGTGGGGGACCTCTCCGCGGCGGTGAGTCGGGTGGGCCGTACGCGCCTCCGGCCTGAGCGCAAGCATCTCCTCGCGCATCAAGCGGTCCTGCGACGCTTGATGGAGCACACCACCGTGTTGCCGGCGGCGTTCGGCCTCGTGGCCCGAAGTGACGAGGCCGTGCGCGCCCGGCTGGAGGAGAGCCAGGAGGTGTTCCGGGAGCAGCTCGAGAATGTCGCCGGCAAGGTGGAGATGGGGCTCCGGGTGAACTGGAGCACCCCGGATCTCTTCGACTACTTCGTCACCATCCACCCGGAGCTCGGCGCCATGCGGGATCGTCTGAAGGGTCGCCACGATCTCGGCCGCGAGGAGCTGATCCAGGTGGGGAAGTTGTTCGAGCACCTGCGCGAGGCTGATCGGCAGTTGCACTCCGAGCACGTGGCGGCGGTGCTCCGGAAGCGTGGGGTCGAGCTGAAGTGGAACCCACCGCGCGGGGAGCGCGAGGTGATGAACCTCTCGTGCCTGGTGCCGCGCGAGGGGCTCGGCGCCTTCGAGAAGCTGGTCGAGGTCGCCGCGAAGGACTTCGATGACCATTTCACCTTCGAGTTCAACGGTCCGTGGGCTCCGCATAGCTTCACGGAGCTGAAGCTCCCGGCCGGGCTCGGGCGGGAGTGAGCATGTTGCTCATCGATGACCTCCTGTTCGCACCGTTCCACGGCCTGCTCTGGGTGGCCCGGAAGGTCGACGAGGCGCTGGGGCAGGAGCAGGAGCGGGAAGAAGAGGAGCTCAAGACGCGGCTGCGGGAGCTGTATCTGCGGCTGGAGTCCGGGCAGCTCGAAGAGCACGAGTTCGAGGCGCAAGAGGCGGCGCTGCTCGATCGGCTCGACACCATCCTCGCGCGCCAGGAGGAGGCTCTCGCCAAGGAGGACGAGGCACCCGGCCAGGCGGAGGACTTCGTGGAGGAGCTCGCGGGTCAGGAAGGGGAGGGGACGTGAATCAAGAGCTGGAGGAGTCCGAGCCCATCTCCCTCTGTGAAGCGCTCGACCGGGTGCTCCACAAGGGCGTGGCGCTGCGCGGAGACATCGTGTTGTCGGTGGCGGATGTGGACCTCGTCTACCTCGGCCTGCAGCTCATCGTGTGCTCGACGGACACGGCGCGGCGCGCGGGGCTCGTCCTGCCCTCGCCGCTGCCGTCGCTCTCCGGGCCTGGGGGAGGGGCGCGATGAGCGACGTGGGAGGGCAGCTCGAGGCGGTGCTGCGAAGCAAGAGCGATCCGACTCCACGGCGGCTCTCGCTCGACGAGGGCAAGCTGAAGAACGGGCTCGGGCAGTTGGTGCTCACCCTGGTGAAGCTGCTGCACGAGCTGCTCGAGAAGCAGGCCATCCGCCGCATGGAGGGCGGTTCCCTGACGGACGAGGAGATCGAGCGGCTGGGAATGACCTTGATGCGTCAGGCCGAGGAGATCGAGCGGCTCCGCGTGGAGTTCGGGCTCACGGAAGAAGACCTGAACCTCGATCTGGGCCCGCTCGGCAAGCTGCTGTGAGGAGGACACGTGACGTCACAACAACGCATCGTTCAGGGTCCCCGGAATGCCACGCTCGCGGACGTGCTGGATCGCGTCCTCGACAAGGGGTTGGTGGTCGCGGGCGACATCAAGATCAAGCTGCTGGACGTGGAGCTGCTCACCATCCAGGTGCGGCTGGTGGTGTGCTCCGTGGACAAGGCCGCCGAGATGGGAATCGACTTCTGGAGGAGCGATCCGCATCTGTCCTCGCTCGCGCGGCGCGAGCCGCCTCCAGCCCTTGGGGAATGATCCATTTCTCGCGGGCGGGTGCCGGAAGTAAAAGAGCACTCCCATGAACACCCGTCCCAACCTCTTCGCCCCCGACACTCGCGCCAATCCCTATCCCCTCTATGCCGAGCTGCGGCGCAACGCGCCCGTGTTCCAGGTGGACCCTGGTGGCTTCTGGGCCATCAGCCGGTACGACGACGTCCTCGCCGTGCTCAAGAACCCGCGGCTCTACTCCTCGGAGGGCTTCCTCCTGTTCTCGGAGAAGCCCTGGCTGCCCCGCAACGCGCTCGAGGACACCCTGCTGGCCATGGATCCTCCGCGCCATGATCAGCTGCGCTCGCTCATCAGCCGCGCCTTCGGGGCGAAGGCCCTGGCCCGGCTGGAGCCTCGCATCCGCGCCTGCGCCGAGGAGCTCGCCTCGAGGATTCCCTCCGGCCGCACGGTGGACTTCGTCGAGGCGTTCTCCATGCACCTGCCCAGCTTCGTCATCGGCACGCTGCTGGGGCTGCCCACGTCGACGCACGAGCACTTCAAGCGCTGGGCGAACGACATGGTCAACGTCCCCGGCGTGGCGGACGACGACCTGGTCACCCAGGCCCGCACGCGTCAGTCGCTGGAGGAGATGGACCGGTACCTCAACGAGGCCATGGAGGAGCGGCGGCGCCACCCCCAGGACGACTTCGTGAGCGACCTGCTGCGCGTCCAGGTGGATGGTGAGTCCCTCACGCCCTCGGAGCAGATGGGCTTCCTCAACCTGCTGCTGGTGGCGGGGCTGGAGACCACCGTGCACCTGCTCAACTTCCTCGTCCAGTCCCTGGCGGAGCACCCGGACGTGCTGGCGCGTGTGCGCGAGGATCGCTCGCGGGTGCCGGCGTTCATCGAGGAGGTGCTGCGCTACCACGCCCCCGTGCAGTCCGTGCTGCGTCTGACGACCGCCGAGGTGGAGCTGCACGGCGTCCGCCTGCCTCCGGGCTCGCCAGTGCTGGCGCTCATCGGCTCGGCCAACCGGGACGAGACGCACTTCAACGAGCCGGATCGCTTCGACATCTCCCGCACCGGGACGAACAACATGCCCTTCGGCCACGGCGCCCACTTCTGCATTGGCGCGGCGCTGGCCCGGATGGAGGCCCGCATCGCGATGGAGACGCTGCTCGACCGCTTCCAGCGCTTCGAGGTGAAGACGGATCGGTTCGAGTGGAACTACTCGCTCACCGTCCGCGGTCCCTGGGTGATGCCGGTGGAGCTGCACGCGGCCTGAGAGCCTGGCGGGGCCCCGGGTGCCACCTGGGCCCGCCCGGACGGAGTATCATGGGGCCATGGACACCGGCCCCTCCGTCCGATGGCTCGTCGTGCTGCTGCCGCTCGTCACTGCGGCGTGTGCCACCTCGGCGGCCTACCACCCCCAGAAGGACTGCGCGGCGGGCAGCCCGGGCGCATGCGTCGACTGGGGCGATGAGTTGGTGGCCCACGGAGACGCGCGGCAGGCGGAGACCGCCTATGGCCAGGGGTGTGAGGGCGGCATCGCCACGAGCTGCATCACCCAGGGCCAGCTCCTGATGAAGCGCGGTGAGCTGGAGGCGGCCGAGCCCCCGCTCCGCAAGGCGTACATCGAGGAGTTCCCGGAGGCCTACGAGGCCCTGGCGGACCTCTACCAGGCCCGGGGGAGCGCCAGCGACCTGGAGATTGCCCAGGGGCTGCGCTTCGAGGCGCCCGCGATCGACAAGCCGGCCGTGGAGTACATCGGCCACTTCCGGGTGGACTCCCGAGGGGGACTCGGCTCGGCGATGACGCTGAACGTGCAGCCGATGCTCTTCCTGTCACGCCGGCTGGACCTCGGATTCCATGCCGCCTTTGGCGCGGGGATGCCGGAGCTCAACGGCTTCATCGGGTATCAGCACTTCGTCAACACCTGGCTCGTGCCGTATGCGCGAGTGATGCTCGGGGGACTGCCAGGGGCTCCACCCGGCCAGGGCCTCAACTACGGCGGAGACGTCGGGCTGAAGCTGTGCCTGGGGCCCATTGGCCACCTGGAGTTCTCCGTCGGCTCCTCGCGAGGCAGTCCCCTCCATGCCTCGGTGGGACTGGGCCTGAACGCGATCTTCCTGCTCCTCGCGGCACGCTGAGGGCCCCCGGAGGACCTCCGCGTCCCTGGCGGTGGCCCACCTGCAACGTCTGGCCACCGTGCCGCTCTTCCTTCAGGTGTCCAATCCCGAGGCGGAGCGCATCTACACGCGCGCGGGATTCCAGGTGCTGGGAGAAATGAAGGAGGTGGAGTGCCACCTCCTCGATGGGTGAGGGGCCGTGGCTCGCTCAGCCCTTGGCCGGGGGCAGGTACTTCGCGGGCAGCGGCTGCTCCGGCGTCTCCGCGGTCCAGGCCACTGTCAGCACCCACCAGCGCTTGCCATCATGGACGAGCTGGATGCTGTTGATGCCACGCACGAAGGGCTTCGACAGGTCCGCTTCGCGGAAGCCCTCGTAGGTGCTGAAGACGTGCACGAGCGGACCGAAGCGCTCCACCACGCTGTGCAGCTCCCGCTCGCGGAAGCCCTCCTCGACGAGCATCTTCTCGGAGCCGGTGATGTAGTCCTCGGGCGAGAGCATGCGGTGGCCGGTGGTGCCGTCCTTCCGCTTCCCGGAAGGAATCATCCGCGCGCCGGGCGCGAAGAGGGAGCGGAAGCGGTTCCAGTCACGCGCCTGTCCCTTCGGCCCGGAGATGACGTCGTAGAGCGCGGCCACGAGCGACTCGGGAGTGGCCACGTCCGCCGGCCGGGGCTCCGGGGGACTGGCGGCGGGAGTCGGAGCGGGCGCCGCGGGGGCGGGAGCAGCGGGCGCGGGGGCTGCCGGGGCAGGGGCCGCGGGAGTGGGCTTCGTGGGCTTGGGCTCGGCGGCGAGTGTCGGGGCCGTCACACCGGTGACGACCAGCGCCGCGACGAGTGACCACACGCGAGACGAGAAGGTGGAGTGCATGGGCATCCTCGGGACTGCGGGGGACGCGCATCATGGCCCACCCCCTCCGTGGCGGCGAGCACCTCGGAGGGTACGGCGACCGCCTCACGACCTCGACCTCCCGGTCGCGCGGTGCGCGAACTTGTACAATAAGTGTACAAGTTGCGCGAGAACGCGCCCGGGAGGTCTCCGGCCTTCTCTTCGTGTCCCCGTTACTCGGCGAGCGTCTCGCTACCGTGCACGACGGTACCGCCTGGGAACTGGTGGTCGAAGGTGCCGCCACTCAGCCCAACGGCCATGCCCTGGAAGCCGGACCAGTTGAACAACCAGTCGTGGCCACCCTCCTGGCCTTCGACGGGGGGGAGCTGCTGAATGGGCTGGGTGCCGCACACGGTGGTGGTGCCCGCGTCCGAGGACACCTGGGCGGCCTCCACCCTGCCCGGCATCGGCCGTTGGGGGGCCGTGCACGAGCCGGAATAATTGAAGCCCGCGGGCGTGACGATGACCACGGCTCTGTCGGCGAGCATCCGGTCGCTGAAGAGGCCCAGGGAAGCGCGCTCTCCGTCGATGGTGAACAGGAAGGAGCGCGTGGCCATGTCCATGGCGAAGGCGCGGAAGCGCGGCGGAGGCGTGATGCCCATGGCATCCGGCGGCAGCGTGTACGCCACCACGTGGACGAACCTCCGCGCCGACGCCGAGCCCCAGAGCGTCCTCGTGTCCATGCCCCGGGAGTACATGATGGCCGTGGGCGGAGTCGTCGTGAGCGGGGTCTCGCCGGCGACGTAGGCCTGCTCGTTCATCTGGGGGAGCATCCCGTTCTGTCCGGGAACCGGCTCCATCGGCTCGATACAACCCGTGAGGGCGACTCCTGCCACCAACACCCGCATCCACTGAGTCATCACCTTCATCGTCGTTCTCCCTGAGACAGCTTCAGGTCTGGAACTCCACCTCCAGCCGGCTGGTGGCGCAGGTGCGTTGCGCGGCGCTCAGCACCTGCTCGGCCCGGGAGTGCTGGTCCTTCGCCAGCTCGGCCTGGGCGCGCTGGTGGGCGGCCAGCAGGGAGAACCAGTCGTCGCCGGTGCGGGTGGCGAGGGCCTCGTACTCCTCCAGGTGGGCGCGGATGGACTGGCCGTGGAAGAAGGCTCCCAGCAGGAGGTCCGTCTCCCCGGCGGCGCGGGCCTGGGCGATGAGCGGCTGCCACTCGGCGGGAGGGCGGCGCTCGCGCCGGAGCCGATCATGCTCGCGAGCCAGGGGGCCTCGGCGGGAGAAGTCGCGCCCGGCCACGCGGTGCACCAGCGCCTCCAGGATGCCCTTGCCCTCGTGCCGATCCAGCTCCTGGGCCAGCGGCAGCAGCTCCAGCGTGCGCTCGCGGGTGGGGGCGGCGCGCAGCGCGTCGTAGAAGAAGAGGCGGAAGAGTCCCGGGAAGGCACGAGCCTCTTCCAGGGAGACGGGGCCACCGGTGCGCATCGCATCGCCCACCTTGCGCGCCGCGGCATAGGAGGCCGGGTGCGCTTCCACCTGCCCGCGCAGGGCCTCCGCGCGCTGCTTCGCCTCGGTGCTCCAGCCGGGCTCCCCGAGGGCGGCCACGCGCTCGAAGGACTCCGCGGCCAGGAGCCCCAGGCCGAGCTCGCGCAGCACCAGCCCCCGATTCCACAGTGCCCGCGGGTGGCTGGGCGCGGCCGCCAGCACGCCGTCGCTCAGCACCAGGGCCTCGGTGAAGTCCCCCGTGTCCAGGGCGAGCAGGGCCCGGTCGCTGTCCAGGTCCGGCGAGTGGCCGGCCTTCGCCAGGTACGGCGCGGCCTGGATCGGGTTGCCGCGCAGCAGCCAGGCGGTGGCGAGTCCGTGGAAGTCCTTCGCCTCCTCGAGCGCAGCGAGCTCCTGGAGGGGGAGGGGAGGAAGCACGGTGGGGGCCCCGGCCCGGGTGGTGCCATGGGGCCGGTAGACATCGGCGGCCGGGTAGCTGAGGCGGGCCTCTCGGGGGCGCGTCTCCGCGTTCGCCAGCCAGAGGTCTCCCGAGGGCTTCCTCGGCCTCGCGAAGAAGAAGGCCCCGAGCACCGCGATGGCGATCCCCAACCCCACGCCAACCCGGACCGCGCGGCTCTTTCCCAGCTTCGACTCCATGACGCCTCCCCGTGGAGGGAACCTAGCCGAAGCCTTCTTCCCCGGTATCACCCTCGGGGAGCACGGGCCTTCACGGAGGAGAACGAACCGGCCTCGCCCTCCTTTGTGCGACGGGCGTATCTCTGCCAGCGTTGGCCGTGTATGCGGCGCTCTCGCCTGGTCCAGGCACTGATCCTCTCGTTGGCCCTCCACCTGGGCCTGGGGCTCGTGCTGTTCCTGGCGCCGCCCGAGAGCACGCCTCCTCCCACGCGTCCCGAGCCCCTCCAGGTCGAGGTGGTCGTACGCACGCCGCCCGCGCCCTCCCGACCGCCGAGAAGCGCCTCCCGGCCTCCGCGCCCCCCTCCCGCGACGCCGCCCCCGAGCGCCACGGCCGCCGCACCGCCTCCCGCGACCCCCGCGCCGGCCCTCCCTCCGGCCGAGACTCCGCCGGATGCGCCACGCGCGGTGCGCCTGTTCCCGGGCGCTGGGGGACTCCCCGTGACCGGAGTGCCCACGAGGCCAGGGGGCTCCACCGGACGCACGCTGCGACCAGGGGATGGGCCCTCGCCGGAGCAGCTCCTCGCCGAGGAGGGCCAGCGGGTCCAGGGGCGCGTCCAGGGCTTCCTCGATGACGGCATGGCGAGCCTGCGCGTGCAGAACGGCCTCGTGGACGGCTTCTTCGGCGACATGGACAAGGCCCTGGAGAAGGGGCTCTCCGGCGCGCCGCTCTTCGCGTACCAGGGGGTGCTCAAGCACTTCTTCAAGGCCACGCCCGAGCGCGGCCAGGCCCTGCGAGACCTGCTCACGAGCGCCGGGCGCTATGGCGCGAGCGGCAGCCCGGACGAGGCGGGAGGAGGCCCCACGGGGACGGAGCGCCTGGAGGACGTGGCGCGCTCGGGGACGGCGGGGGCGCGGGCCCGGACGAGGCCCACCACGGTGGACATGCTGGAGACGTACAACCGGCGCGCCGGAGCGCTGCACGTGAAGCTGGAGCTGGAGCAGTCCCGCTCGGGCCAGGTGCTGTCGGTGAAGCTGATGGAGAGCTCGGGCAACCCCCTCTTCGATGCCTACGTCCTCGAGCGCGTGCCCACGTCGCTGGCGGCGCTCGGCCCCGCCTCCGAGCACTTCGCCGCGAGGACGAAGGGCACCGTGCGCAGTGTCTGGGGCATCGAGGGGCACGTGAGCTTCGCGCGCACCATCAAGTTCTCGAAGCTGGAGGAGCTCGACGCCTCGGACGCGGCCTACATCTCGGCGCTGTTCCCGCTGGGGCTGCTGTCGGGCGGCTTCGAGGAGACACGCGGCGAGGTGATCATCCCGGACGTCCGCCGGCCGCACTTCGACATCCGGACCGAGCTGCTGCGCGTGTACTGACGGCGCGAAGCGGCCCAGAAACTCCCATGATTTCAGCGACTTGCACCCGATAAGGGGGCCTGGAGGCGTCGTCCCGTCCCTTGTCGGACGCCGCCGGGTCCCCTCGCGGGAAGCCCACCGGCGAAACAGGGAAGCACAAGCTGGCGCTCCCCTCCCTGGCTGGTGGGCCGCAGGCGACTACTAGGCGCTGGCGGTCTTCTCCGGGCTGGTGCCAATGCCCTGCTTGCCGAGGTAGCCCATGGCCTTGTCCTTCACATCGGTGCGCAGCTCGGTGCCCGCCTTGGGCGCGAGCATGAGGGCGGCGATGCCGCCGACGGCGCAGCCGATGATGAACGCGCCCACACCGGCGAACGAGCTGCGGGCGGGCTTGTAGGTGGTGAGACCCACGTAGCGCAGCACGTCATCCGGATCGAAATCGTTCCACTGGTTCTTGGCGAACTTGGGCAGGTCCTTGACGATCTTCCGAGCGATCAGCTTCCGGTACACGTCGCTCTTCACCGCCCACTTGGCCTTCGTCGCGAACAACATTCCGTCCTCCTCCTGTGGCCACAGCCTTACGAGAGGTGGACTTCCCCCACGGCCGCCCACCCCCGCGGGGCATCAAGCTAGGGAGGGGAGGCGAGGGAGGCACCCCCCGGGGAGTACGCTGTCCCCTGGGAGAGGGGGCGGGCGTCGGCTGGAAGGCAGAGCGAGGCCATGACGCGGCGTGCCCAGTAGGGGGGTGAACGGAGAGAGCAGCCAGGCGAGCACCTTTCTGGTATGCCCCCGCCCCGCCATGTCATTCGACCAGAAGCTGCTCGAGAAGATCGCCCAGGTGGAGAAGGGCGGAGCCGAGAAGTACCACGCGAAGAACCGGGAGACGGGCAAGCTGTTCGCCCGCGAGCGCATCCGGCTGCTGGTGGACGAGGGGTCGTTCATCGAGGACGGCAAGCTCGCCAACAACCTGGATCCGGAGCTGCCCTCGGACGGCGTCATCATCGGCCTGGGCAAGGTGGCCGGGCGCACCGTGGCGATCATGGCCAACGACTCCACGGTGAAGGCGGGGAGCTGGGGCGCGCGGACGGTGGAGAAGATCCTCCGCGTCCAGGAGACGGCGAAGTCGCTGCGCTGTCCGCTGCTGTACCTGGTGGACTCGGCGGGTGCCCGCATCACGGATCAGGTGGAGATGTTCCCGGGCCGGCGGGGCGCGGGCCGCATCTTCTACAACGAGGTGCACATGTCCGGGGAGGTGCCGCAGGTGTGCCTCCTCTTCGGGCCCTCGGCGGCGGGCGGCGCCTACATCCCGGCGTTCTGCGACCTGGTCATCATGGTGGACGGCAACGCCTCCATGTACCTGGGCAGCCCGCGCATGGCCGAGATGGTCATCGGCGAGAAGGTGACGCTGGAGGAGATGGGCGGGGCGAAGATGCACTGCTCGGTGTCGGGCGTGGGCGACGTGCTGGTGAAGACGGAGCAGGAGGCCATCGAGACGGCCAAGAGGTACCTGAGCTACTTCCCGGAGAACTTCACCCAGGCGCCGCCCCGGCTCGAGCCCAAGGCCCCCAAGGCCAGCGGCAAGCGGGTGGATGAGATCATCCCCGCGGACCAGAACAAGCCCTTCGACATGTATGCGCTCATCAACGAGCTCATCGACGAGGGGAGCTGGTTCGACGTGAAGAAGCTCTTCGCCCAGGAGATCATCACGGGCCTGGGACGCATTGGCGGGCGGCCGGTGGGCATCGTGGCCAACCAGCCCAAGTACAAGGGCGGCGTGCTCTTCGTGGACTCGGCGGACAAGGCGGCGCGCTTCATCTGGCTGTGCGACGCCTTCAACATCCCGCTGCTCTACCTCTCGGACGTGCCGGGCTTCATGATCGGCACCAAGGTGGAGCGCGCGGGCATCATCCGGGCGGGCGCGAAGATGATCTCCGCGGTGTCCGAGGCCAGCGTGCCGAAGATCTGCGTGGTGGTGCGCAAGGCGTACGGCGCGGGCCTGTACGCCATGAGCGGGCCGGGCTTCGCCCCGGACGCCACCCTGGCGCTGCCCGGGGCGATGATCGCCGTGATGGGCCCCGAGGCGGCGGTCAATGCCGTCTACTTCAACAAGATCCAGGAGAAGCCCGAGGCCGAGCGGGCCGCCTACGTCCAGCAGCTCCGGGACGAGTACCGTCAGGACGTGGACATCTACAAGCTGGCGAGCGAGCTGGTGGTGGACGAGATCATCCCCGGCGACCGGCTGCGCAACGAGCTGTTGCAGCGTTATGAGGTGTATTCCCGGCGCTTCCAGCCCCGGGAGACGAAGAAGCACGGCGTCTACCCGGTTTGATGGTCCCCCCACCCCCCTCTGCTATACATCCCGACATGGACTTCGAACTTCCTGAAAGTCATCGAGCCCTCCAGGCCTCCCTCCGTGACTTCTGTGAGCGCAAGGTCAAGCCCTACGCGCGCGAGTGGGACAAGGAGGAGAAGTTCCCGATGGAGGTGGTACGGGAGCTCGGTGAGCTGGGCGTGCTGGGCATGCTGGTGTCCGAGGAGTACGGCGGCGCCGCCATGGACTCGCTCGCGGTGGCGGTGGCGGTCGAGGAGATCGCCCGCTACGACGGCTCGCTGGCCCTCACGGTGGCCTCCCACAACGGGCTGGGCACCAGCCACCTGCGCGTCTTCGGCAACGACGCGCAGCGTCGCAAGTACCTGCCCAAGCTGGCCACCGGCGAGTACCTCGGCGCCTGGGGCCTGACCGAGCCCGGCAGCGGCTCGGACGCGGCGGGCATGAAGACGACCGCCGTGCGCAAGGGCGACAACTGGGTGCTCAACGGCGCGAAGATGTTCATCACCCAGGGCACGGTGGGCAGCGTGTTCGTGGTGCTCGCCGTCACCTCTCCGGAGAAGAAGCAGAAGGGCGTCACCGCCTTCCTCCTGGAGAAGGGGATGCCGGGCTTCAGCCAGCGCTCCATCCACGGCAAGCTGGGCATGCGCTCCTCGGACACGGCGGAGCTGGTGCTGGAGAACGTGGAAGTGCCCGACTCGCATCGGGTGGGCGAGGTGGATCACGGCTTCATCGACACGATGAAGATCCTCGACAAGGGCCGCATCACCATCGGCGCCCTGGCGGTGGGTCTGGCGCGCGGGGCCCTGGAGGAGTCGCTGCGCTACGCCCGGGAGCGCACGGCGTTTGGCCAGCCCATCTCCGAGTTCCAGGCCCTGCGCTGGATGTTCGCGGACATGAAGACGGAGACGGACGCGGCGCGGCTGCTGGTGCACCGCTCGGCGGCCCTGGCCGATGCCGGCCAGCCGTACAGCCAGGAGGCCTCGATGGCGAAGCTGTTCGCCTCCGAGGTGGCCACGCGGGCCTGCAACAAGGCGGTGCAGATCCACGGTGGCTACGGCTACACCCGCGAGTTCCCCGTCGAGCGCTACCTGCGCGACGCCAAGTTGTGTGAGATCGGCGAGGGGACCAGCGAGATCCAGCGCTCCATCATCGCCCGGGAAATCTTCAAGAAGGCGTGATGGACTCGGCCCGGCTGCGACAGCTCGGACTGGAGGTCCGGGGCGAGGGGGGACGCCTGGAGGCGACCTTCGTCCTGGACAGGCCCCTCGACAACCCGGTGAGTCCCATCAAGGTGGATCGGGTGGACTTCCGGGTGGAGGGGGAGCGGCTGGTGCCCATCGCTCCGCCCGAGGTGCGGGGGTTGCGTCCCATCGCGCTGGGCGCGGTGAAGGACGCCGAGGCCCTGGAGGCGGAGGTGACGGAGGCCTTCAACGAGCACCTCTTCCATGTGCAGCGTCGCTCGGCGGAGCTGCGGGCCCTGGGACTCAATCCCCAGGTGGATCCGGTGTCGTTGGTGCTCTCCACCCAGGTGTCCGAGTCCGGGCTGGCCCTGACGCTGGTGGCGGACCGCCAGGGCCACTTCCGGGTGGCGAGCGCGACGCGGGAGGGACAGGCCCTGCCCGTGCCCCCCACGCACACCTTCGAGCTGTCCGAGTTCCGCGAGCGCGGCGCGCTGGTCGGCTACCTGGCGGCGTTGTTTGAAGAGTCGACCGGGGCTGGAGCGGCGGCCCGGGGGCAGGCGGTGGGGGAGGGGCTGGTGCGTTTCTCGGAGGTCGTCCAGGCCTTCGGGGAAGGGGCGGTGGTGCCCCCGCGCAGCGGCCTGGAGCTGCTGGTGCAGCTCGAGGTGGAGGGCCGGCCGTACCGTTTCGCCGCCGCGCGCGTGGCGGGCCGTACCTTCCGAGGGCTGCTGGCCGGGGCGCAGGGCAAGGTGTGGGCGGAGCGTTTCGAATTGGATGATTTCCCCGGAGTCGTCCCGCTGGTGGCGGGCCTGCTGAAGGTCTCCCCCGAGGCCGTGAAGCTGGTCGGCGCGGGCGCTCCACAGGAGTAAGGGTCTTGGCCAAGGCGACGAGTCTTTCCGAGCGGGTTCTTCAGGGCGATGTGCGGGCCGCGTCGCGCCTGATGCGCAACATCGATGATGGCGAGCCGGAGGCCACCCAGGCCCTGCGCGAGCTGTTCCCCAGGACGGGGCGGGCCTACATCATCGGCATCACCGGCTCGCCCGGGGCGGGCAAGTCCACGCTGACGGATCGGCTCATCGCGCACCTGCGCAAGGCGGGCAAGACGGTGGGCGTCATCGCGGTGGACCCCACGAGCCCCTTCACGGGCGGCGCCATCCTCGGGGATCGCATCCGCATGCAGGATCACGCGACGGATCCGGGCGTCTTCATCCGCTCGCTGGCCACGCGCGGCAACCTGGGGGGCCTGTCGCGCGCCACGGGCGACTGCATCCGGGTGATGGACGCCATGGGGCGCGACGTCGTCATCGTGGAGACGGTGGGCGTGGGGCAGGATGAGATCGACATCGCCCAGATGGCGCACACCACCATCGTGGTGACGGTGCCGGGCATGGGCGATGACATCCAGGCCATCAAGGCGGGCATCCTCGAGGTGGCGGACATCTTCGCGGTGAACAAGGCGGACCTGGACGGGGCGGACCGGGTGGTGCGCGAGCTGCGGATGATGTTGGAGCTGCGCCACGCGGTGAAGGCGCCCCCCATGGACCACGACGCCCACCACCGGATGGTGCGCGCCAAGGCCGAGGGCACGCACGTGGAGGAGCCGGCGGGGCCTCGCGAGTGGGAGCCGCCCATCCTCAAGGTGATGGCCGCGAGGGACACGGGCGTGGACGTGCTGGTGAAGACGATCGAGGAGCACCGGGCCTTCCTGGAGGAGACGGGCCAGCGCAAGGTGAAGGAGCGCACCCGGGCGGCGGCGCAGTTCGTGGCCCTGCTGCGCGAGCGGCTGTTGCGCAGCGCGCTGTCGCGGCTGGAGCGGGAGCGGGGGCAGTTGGACGAGGTGGCCGGGCGCATCGCCGAGCGCCAGGCGGATCCCTACGCGCTCGCCGAG
>NZ_DASVSO010000575.1:0-10703 GCF_036388035.1 Archangium sp.
GTGTGGGCGGCAACTCCCGCGGTTGCTGCGTGCGCGCGCCCTCCACTCCCACCGCGAGGCGCGCGAGGGAGGGCAGTGGCTCCTCCAGCCCGAAGGGGGTGCCCTCGGCCATCCGCTCCGGGCGCACCGCCGTGCCGAACAGGTGGTCCCAGACGGTGAGCACCGAGGCGAGGTTCCTTCCCGAGAGCTCCGGGGCCCGGGCGTGGTGGACGTGGTGATAGCGAGGCGTGACGAGCAGCCACTCGAAGGCGCGCTGGGCCGAGGCCGGCCAGGCGACGTTCACGTGCATCACGTGGTTCCAGAGGATGTTGAGCCCCGCGTTGGCCATCACCCAGGACGGAGGCGCATCGAGCAGCCAGCCCAGGGCCGCCGTGGGCAGGAAGTGCAGCACCACATGACCGACGCTGGCGCGGTTGCCGGAGAACCACCAGAGCTGCTCGGCGGAGTGGTGGAAGCGGTGCACGGGCCACAGCCAGCGCGTGTGCATCAGCGCATGCACCCCGTACTTGAAGAAGTCGGCGGCGAGGAAGAAGGCCACCCCGCGCAGCCACCCCGGCATCCCGTCCAGCGAGGGCCGCGGCGCCCAGGCCTCGAGCACATGCCCACCCAGCAGCACCACCGCGCTGCTCAGGTGCCAGGACAGGAGGAACCCGAACACATCGAGGCCCCAGTCTCGCCGGCGGTCCACCGGGCGCAGGGGCCAGCGCCGCTCGGCCAGCGAGAACAGGAGTCCGGTGAGGAAGAAGGCGCTGGTGGCCGTGAGGTACTGGGCGAGGAAGGGCGACATGGCGGGGCAACCGGCGCCAGCTTAGCCGAGCCTGGCGGGTCCGCCTGTTCCCCGAGAACCGCAGACCTCCCGGGCTCGTTTCTCTCGAACTTGTCCACTAAGTGGACAGGTTGCCGAAATCCGAGCCCGGAGGGGGTCTACCCCGGAGTGAACCAGAGCACCGACAGGGGCGGGAGCGTCAGCGAGGCCGAGGCGTCCTGCCCGTCCCACCCGTGTGGATCCGTGTGGATGCGCCCCAGGTTGCCGATGCCGGCGCCGCCGTAGTCCTGGGCATCCGTGTTGAGGATCTCCAGGTAGCTGCCGTGGCGGGGGAAGCCGACGCGGTAGCCCTCGCGGGGCACGGGGGACAGGTTGGCGATGCACACCACGTGGCCGCCCGGCTGACGCGACCGCCGCACGAAGGCGAGCACGTTGGCCGCCGCCGAGTCCGGCTGGAGCCACTGGAAGCCCAGCGGCTCCGAGTCCGCGTCGTACAGCGCCGGGTGGCTCCGGTAGAGCCTGTTGACGTCCGCCATCATGGCCTGGATGCCCCCGTGGCCCGGGTCATGGAGCAGGTGCCAGTCCAGGCTGCGGTCGTTGTTCCACTCGGCGGGCTGGCCGAACTCGCCGCCCATGAAGAGCAGCTTCTTGCCCGGGTGCGCCCACATCCACGCCAGCAGGGCCCGGAGGTTGGCGCGCTTCTGCCACGGGTCCCCCGGCATCTTCCCGTACAGCGAGCCCTTGCCGTGCACCACCTCGTCGTGGCTCAGCGGCAGCATGAAGTGCTCGCTGAAGGCGTAGAGCAGGCCGAAGGTGAGCTGGTTGTGGTGGTGCTGCCGGTAGATGGGGTCCTTCGAGTAGTACGTCAGCGTGTCGTGCATCCAGCCCATGTTCCACTTGAAGTGGAAGCCGAGCCCGCCCTCGCTGGTGGGCTGGCTCACCTTGGGCCACGCCGTGGACTCCTCGGCGATCATCACCGCGCCCGGGAAGCGGCGGCGCACGGTGTCGTTGAGCTCGCGCAGGAAGGAGATGGCCTCCTCGTTCTCCCGGCCGCCCCAGCGGTTGGGAATCCACTCGCCGTGCTTGCGGCTGTAGTCGAGGTAGAGCATCGAGGCCACCGCGTCCACGCGCAGGCCGTCGATGTGGTACTCGTCGAGCCAGAAGATGGCGTTGGCGATGAGGAAGTTGCGCACCTCGTTGCGGCCGAAGTTGAAGACGTAGGTGCCCCAGTCCGGCTGCGTGCCCTGGCGGGGATCCGCGTGCTCATAGAGGGCCGTGCCGTCGAACTGGCCGAGCGCGTGCGCGTCGCGGGGGAAGTGTCCCGGCACCCAGTCCAGCAGCACGCCGATGCCCTGCTCGTGCAGGTAGTTGACGAGGTAGCGGAAGTCATCCGGGTGCCCGAAGCGCGCGGTGGGGGCGTAGTAGTTGCCCACCTGGTAGCCCCAGGAGCCGCCGAAGGGGTGCTCGGACACGGGCATCAGCTCCACGTGGGTGAAGCCCATCCGCTTCACGTACTCCGCGAGCGCGGTCGCCATCTCGCGGTAGGTGAGGGACCGGTCCCCGTCCTCGATCACCCGCCGCCACGAGGCGAGGTGCACCTCGTAGATGGACCAGGGCTCGTGGTCCACGTTCTTCGTGGTGCGCGCCGTCATCCACTTCTCGTCCGTCCACTGGAAGTGGTTCAGGTCATGCACCACCGAGGCCGTGGCCGGAGGCACCTCGGTGCGGAAGGCGAACGGGTCCGACTTGAGCAGGCGCGTGCCGCCATGTCCCGGGCGGATCTCGAACTTGTAGCGCGTGCCCTCGCCGACCTCGGGGATGAAGATCTCCCAGATGCCCGAGGCGCCCATGCGCCGCATCGCGTGCAGCCGGCCGTCCCAGCTGTTGAAGTCGCCCACCACGGAGACGCCCGCGGCCGTGGGTGCCCACACCGCGAAGGCCACGCCGCTGATGCCGTTGTGGTGGATGGGGTGGGCCCCCATGCGCTCCCAGAGCTGCTCGTGCCGGCCCTCGCCCGCGAAGTACAGGTCCATGTCGCCCAGCGTGGGCAGGAAGCTGTAGGGGTCGCGAAGCGTGAAGGTCTTGTTGCCCGGGTACTCCACTTCGATGAGGTAGTTGAAGGACTCCGTCCTGCCGTTGAGCCGGGCCTCGAAGACGCCCCCCAGGCGGTGCGTCATGGGGATGCGCCCGCCGAACTCCGGGAGCACGTGGATGGCGACCGCGTCCGGGCGGAAGGCCCGCACCACCATCGCATCCCCATCCGGGTGGATGCCCAGCACGCGGTGCGGCTCGGGATGTCTCAGCTCCACCACCTGCTGCAGCTCCGCATCCACCTGCTGCCGATCCATCGGCTTCTTCACTTGCGAACCTCCATCCTCGAGAGCGCCTGGACGGGGATGCGCACCCAGTCCGGCCGGTTCTGAAGCTCGTAACGCACCTCGTAGAGCATCTTCTCCAGCTCCAAGGCGTCAAGCATGACGTAGAAGGTCGCGTCGTCCTGGGGAAGGAAGGCGGCCCCGCGCGTGGCGGCGCGGTAGCCCTCCAGGAAGGCCTGACGCGCCGGGGCCACGCGCTCGCCGGCGGACTGGCCCTCGAGCTGCACCGTCGCCTCCGCGTAGTCGAAGGAGCGCAACATTCCCGCCACATCCCGCAGCGGCGAGTACTTCTCCCGTCGCAGGGCGAAGCTGCGCCCCGGCTCGCCCTCGAAGTCGATGATGAGCCAGTCCCCCTCCGCCCGGAGCACCTGTCCGAGATGCAGATCCCCATGAATCCGGATTTTCTGTCCCGAGGGAGGCACGTGCGCCAGCCGCTTCGCCTGCTCGATGAGCCCCTCGCGCCGCTGCTCCAGCTCGGGGAACTGGCGCGTGGCCTCGTTGAGGGTGACGCCCAGCTCGCCCACGATGGAGGCGCTCCAGCGCTGGAGATCCTCCAGGTGGATGGCCTCCGGGGCGAAGGCCGGCTCGTCGGTGCTGGAGGCCAGGGCGCGGTGCAGCTCGCCCAACCGCTGGCCCAGCCCGCGCATCTCCCCGAGGAAGCCCTCCGTCAGCTGGGCGCCGCGGCGGAACTGGCCCAGCGAGTAGCTCCAGCCGTCCGTGGCGTTGGGGACGAAGCGGTGCACCACCGCCAGGGTGGCGCCCGCGGGCCCCTCCGATTGCAGCGCGCCCAGCAGGGTGGGGGTGGCCCGGAAGGACGTCTTCGTCGCCAGGAAGCGGCCCACCTCGTACTCGGGGTTGATGCCGGCCTCCAGCTTGCGGATGACCTTGAGGATGACCTTCTCGGCGATCACCACCGAGGTGTTGCTCTGCTCCACGTGCAGCCGCCGCACCGGCACGGGGGAGGGCAGGGCCATCAGCCCCTCCGGGGTGTCCAGCCACTCGCCGAGGAGCTTGCCCGAGGCACTGGACAGCTCGCGCTTCTCGCGGATGAGGCCGAAGGTGGCGCGCAGGGCCTCCACGTCCTCGAAGGCGTCCTGGACGCCCTCGCCCGAGGCGAGCACGGGCAGCAGGTAGCGGTCCGGGTGGCCCAGCTCGTAGAGGACCTCCACCACGGCGAGCATGAAGTCGCGCCCGCCGGGCATCCCCACCAGGGCATGGTCCACCACCGACACCGACTTGATGGGCCAGGCCTTGCCCGCGAACCAGCGCTGGTTGCGCAGGTAGTCCGGCAGCTTCGACAGATCAATGGGCGTGGTCACGGCAATCCCCTCCCGGGCGCGGGCTTCTCGAGGCGGAACCACAGGAACATGTAGGGGCCGAGCGTGAGCTGGTACGGCATGCCGGAGATACGCGGGAAGGGCGTCTCGCCGATGAGCTCCACGGGGATCTGGCCCTCCCAGTCGCGCATGTCGAGCACGGCCGGCTGGGCGAAGCGCGAGAGGTTGCAGATGATGAGGATCGTCTGTCCCTCGTACTCGCGCGTGAAGGCGAGCACCTTGCGGTTGTCCGGGTTGACCCAGCGCAGCTTGCCCATGGCGAAGGCGGGGTAGCGCTGGCGCAGGCGCAGCAGGCGCTTCACCCAGTTGAGCATGGAGGAGCGGGTGCGCTCCTGGGCCTCCACGTTGATGCTCTGGTAGCCGTAGACGGGATCCGCGATGACGGGCGCGTACAGGCGCGCGTAGTCCGCCCGGGAGAAGCCCGAGTTGCGGTCCGGCGTCCACTGCATGGGGGTGCGCACGCCGTTGCGATCGCCCAGGTAGATGTTGTCCCCCATGCCGATCTCGTCCCCGTAGTACATGACGGGGGTGCCCGGCAGGGTGAAGAGCAGGCTGTGCATCAGCTCAATCCGCCGCCGGCCGTTGTCCATCAGCGGGGCGAGGCGGCGCCGGATGCCCACGTTGATGCGCATGCGGGGATCCGTGGCGTACTCCCGGTACATGTAGTCCCGGTCCTCGTCCGTCACCATCTCCAGCGTCAGCTCGTCGTGGTTGCGCAGGAAGATGGCCCACTGGCAGTTGTCGGGGATCTCGGGCGTCTGCTGGAGGATCTCCACGATGGGCGTGCGGTCCTCCCGGCGCACCGCCATGAAGAGGCGGGGCATGACGGGGAAGTGGAAGCCCATGTGGAACTCGTCGCCGTCGCCGAAGTAGACGCGCACGTCGGCGGGCCACTGGTTCGCCTCGGCCAGCAGCAGCTTGTCCGGGTACTCTGAGTCGATCGCCTTGCGCAGCCGCTTGAGGAAGGCGTGCGTCTCCGGGAGGTTCTCGCAGTTGGTGCCCTCGCGCTCGAAGAGGTAGGGCACGGCGTCGCAGCGGAAGCCGTCCACGCCCATGTTCATCCAGAAGCGCATGACGTCCAGCATGGCTTCCTGCACTTCGGGGTTGTCGTAGTTGAGGTCCGGCTGGTGGCTGAAGAAGCGGTGCCAGAAGTACTGCTTGGCCACCGGATCCCACGTCCAGTTGGAGCGCTCGGTGTCGGTGAAGATGATGCGCGTGCCCTGGTACTTCTCGTCCGTGTCGCTCCAGACGTAGAAGTCGCGCTTGGGGCTCTTCGGATCCCTGCGCGCCTCCTGGAACCAGGCGTGCTGGTCGCTGGTGTGGTTGACCACCAGCTCGCTGATGACGCGGATGTCGCGCTTGTGGGCCTCGTCCACCATGCGCTGGAAGTCCGCCAGCGTCCCGTAGTCCGGGTGCACCGCGTAGTAGTCGGCGATGTCGTACCCGTCGTCCTTCAGGGGCGAGGGGTAGTGGGGCAGGATCCAGATACAGGTGACGCCCAGATCCTGCAGGTAGGGGAGCTTCTCGATGAGTCCGGGGATGTCCCCGTGACCATCCGCGTTCGAGTCATAGAACGCGCGGATGTGCAGCTCGTAGATGACGGCTTTCTTGTACCAGAGCGGATCCGTCCGGGTCATAAAGGGCTATGGGCTCTCATTCGTAGTAGTCGAACGCCTGCTCGCTGCGACGGAAGCGGTAGACCGCCCAGATGGCGGCGGGCTGCTCGGGGGTGAGGTGCACATGGGCGGTGGGTCCCTGCCACAGGCTGCGCTCCCCCGTCATCAGCTCGTGCACCTGGTACGTCTCATCCGGCTGGATGCCGAGCTCGGCCAGGGGCACGTGCAGCACGGCCTCCTGGGCGTGGAAGGGATCGAAGCTCACCGCCACCAGCACCTGGCTGGAGCCGTCCGGCGTGCGCTTCAGGTAGAACATCACCTGGTCGTTCTCCGAGGGGTGGAAGCCCAGGTTGTTGTAGAGCTGGAAGGCGCGGTGCTCGCGGCGGATGGTGTTGAGCCGCGCGATGTAGTCGCGGATGTTGCCCGGCCGGTCCAGGTCCCAGGCCTTGAGCTCGTACTTCTCCGAGTCGAGGTACTCCTCCTTGCCCGGCTTGACGGGGGTGCCCTCGCACAGCTCGTAGCCGCAGTACATGCCCCACACGCTGGAGAGCGTGGCGGCCATGGCGGCGCGCAGCCGGAAGCCGCCCGGCCCGCTGCGCTGGAGGAACTCGGGGAGGATGTCCGGCGTGTTCGGCCAGAGGTTGACGCGCATGAAGTCGGACACGGGCGGGCGGGTGACTTCCGTGAGGTACTCCTCCATCTCCTGCTTGAAGTTGCGCCAGGTGAAGTAGGAGTACGACTGCTGGAAGCCCAGCTTGGCCAGGGCCTTCATCACCTTGGGCCGGGTGAAGGCCTCGGAGAGGAAGACGATGTCCGGGCGCACGGTGTGTACCTCGCGCATGAGCCAGGCCCAGAACTGCAGGGGCTTGGTGTGCGGGTTGTCCACGCGGAAGATGCGCACGCCCTGCTCCACCCAGTGCATCACCACCGACTTGAGCTCCGGCCAGAGCGTGGCGCGCCCGGGGCCCATCCAGTCGAAGTTGACGATGTCCTCGTAGCGCTTGGGTGGGTTCTCGGC
Organism: Archangium sp.; assembly: GCF_036388035.1. Classification (GTDB taxonomy): domain Bacteria; phylum Myxococcota; class Myxococcia; order Myxococcales; family Myxococcaceae; genus Archangium. Next base: position 7,113 of record NZ_DASVSO010000575.1, read on the forward strand.
CGTCTTGATGGTGCCGTCCGGCCGGTGGAGGAACCACTCCGGATGCTCCTTCACGTAGGGGTGGTCCGGCGAGCACTGGTAGGCCAGGTCCAGGGCGATCTCGATCCCCAGCGCGTTGGCCGCCCGGACGAAGCCGCGGAAGTCCTCCAGCGTGCCGAGCGCGGGGTTCACCGCCTTGTGGCCGCCCTCGGCGGCGCCGATGGCCCACGGGCTGCCCACGTCCTCGGGGCCCGCCGTGAGGCTGTTGTTCTTGCCCTTGCGCGCCGTGCGGCCGATGGGGTGGATGGGCGGCAGGTAGATGACGTCGAAGCCCATGGACTGCACGTACGGCAGCCACCGCTCGGCGTCCCGGAAGGTGCCGTGCGTGCGCCCGTCGCGCACCGCCGAGCGCGGGAAGAACTCGTACCAGGAGCTGTAGCTGGCCTTCTCCCGGTCCACGAAGACCTCGAGGACGCGGTCGTACCGGGTGGCGATGGAGCGGTCCGCGTACTTCGCGGCCAGGGGCGCGAGGCCTGGATCCATGGCCGCGGCGACGGCCTGGTGGCCCATGCCCTGGCCGAAGGCGGTGGCGGCTTCCGAGAGCCGGCGGGCCTCCTCGGCGCTGCCGGCCTTCTGCGCGCGCTCGGCGTGGGCCTTGAGCAGGGCGGCGCCCTCCAGCAGCTCGCTGCGCACGTCGCGGCCCACGTCCACCTTGCGCTTGAGCTCGTTCACCCACGTGGCGAAGAGGTCCGGCCAGGCCTCCACCGTGTACTCGTAGCGCCCGTTGCGCGCGAGCGGGATGTCCGCCTCCCACAGGTCGTTGCCACGCGCGACCATGGGCACCTCGGCCCATTCCGTCGCCTGCTCCTTGGGCGAGGACTGCCTCCAGCGCACCACGGCCACCAGGACGTCATGGCCTTCCTTGAAGATGTCGGCCTTGACCGTGAGGGTTTCTCCCTCGACGCGCTTCACCGCCCACCGACCCGCGTCCAGCTGTGGCCGGACGTTCTCGATGAAGGCGCTTCCAATTCGCTCGCTCATAAATGCCAGGCGGCCCCTTATAGGTCCCCGCGCCGCGCTACACCGGCGCTGTCTTTCACCGTGCGTTGATTCCGGACGCTCCGGGCGTCCGGCTCGTTGGCCCGACAACGTTAGGAACGGCTTCGCGGGACGCACACCCGCCAGGAGGGGCTGCTCCCCTGTCTGGCGCTTCTGCCAGGTGAGCGAGCGGCCGAGGGGAGGGCAGGGGGCCCGGAGATAGAACGGGAAACCCGGGGCTCAACTCCCTTTACCCTGTGCCTGCATGCGAAGGTACCGAGGCACTGGATGAAAGGAGGTGCAGCGTGCGGCAGGGGTGGAGAGCGGTGCTGACCGCGGGGCTGCTCTTGGTCCCCGCATGGGGGATGGCGGGCCAGCCGGAGAAGGAGCGGCCCGATGGCGGAACCATCGAGATGACGAACGTGTTCGAGTGCCTCAAGGCCTGCAATGCGAGCATCGAGGAGGCCGAGGACTACTGCCGGCACCTTCCTGACGACAACAAGAAGAGGAAGGCGCTGTGCTGGTCGGCGATCTACGCGGGGAAGGCCGCGTGCCAGGTGTTCTGTCGCGCCGAGTTCGGACCCCCCATCCGGCATTAGGAGTCCTGCCCTTGCGGCTCTCCCGCCCTGGGCGTGACGTCGGAGTGCTCCTCGAAGAACCTCCGAACGAGCGTCATGGCGTTCATGAGCGCATCCACGGGGCCCACCCCCATGACGCACTTGATGCCGGGGAGGTAGCCCTCGATGGAGAGCGGGCAGTACCAAGCCCTGTCCGCCTCACCTGGAAGCGGCTGCGGACGGCCGACGATGATCCTGGAGACTCTTGTTTCCCCCTCTTGGGTGGTGTGCGACCAGCGATCGTCCGCGATCGGGTCATCGATGGTGGTGACTTGAGGGCGCCAGTTTTGAGGGCTCATGGAGGGGAAGGGGAGACACGGAGGACGGGGACGGACCCACCGGGCGCTCGGAGCAGGGGAGCGCCCTGGGGCGGCCGAGGGACCGTCCGGGAGAAGGGTCGGGCGGGCTCGACGTCCGGGCCTGATGAGGACCCGGCGGAGCCACGCCTGATGGGTGCTGATCCGCGGGGAGCGGACCGGGGACTACGCCTGCTGCGACTTGTGCTTGTAGAAGAGGACGAGCGTGTAGCAGTGGAACTCGTTGTCGCTGGACTGTGCGACCACCCGGTCGACGATCTCCAGATCCGAGTTGCTGCGCAGCCACCGCGTCACGTTCTCCCCCAGCTCCTCGCGCTCCTTGGCCTTCGTCGCGGAGAACACCTTCACGCCCGTGAACATCGCCTTCCACTCCTTGCCGTGAGTTTTTTACCGTGTGTGTCAGTAAGGTTATCTCCGGCTGTTCATAGGTGTCAAAAAAGCTTACCTGCCTGGGATGGGGGTTTTCAGCCGGGGGGACGTGCCTAGATTCCCTGAGTCGCTGGAACTGGCGCCCGGGGGAGGGGCTCTCGGGGGTTCTCAGGGTTGGGGAAGGGCGAAGGGGGAAGGCCTGTGGACGTGAAGACCAAGAAGGACCTGGCGGTGGACTTCATCAACGAGATCCGGACGATGGATCCCGCCGCGCTCAACGCGCTGATCGTGAAGGAGGCTGGCGAGGACCTCGCCCAGTTCTTCCTCAACTACAGCGCCAACCTCATCTCCAAGGATCCTTCCCGGGTGCTGGAGAACACCTCGTCGCTGATGCTGATGGGCTATCTCATCCGCACCCACGAGGAGAGGAACAGTCAGACGAAGCAGACGGGCCTGCAGGGGTACGCGTTCGCCTGATCCGGCGGGGGGCGGTGCGCCGAGGCTCGACAGCTCCCACGGGAGCCTGTTAGGGAGCGGCGCCCATGCTCATCGATCTGCACGCGCATTCCTACCTCTCGAAGGACTGCAAACTGGAGCCGCGCGCGGTCCTGGACCGGGCCGCGATGTTCGGTCTGGACGGCGTGGCCTTCACCGAGACCAACACCCAGGACGGCTGCGACGAGCTGTTCGACATCGGCGCGAAGTCCAAGGTGAAGGTCTTCGTCGGCTTGGAGCTCGTCACGGACCGGGGGCAGTACCTGTGCTTCTTCCCCAAGCCTGAGCTGGCTCCCGAGCCGGTGCAGATGTGGGGCAGCAACCGGGAGAAGCCCTGGAGCGCCGCCGAGTGTCTGCCCAAGGTGCGCTCGCTGGGCGCGGCCATCGTGGCGGCCCGTCCGTATGACCGGGACACGCCCAACCCGGCGATGGACTACGTCCGCTCGCTGGGTGGCCTGCTGTGCGCGGTGGAGGGCTACAACGCCCGGGTGAAGCAGACGTCCAACGACCTGGCCGTGGAGGCCGCCGAGGTCCTCAAGCTGCCGTGTACCGGTGGCAGTGATGCCCGCGGTTCGCTGGATGAGGTGGGTTACGGCGCCACCTATTTCAAGAAGCCCATCCAGACGCAGGAGCAGCTCGTGGCCGCGCTGTTGGCCGGGGACTATTTCCCGGTGATGGCCGGTGAGCTGCCGCGCCTCACCCGCCCGGGCGAGGCCCAGGCGGGGCGGGGCGGTGGGGGTGGCAAGCGTCGAGGCGGTGGGGGTGGCGGTGGTGGT
>NZ_DASVSO010000576.1:0-8337 GCF_036388035.1 Archangium sp.
GAAGCGGAAGTACGGGTCCACCGACGTGTTGAGCGACATCTCCAGCTGCTGGAAGTTGAAGCCGTTGGCGGAAGGATCGTGCCCGCCCGTCTGCAGCGGCTCCTTCGAGGTGAAGGCGGCCGCCGCCACGTCCAGGACGAAGGACAGCTCCAGCCCCTTGTAGTTGATGTTCGCCGGATTGAACGTCCACCCGCTGGTGGACGTGGGCGAGCTGGTGGTGGTCCCGGCGGGCGCGGGCGTGGGAGCAGGCGCGTTGCCGGTGCTCGTGGCCGCGGCGGCATCCGAGCCGAGCGCTTCCTCGATGGCCTTCAGGTCCTCGGCGGACATCTCCCCGGAGGCCCCTTCAGCGGGCGTGCCGGCGTCGGCGTCAGGAGTGCCCGCGTCGGGCGACGTCTGGGCCCAGGCGGCGGGGGAGAGACACAGCGAGAGGGAAACGGCGAGGCCGGCGAGCCGGCACGAAGTGGGTGACACAGGTAGAGGCTCCTCGAAACCAGACGTCCCGCGAGGGCGGACGTCAAACCACGACTTCGCTTCGACGGCACCAAGAGTGTGCCGGAGGCGAGGCCTTGGGGGCGGTGTCGAGGGCGGAGAGGGAGTGCAGGGACCGGGGCGGCGCGGTGGCCGGACGGCTCACCTCGAGGCAGGCCTGGACGACGGGCCGCACGTCGGCGCGGCCGACCACCTCATCCCGGGTGCTGGCCGAGATGAATGCACACTCCTCATGGCGCAGCGGCCCCACGGAAGCGGGGGGCAGCTTCTCGAGGGCCCCCGAGTCCCGGACCTGCGCGACACGCGCCGTGGACCCACCCGCCGAGCCCTCTTCGAAGGCCCGGTGCGTCGGGCAGTAGCGGTGGACATGCTCCCGCGCGTGCGCGATGCCGAGCAGCGGCTGGGCAACCCACAGCACCACCAGCAACGTGGCGGCGAGGCGTCCAGCGGCGGCGATGTGGGCTCGATGTCGCATCAGGCAGGATGATGACGGGAGGTGTGTTGCTCTACTGGTCCCCTCCTGAGGTGTCAAGGGAGCGACGCGTGCGCCACGCGCCGCCTTCAGGCGGGGACGGGATGGCTACCGCGGTGCGTTGAGGATCGACTCATGAACGGACAGGCCGACGAGCACTTCATTCCCGTGGCCCACCTCGCGGATCTCGACGAGCGGGGGAGGGCGGTGATTCACCTGGGAGAGGAGGCGGTGGCGCTGATCCGGGTGGAAGGCCGGCTGCACGCCCTCCAGCAGGCCTGTCCCCACCGGGGTGGGCCTCTATCGGAGGGGGACCAGGACGGGTGCCTCCTCTACTGTCCCCTGCACGCCTGGGCTTTCGACGTCCGCACGGGCGACAGCCCAACGACTCCGGGCGCGCGGGTGCGCATCTACGAGGTGCGCGTCATCGGGGACGAGATTCAGGTGGCGGCTTCGGGTAGGTTGCGCGCCCCCTGAAGGACCGACGAAGCATCACGCATCAGAGGACTCAAGGAGCTCCGTCCGTGGGAAACCCCCGAAAGCCGGACCGCGCGGCCATGGCCACCGCCATCCAGGACTTCCTGCGCGCGGCGGGCCTGCCGCTGAAGAACGACCCCAACCTCGCGGGCACGCCGGAGCGCGTGGCCCAGGCCTGGGCGGAGGAGTTCCTCGACGGCTACGGCCGCACGCCCGAGGAGGCGCTGGGAGAGACGTTCCCGGCACCTCCCCACTCGTCCGGAGAGATGGTGGTGGTGACGGACCTGCGCTTCCAGTCCATGTGCCCGCATCACCTGTTGCCCTTCGAGGGCCGGGCGCACGTGGCCTACGTGCCGGCGAAGCGGGTGGTGGGCTTTGGCCGGCTGGGCGCCCTGGTGGACTGCTTCGCGCACCGGCTCATCCTCCAGGAGGACCTGGCGCGCGAGGTGGCCTCCTCGCTGGCGCGCGTGCTCGGCAGCTCCGCCACCGCCTGCATCATCGAGGCGGAGCAGGCGTGCCTGCGCATCCGGGGAGACCGGCAGCGCGACGCCCGCACCCACGCGGAGGCTTATGAAGGCCGGCTGCGCAAGGACGGGGCGCTGCGCCGCGAGCTGTGGGCGCGCCTGGGAGCCACGAAGCGATGAGCGGCGCTCCCCGTCCCACGCCCGCGCTCCTGGAGCAGGCCCACGCGGCGCTGGTGGCGGCGCTCTCGCCCGGACAGGTGTGCCGCGACGAGGCCACCCTGGCCAACTACTCCAAGGACGAGTCCGACTCGGGCGTCTACCCGCCGGACCTCGTGGTGTTCCCCGAGAACACCGAGCAGGTGTCGGCCGTCTTCCGCACGTGCCAGGCGCTCGGCGTGCCCTTCACGCCCTGCGGGGCGCGCAGCGGCAAGAGTGGTGGCTCGCTGCCCCTGATGGGCGGCGTGGCGGTGAGCCTGGAGCGGATGAACCGCATCCTCTCCGTCTCCGTGGAGGACCTCACCGCCGTGCTGCAGCCGGGCGTCATCACCGGCGAGCTGATGAAGGCCGTGGAGGACCAGGGCCTCTTCTATCCGCCGGATCCCAACTCGTGGGAGTTCTGCACGATGGGCGGCAACGTGGCGGAGAACGCCGGAGGCCCCCGGGCGCTCAAGTACGGCGTCACCCGCGACTACGTCATCGGCCTGGAGTGGGTGCTCCCCAGCGGCGAGGTGCTCCGCGTGGGCCGCCGCACCATCAAGGGCGTGGCCGGCTATGACCTGGTGGGCCTCTTCGTGGGCTCCGAGGGCACGCTCGGGGTGGCCACGGAGATCACCGTCCAGCTCATCCCCAAGCCCCGGCACGTGAAGACGGCCCTCGTCATCTTCGACTCGGTGCACACCGCCGCGCGCGCCATCACCGCCGTGCTCGCGGCCGGCATCCTCCCGCGCACCCTGGAGCTCATCGACGACGTGGCCCTCAAGGCGGTGGACGGCCGGGGCTTCAACTTCCCGCCGGGGGCCGGCTCGGCCGTCATCGCCGAGGTGGACGGCAACATGGAGGAGGGCCTCTTCGCGGAGCTGGCCTGGCTCGGAGAAATTTGCGAGCAGCACGGCGCGAAGGAGGTCCTCCTCGCCCAGGACGAGTCCCAGCGCGAGAAGCTGTGGGCGGCGCGCCGGGGGGTCTCCCGGGCCCTGCGCACCCTGCGGCCCCATAAAATTTCAGAGGACATCGCGGTACCCCGGTCCCGCATTCCCGACATCATCCTGGCCCTCAAGCGGATGGGCGAGGAGCTGGGCTTGCCAGTGGCCACATATGGTCACGCGGGGGACGGCAACCTGCACGCCAACATCCTCTATGAGGGGCCGCACCAGCGGGCCCTGGTGGAGACGGCCATCCAGCGGATGCTGGAGCTCACCGTCTCCATGGGCGGCACCATCACGGGCGAGCATGGGGTGGGCCATGCCAAGCGGGAATATCTGGCGCTGGAGCAGTCCGAGGCCGTGCTGGAGCTCCAGCGCCGCCTGAAAGGCTTCTTCGACCCTTCAGGAATGCTCAACCCCGCGAAAATCTTTCCCGCGCCCAAGCGTTCTTAGTCTTACGCGGATGCGCGAGCCCCCGGGGCTGAAAGGGCCGATCCCCACTTGGGTGAAGGCCGTGACGCTCTCGTGACACCCCTTGGCCCGCTTGTGGGCAGGGTAAGCGGGAGAAATACCCCGGAACTGAAATGAGAAACCCAATGGCCCGTTGTGCGTCCTAGAGGATGTGGACGCGGACCTGGGGGCGAGCGCGTCCGGACAGAAGGGAACGGAGGACGCGAAACATGGCGAACAGGACGATGAAGTTTGGTGCCGAGGGCCTGTCGCACTACCTGCGCCACCTCGGGGATCATTCTCAGCTGACCCGGGAGCAGGAGTACGAACTGGCCGGGCGTGCCCGCAAGGGTGATGAATCGGCGCGGCAGTTGCTCGCGCAGTCCAATCTGGCGTTCGTGGTGGCGGTGGCGAAGAAATTCTCCAACCGTGGCGCCCGCCTGGATGACCTCATCCAGGAAGGCAATGTGGGTCTGATGAAGGCGATCGAGCACTTCGATCCCAAGAAGAACGTGCGTTTCGCCACCTACGCGGTGTGGTGGATCCGCGCCTACATCACCCGCTACCTGAAGGACAACCGCAGCCAGGTCCGCGGCGGTGAAGCCGAGCGAGGCAGCATGACGGACTTCTCGCTCGACGCGAGCATCGACGAGGAGGGCGAGACGACCTTCCTGGATCGACTCGAGGACGGAGGACCCTCTCCGCAGGAGATCTTCCTGTCGCGCGAGCAGAACGAGGAAGTGCAGGAGGCCCTGGCCAAGGTGCGCAAGCGCATTGGCGACCTGGGCTGGGACATCCTCACCGAGCGGCTCACGCAGGACAAGCCGCGCACGCTGGAGGAGCTGGGCCAGCGCTGGGGCGTCTCGCGCGAGCGCGTGCGGCAGGTGGAGCTCAAGACGAAGAACTTCCTCGAGCGCTACCTGGCGGCTTTCAACCAGGACGAGGAGCAGGCGTTGCTGGAGTCGGCAGTGGACGCGGCCTGACCGCGAGGACAGGGTCCATGTCCACTACCCAACGGGGCGGTACCTGAGGTGCTCCACGCACCGCGGGTACCGCCTCCGTCGTTTGGCCGCTCGTATTGCTGACGGGCGAAAGCGCATGCTAACACGCGGTGTATGCGCTCGATTTTGCTAGCCGTTCTGGTGCTGGTGGGCCTGCCGGCCCTGGCCGCCACCCCTGAGGAGCTGTCGTCGTGGGATGCGCTGTACGCCCGTCGAGGCGAGGCCGCCGCGGTGAAGCAGCTCGACGAGGCCCTGACCCAGGCCCTGAAGGCCTCGCCCGAGGACTATGAGGTGCTGTGGCGCGCGGCGCGCCTCCGGCAGTGGCAGGCCGACGGGGCCGCGGACGCCAAGGTGAAGAAGAACCTGGGCAAGCAGACGTGGGAGCTCGGGGACAAGGCCCGCAAGCTCGCGCCGGACCGGGTCGAGGGCCAGTACTTCGCGGCCGTGGGCATCGGCTCCTACTCGCAGGCGGTGGGCATCCTCACGGCACTCGGCGAGGGGCTGGAGGGCAAATACAACGAGCGCCTGGACGCCGCGCTGAAGCTCGACCCGATGTACGAGCGCGGGGGACCTTTGCTGGCCAAGGGGCGTTACTACTATGAACTACCCTGGCCCAAGAGGGACCTGAAGAAGTCCGCCTCGCTCTTCCAGAAGGCCATCGCGAAGCACCCCGAGCAGCTCCGGGCCTGGCTGTACCTGGCCGAGACGCTGCTCGCCGATGGGGAAGAGAAGAAGGCGCACGAGGCCATCCTCAAGGTGTCCCAGGGGAGCGTGGGGTATGACCCGGCCGAGGGTCAGCGCGTCCAGGGGTGGGCGAAGAAGGTCCAGGCCGCCATTGAGGAGGAGCTCAAATGAGGGCTGAAACCCAACTCGACACATCCAATGCCCCGGCGCGCAACCTCGTCGAGCTGTTGCTACAACGGGCGCAGTCTCCCTCCAAGGTCGCGGCGAGCTGGAAGACGGGCGGTCGCTGGGAGGACGTCACCTGGGGCCGCATCCTCGAGGACGTGAAGGCGCTGTCCGCCGGCCTCCTCGCCCAGGGCGTGAAGCCCGGGGACCGGGTGGCCGTCTTCGCCGATACCAGCCTCCAGTGGTTGGTGTGCGACCTGGCCATCTCCGCGGCGCAGGCCATCACCGTCCCCATCTACGCCTCCAATACGCCGGACGAGGCCCGCTACATCCTCAACCACTCCGAGACGTCGCTCGTCTTCGTGGACCATGACGAGAAGACGGCCAAGCAGACGGGGCGCATCACCCGCCTGCGGCAGAAGCTCGCCGAGTGCCCCACCGTGCGCAAGGTGGTGCTCTTCGAGGGCGCGGCCAGCGGCGACGCGGAGGTGACGCTCGCGGACCTGATGGCCCGGGGGCGCGAGGCCCACGAGGCCCGTTCCGGTGGCTTCGAGGAGCGGGTGGGCGCCGTGAAGGCGGATGACACCTGCTGCATCATCTATACCTCGGGCACCACGGGAGACCCCAAGGGCGTGCTCCTCACCCACGGCAACTGGGCCTACGAGGCCATCGGGGTGAAGAACCTCGGGGTGATGACGCCCGCTGACTCGGTGATGATGTTCCTGCCCCTGGCGCACTCCTTCGGTCAGGTGGTGAAGGCCGCGTGGCTCTCCATGGGCTTCCGGCTTGTCTTCGCCGAGTCGGTGGACAAGCTGATGGGCAACCTCATGGAGACGCACCCCACCATCCTCCCGGCGGTGCCGCGCGTCTTCGAGAAGGTCTACAACGGGGTGGTGGCCAACGGCTCCACCGCGCCCGGGGTGAAGGGCCGGCTGTTCCGCTGGGCCTTCTCGCTCTTCGACGAGTACGTGGAGGCGAAGAACCAGGGCCGCGAGCCCTCCATGCTGGGCCTCACGCTGGCGCGCAAGCTGGTGTTCAGCAAGGTGCGCGCGACGCTCGACGAGAAGCTGGGTGGCAACATGCGCCTGTTCGTCTCCGGCGGCGCGCCCCTGTCCCGGAAGATCGCCTACTTCTTCGATCTGATCGGCTACAAGGTGGTGGAGGGCTACGGCCTCACCGAGACGTCCGCCGCCACCTGCGTCAACCCGCCGGAGAAGATCAAGATCGGCACCGTGGGCCCGCCGATGCCGGGCTCCGAGGTGAAGATCGCCCCCGACGGGGAGATCCTCATCCGCGGCCCCGGGGTGATGAAGGGCTACTACAAGAACGAGGCGGCCACGGCGGCGGACCTCGAGGCGGATGGCTGGTACCACAGCGGGGACATCGGCGAGGTGGACGTGGAGGGCTACGTCCGCATCACCGACCGCAAGAAGGACATCATCGTCACCGCTGGCGGCAAGAACGTCGCGCCGCAGAACATCGAGGGCGCGCTGAAGACGTTCCCGCTCGTCAGCCAGGCCGTGGTCCACGGCGACCAGCGCCAGTACCTGGTGGCGCTCATCACCGTGGCCGAGGAGCCCGCCCGCAAGCTGCTGACGGAGAAGGGCGTGACGCCCGGTACCTACGCCGAGCTCTGCCGGCGGCCGGAGATCCGGGCCGCGGTGCAGGAGGTCATCGACAAGGTGAACGCGGAGCTGCCCTCCTACAGCACCCTCAAGCGCTTCGCGGTGATCGAAGCGGACTTCAGCCAGGAGTCCGGCGAGCTGACGCCGAGCCTCAAGGTGAAGCGCAAGCTCGTCAGCCAGAAGTACAAGCAGGTGCTGGACGGCCTCTATCAGGGAGGCCATTCGGACTGAGGAGCCCCTGGCGGGCCGGCTGCTTCAAAAGCGACAACGCCCGATCTGCCTCTCCCCGGGGGGAAGGCCGATCGGGCGTGGGACGCGGGTGCCGCCAGCGGGGTGCCTCAGCCGTGGTGGCTGCTGCGCGCGTTGACGTCCTTGTCCACCGTGGTGCCGCTGGCCAGCGTCTCCGACTGCTTCTTGTCGGCGGCGGGAGTCTCCTCCCCGCCGAAGCCGCGCTTGAAGTTGCGGATGGCGCTGCCCAGCGCGGAGCCGAGCTGCGGCAGGCGCGTGCTTCCGAAGAGGAGCAGGAGCACCCCCATGATCAGCAGAATCTCGGACATCTTCAGACCCATCGCGCACTCCTTGGCAAAGGCGCGGGCAGAATAGCCCCGGAGGGCGCGGGTCGCCAGCACGACGACAGGGGCGCTCAGTGCTGCATGCCGGGCGAGGTAGCGAGCGCGATAGGCACTGTAAGGTAGAGGGTGATTCCCCCCACGTCGGTCGAGACACCGACGCTTCCGCCGAGGGCCTCCACCTCCTGCCGGGCGAGGTACAGGCGCAGCGGATCCTCCAGCTTCTTCTCCCGGAAGGCGCGCTCCTCGCGCGAGAAGGTGAGCGCGGCTTCCTCCTCGGACGGGGGCACGCCGTCGCGCCGCACCTCCACCCGGATGCCGCCATCGTCGGGCCGGGCCCGCACCCGGAGTTGCTCCCCGGGCTGGACGTGCAGCAGGTGGTGGCGGATGAAGGCCTCCACGGCGTGCTGCACGCGGCCTCCATCCACGTCCACCTCGGGCAGGGGCCCACTCGGCAGCTCCAGGCTCAGCGACACGCTCGCCGCGCCCGCCGGCTCGATGAGGTGCTCCACCGCGTGGGCCAGCAGGGGTTCGATCGGCTGCCGCTCCTTCTCGCACGCCAGCAGTCCGAGGTCGGCCCGGCTCGAATCGAAGAAGTCCTGGGCGAAGGCGAGGGCCTTGTCCGTGTTCCGGAGGATGGTCTCCAAGCCCCGCTTCGCCTTGGGCTCGAGCGGGATGCGGCCGTTGAGCAGTAGGGCCGCGTAGGAGCGCACGTTGGCCAGGGAGCCCCGCAGGTCATGAGACGCCAGCCCCAGGTAGCGCACCAGCCGGCGGGAGCTCTCCTCGTCCCCCGCGACGGGGA
>NZ_DASVSO010000577.1:0-30901 GCF_036388035.1 Archangium sp.
GACTGGCCGATGCGGTGAGCGCCTCCTCGAGGAAGCTCTGAACCTGTTGGATGAAGATCGAGGACATCAGCGGGGTCTTCATCAGCGCGAGCTGGGCGGTCTGGCAGGCCTCCATCAGCGACGCGGGTACCTCCAGGTCCTTGGTCACCACCACGCAGGCCAGCTCCTCCTGGAAGAGCGACTCCAGCACCTCGCGCTGCCTGTCCACGGGGAGCGTGAGCAGGTAGGAGATCTCCGTGTTGCCGAACACCTGGACCCGGTGCGGGTGGAGGTGCTCGGTGAAGCCCGTGAGTGCCAGTCCCGGCTTCTGGATGCGCGAGGAGTTGATGCGGCGTTGCAGCCCGCGCTCGCCCGCCACCAGGGTAAGCCGGAGGTCGTACTCGCGGTCCTCGAGGAGCTGGGAAACCCGGATTGAGTTCATCGGCAGGTGTGGAATATCACCCGCCGGACTTTTTGCGTGGTGAACCCTCATGTCCGCCCCCACTCCCCCCCCCGAAGCCCCCGCCGAGCGGCTCCTCGCCCGGACCGTCCTCGTGCTGGCCCTGGGGGTGGGAGCCGCACTCCGGGTGTGGACGGCCCTCACGGATGACGGCATCTACTGGCCGGACGAGGTCTTCCAGAGCCTGGAGCCCGCCCACCGGCTCGTCTTCGGGTACGGGATGCAGGCCTGGGAGTTCATCGAGGGGGCGCGCAACTGGGCCCTGCCGGCCCTGGTGGCGGTGCTGCTCAAGCTGTCCGCCCTGGTGGGCCTGGAGGGGCCCCGCGGGTACCTGGGGGTGACGCGCGGCGCCTTCGGGCTGCTGGGCGCCGCCACCGCCTGGGGCAGCTACCGGCTGGCACGGGCCCACGGTGCCTCGGCGCTGGCCTCGGCCGCGGGGGCCTCGCTCTTCGCGCTCGCCTCGGTGCCGCTCTACTTCGCCCCCCGGGCCATGAGCGAGAACGCCTCCGCGCCGGCGGTGGTGCTGGGGCTGGCGCTCGCGCTCGCGCCGGGGGCCTCGCGCCGCGCGGGGGTGGCCGGGGCCTCGCTGCTGGGGCTCGCCGTGCTGCTGCGCCTGCAGAATGGCGTCTTCTGCGTGGGCCTGCTCGCGGTGCTGGTGGCACGGCGCGACTGGCGCGCCGCACGCGAGGCGCTGGCCGTGCTCGCCGCGTGGGCCTTCCTCTTCGGGCTGCTCGACAGGCTCACCTGGGGCCGCTGGTTCCACTCGGCCCTCGTCTACCTGGACTTCAACCTCGTGCAGGGCAAGGCCGCCGCCTGGGGCACCGCGCCCTTCAGCTACTACGGCCGCGTCCTCTTGCGCTCCATGGGCGCCGTCACCGGGGTGGCCCTGGGGCTCTCGCTGCTCGCGGCGCGGCGCGCCCCGGGCCTGCTCGGCGTGGCCTTCGCCTTCTTCGTCCTCCACGCCCTGCAGCCGCACAAGGAGCTGCGCTTCCTCGTGCCCGTGCTGCCGCTGTTCGCCGCGCTCGCCGGCGTGGGGTTGGACGCGGTGCTGCGCCACCTGCCGCCCTCGCCCGTCCGGCTCGCCCTGCCGCTGGCGGTGGTGGCCGTGGCGGGCTTCTCCGGCATGCGCGCGGGGCTGCTCACCTTCGGGGACCTGGGCCAGTACGAGGACGTGAAGCCCCAGGCGAGCGCCTGGGATGACTCGGGCGCCATCAACCGCCTGCTCATCACCGCCGGGCGCCTGCCGGACGTGTGCGGGTTGAAGGTGGAGGCGGTGCACCTGGCCTGGACGGGGGGCTACAGCTACTTCCACCGGGACGTGCCGCTCTACGCCCACAACGGGCCGGCGCGCGAGTCCGGTCGCTACAGCCATGTCCTCACCCTGTCCGGGGCCGTGGGCAACGGCGAGCGGGTGGCCTCCGAGGGACCGTTCGCCCTCGTCCGACTGCCGAACACCCGCTGCGCTCCGGATCCCGCCTGGTCCTCGCGGCTCCCGTGAGCCAACGTTTGCCCCGGGAGAGCCTTTGCACTCCCGCACGGCGCTGCTAATCCGGGCCGCCTATGTCCGAGTGCATCTTCTGCAAGATTCGCGATGGCCGGATTCCCGCCAAGGTCGTCCTGCGCGACGAGCTGTGCATGGCCCTCGAGGACATCCATCCCCAGGCGCCCACGCACCTGCTCGTCATCCCGCTCCAGCACATCCCCACGGTGAACGACCTCACCGCGAACGAGCGCGAGGTCGTGGGCCACCTCTACCTCACCGCCGCGACGCTGGCCCGCCAGCGCGGCATCGCCGACAGCGGCTACCGGCTGGTGATGAACACCCACCGCGATGCCGGGCAGACGGTGTTCCACATCCACCTGCACGTGCTCGGTGGACGCCCCATGGAGTGGCCGCCGGGATAGCTCGAAGCCGCGCGTGTCTGGCGCGGAAGCTCAATAGTCCGGCTTGCACGTCCAGGGCTCGGAGTCGGAATAGCGTTCGCACTTGTAGTGGGGCGCGCACATACCTGGGACATCTGGCTCACACGACTTGCGGCAATACCGCATGTGGCAGATGAATCCCTCGGCGCAGGAAGGCCCGTCCCCACCACACGGCTCGACGCACCCCATCCAGACCTCTCCCTGACGTATCGAAGGGGCATGGACGAAGCATCGTTGCCCTCCGGCGCAGGGAGTCTGCTGGCAATTCCGCCCGTGGATTTCCGCGCACCTGGAGACACCCCCGTCGAACCTGACACACTGCTGCGCCTCGGGACACGGCCGACCCTCGCACGAGGGAAGACAGGAGGGTCCATCGGACCCCTCGCGGCAGAAAAAGCCCTCTGGACAGCTCGCGGGCTCACCCAGCTGGCACGGGCGACCGCACCACCCCTGGCAGAGAAGTCCGCTCGCACATCCCGACTCGCGAGTGGCGGGCATCTGCTTGCACGTCTCGCCCTCCTCCCGCACACCCACGAGCGCACAGGCACGAACCCAGACGCCCTCGTCCTCTGTCTCCATCGAGCGGCAGACGAAGCCTTCCGGGCAGTGCCGATCCGTCATGCATCTGCTGTCGGTGCAGTATCTCGCCATCGCTCGCGGATTGATGAAGCACCCGAGCGGAGGCTCACAGTCCTCTCCCTTCCGGCAATTGCGCTCGTAGGTCATCAAGCTCCGGCGCTCCTCGTTCGAGAGCATGGGGGCCGTCCTCGGACTTGAAGAGCCCCGCGGCACTCCGCCGTCCTTCGCCGTGTACAGCAGCCAGACCAACGGTACCGGCAGGAGAAGGCCCAGCAGAACGGCCAGTCGCGTACGCCACTTCATGGGTACTCGAACTGGCAGGCCGGTGGGCACTCCGACACGTCCCAATCCTCGGGCTCAGCACAGAGCTCGAACCATTGCTCCGGACCGATATGGCACCGCTGCTGCCGCAGCCGCTCTTGGATGTCCTTCTCCAGGGCGCGGTCGATGGTGCCTCCTCGACCCCACGTGTGCGGGCACCCCGTCCCAAGCGCGAGAAGCAACATCACGATGACCGCGAGGCGCCAGCCCATGCATCCTCTCTACTTTAGAGCTGAGAACCGAAGGGTACCCTCTCCCCCCTCAACGCGGAATCTCCGTCGCGGTGAAGGCCGGCTCGGTCCTCGCCGTCTTGCGCCGCGCGCCCTCCAGGAAGCGCTCGAGCCCCGTGCGCGTCACCACCCCCACCTGCCCCTCTCCTTGGATGGGAAGTGCGTCCACGGCCTGCGCGTCCATGATCGCCAGCGCATCCGCCAGTGACGTATCCGGCGACACCGGGCGCGCCAGGTCCGCCAGCGCCGCCACCGTGGCCTCACCTCCCGCGCGCCGCCAGCGCTCGCCCAGCGTGCTCGCCGTCACCACCCCCAGCAGCTGCCCGTCCGCCCCGAGCACCGGCAGCGCCGACACCGGCGCGGTGAGCAGCCGCTCGCGCAGCACCGAGGCTGGCAGCCCCGGGCCCACCGGCTCCACCCACACCACCAGCGCCCGCACCGGCGAGCGCCGCAGCGCGTACACCTCCCCTCCCGCCCTGCGCTCCACCAGCGCGTGGCACAGCGCCGAGGAGAGGGTGCACGTCACCATCAGCGGCAGGATGATGGCGTAGTTGCCGCTCAGCTCGTACACCATCATCAGCCCCGTGAGCGGCCCGCGCGTCAGCGCCGCCACCGCCCCGCCCATGCCCACCATGGCGTAGGCGCCGCTCGGCGCGGTGATGCCCGGCATGGCCGCGTGCAGCAGCTCGCCGAAGGCACCTCCCGCCAGCGCCCCCATCACCGTCGTGGGGAAGAACGTCCCGCCCGAGCCCCCCGAGCCCAGGGTGAGCGACGTGGCCACCAGCTTGAGGAGGAAGCCCGAGGCCAGCAGCGTCAGCGGCAGCGCCCGCGCCGCCGCGTCGTTGATGTACTCGTGCCCCGTGCCCCACACCACCGGGTGCACCAGCGCCAGGCACCCCACCAGCAGGCCTCCCAGCGCCGCCCGCAGCGGCATGGGCTGCCGTCCCAGGAAGGCGCTCAGCCGCCCCGGCTTCTTCCCATGGAAGAAGTCCTCGACGTCGTGCATGGCCCGGATGAAGGCGTACGCCAGCAGCCCCGTCACCAGCCCCAGCACCGCGTAGAAGACGATCTCCCAGCCGCTCACCATGGTGTAGGCCACGCGGCGGATCATCGAGGCGCTGCCCATGACGCCCCGGCCCACCATGGTGGCCGTGACGCAGGCGAGGATGATGGGGGAGAAGACGCGCAGCTGGAGCTCGCGCAGGATGATCTCCATCGCGAAGATGGCCCCGGCGATGGGGGCGTTGAAGGAGGCGGCGATGCCCGCGCCCGCGCCGCTCGCCAGGAGGATGGACAGCTCGCGCCGGGAGAAGCCCAGCGTGCGCCCCACCGCCGAGCCGAACGCCGCGCCTCCGCAGACGATGGGACCCTCGCGCCCGGCCGAGCCGCCCGTGCCGATGGTGATGGCGCTCGCCACCAGCTTCAACACCCCGTCCCGCGCGGGCAGCAGCCCCTCGCGCTCCACGGCCTTCACCACCTCGGGCACGCCGTGGCCATGCGTCTCGGGGCGGTTGCGCAGCACATGGCCCACCAGCGCGCCCCCCAGCGCGGGCAGCAGGGGAACCAGCCAGAAGGGCAGATGCTGGAGCGCGCGCCCCATGTTCTCCATGTGCCCCAGCACCGAGTTCACCGCCGCCAGCGCCACCAACGGGTAGTAGAGCGACAGCCCCCCGAGCACCAGCAGGCCCAACACCTCCAGCCGGCGCTTCACCTCATCTCTCGGACCCCCGGGCAGGATGATGCGCGAGAGCACCAGCCCGCCCAGCCCCAGCGGGACGCCGACGATGAGGTACTCGGGGTGCCAGCTCGCCTCGGCGAAGGCCTGGGTCAGCTCCAGCCGGGTGTCGGACCGTGGCCGCAGCGCGTCCACCAGGCGCGGGAAGCCGAAGGCCAGGCCACTGACGAGCGCGATGAGGTTGGCGAAGAGGCCCGCGGCGAGGCCGGCATAGAGGCCCACCACCGCGCCCGCCACCGGCAGCACCGAGGGGCCCGGCAACCGGATGCGGTTGGTGGCCGCCAGCAGCATCAGCAACCACCGATGCCAGTCCACCCCGCGTCGGCCCGGTGTCCCGCTCACTTCGGAAGAGGAGTCCATCTCCGCGACACGCGCCTCGAGGTCAAAGGCGTCACCCTCGCATGCCCGCGCACGCCGGTGGCCCCCCTTCTGGCAGGGGCCTTCGGCCAGCGGACACTGCGCCCGGTCAGCGGGGACGGCCGGGCGGGCGAGCGCTCTCCCCCGCCGTGGTCGCTCTCCGCTCCATCCCTAACTTCCATGGACAGCAGGGTACGGATTTTCGTCAGGAGAGAGACGATGAAGCGCGCTTTGGGATGGACGATCGTTCTGGGGATGGGCGCGGCGCTCGCCACGGGTTGCGTCTCCCGGCAGGAGGAGGGGGCCAAGCAGGTGGGCGCGCCCTACACACCCATCCAGCAGAAGTACAAGAGCCCCTCCGCCTCGGAGGCGGAGAGTGGCATGGGTGGCTCCGGCCAGAGTCAGTCCAGTGACCAGCTCGCCATGCCCGACCACTGGCAGGACCACCCCGCGGACTCCAACCGGGAGAACTCGAACCGGGACAACGCGGGGGTCTACACCCTCAGCCGGCCACAGGCAGTGCCCAAGGAGCGGCAATCGGCGCCGCTGGGCGTGGGCGGAGGCGTGGACTCGGCCAGGACGATGGCCCGGGAGCAGCTCAAGTCCTACTGACGCGACCTGGGCCCGCGCGCGGGGCGAACAGGCGCGCTCCCGAGGGCGCGCTCGCCATCTCCATGGGCACCCCATAGAGGGCCTCGAGCCGCTCGCGCCGCAGCACGTCCGTCGCGGGACCGCTCGCCAGCACGCGCCCGTCGCGCAGCAGCAGCACATGGGTGGCGAAGGCCGCCGCGAGGTTGACGTCGTGGAGCACCGCCACCGCGCCCAGGCCCGCGTCCACCCGCATGCGCACCCGCTCGAGCGCCCCCACCTGGTGGGCCACGTCCAGGAAGGCCGTGGGCTCGTCCAACAGCAACAGCTTCGGCTGCTGCGCCAGCCCCCGCGCCAAGAGCAGCATGCGGCGCTCTCCGCCGGACATCGCCTCGCAGGAGCGCTCCGCCAGGTACGCCACCCCCAGCTCCGCCAACACCTCCCGCGCCAGCGCCTCGTCGCTCGCCGAGGTGAGGCCCCACAGGCCCAGGTGCGGGCTGCGCCCCATCAGCACCAGCTCCAACCCGCTGAAGCCCTCGGCCGCCTCGAAGGTCTGCGGCACCCACGCCACCTGCTGGGCGAGCGCCCGCGCCTCCCACTCCCGCCGCTCCCGTCCCAGCAGCTGGATGCCGCCGCGCGTCCACGGAAGGCCTCCCAGCACCCCGCGCAGCAGCGTGCTCTTGCCCGTGCCGTTGGGCCCGAGCACCGCCCACAGCTCTCCGGTCCGCACGGTGCAGTCCACCCCGTGCAGCACGGGCACGGGCCCATAGCCGGCGCTCAAACCCTGGATGTCGAGGAGCGTGTCCACGGCGCGTCCGGAGGGGCTCGGGCTACTGGCCGCCCACCTTCTTCTTCAGGATGTCCCGGCGCAGCGCCTTCACGTTGTTGAGCAACTGGCCGTCCTCGGTAGCCCCCATGCCCGCCATGTCGGCCTTGAGGTCCTCGTAGCGGGTGCAGAGCAGATCCAGGTTCTCGCACGCGACGACCTTGTTGAGCGCCAGGAAGGCACTCTTCGTGCGCGCCCACTCCTTCTGCAGGGTCGACTGGTAGCGAGAAGAGGTGCGCTTGCGCAGTTGCGACGTGCGCTTGGTGCTGGTGGACGGCGACGCCTCCGGCGGGGGCGTGAGCGGAGCGATCAGGGCCGAATCCACGACCGGGTCGACCACGGCGGGGGCCGTGTCCGGGGCCGGGTCCGTGTTCGTCTCCGGAGCCGTCTCCGCGGCCGCCTCGGGAGCAGCGGGGGCCACCGCGAGCGCCTCGGGCTGAGCCTCGGCGATCATCCCCGCATCCAGTTGAGCGGCTTGCGCCTCCGGAGAAGCTGTCGCTCCGGCCGTCGCCGGGTCCACGGGAGCCATCGGTGCGGCGTCCGCCGAGGGCGGGGAATCCGTCGGGGCCGCGGCCTCCAGGGCGGCGGGCTCCGTGGGAGCTGGAGCCGGAGCGGTAGCGGGAGGCGTGGAGGGCTTCGGCTCCGGAGGCTGGGCCGCCCTGGTCGCCGGAGGGGCCAGGGGCCGCGCGGGCGGAGGCTTCACCACCGGTTCCGGATTCTGCTGCACGAAGAAGGCCATGGCCCCCACGCCAGCGCCCAACAGCAACAGCCCGATGCCCAGGGCGAGCCACAGCCCCGGCCGCCCCGGCCGCGTGGGCATGGGCGTGCGCTGGGTCACCTCACGGGGTGAGGGCGGGAGGGCGTCCTCCTCGTTCGGAGCACTGACCTCCGCCTCACTCCCCCGAGGGGCGACCGCCGCCAGCTTCGAGGAAGTCGTCGAGCGCGCGGGGACGGCGGGCATGCCCGTCGACGTCACGCGGCGGCGCACCACACGGCCGCCGGGCCGCGACCTGCCGCTCTGCGACACCTCCTCCTGCTCCTCCGGGCGCGCGGGCGACTCGTCGAGCACTCCGCGCTGCGGGTTGCCCTGGCGGTACACGTCCGACAGGGACACGCGCGGCTGCGTGTCGTCATGAGATGGAAGCGGCAATTGGATGCGCGGGTGCGTGTCCTCCAGGCGCACGTCCACCGCCACCTCGTCCGGTTCCTCGAGCGCGACGCCGGGCACGACGTCGTACTCACCGGAAACCTCCTCCGGGGCCGACACGTCCCAGGCGGGCAGCGGCTCCTCGGGCCGCGCCTCCGGGAGCTCCCAGGCGGCGGCCTCCACTCCGGCTGGCACCGGGGGCGCTAGCCCATTGTCCCGCGACGACTCGATGGCGGACAGGTCCTCGTCCGCGGCGAGTGCCTCCGACCAGGCGGGAGTGTCCTCGATGGGCACCTGGGAGATGTCCATCATGGGAGGCGCCTGCGTCCCTCCAGGCCCGGAGGACACCGGCAGCTCGCGTGTCGGCGTGAGGCCGATCGACAGCGGCGGGGAAGCCGTCGGCGTGGCACGTGGGGCGGCGGCCCGGAGCGTCGCGGAGGACACCGGCACCTCGCGCGTCGGCGAGGTGGAGCCGGGCTGCGCGCCCGCCTGCGCCGCCAGGGCCCGCCGGACATCGGAGCTCAGCTCCGGGGTCACCAGCGGAGGAGCGGTGGGCGCGGGAATGGGCCGCGGCGACGTCGGCACACGCGGCGCGACAACACCGCCCTGCGATGAGGCGGGGGGCGGCGCGGGACTCCGGGGCGCGGAGGCCGCGGGAGGCTCCTCGAGGCCAGAGAACTCCACCGTGGGCGGGCCCATCATCGGCGAGGGACGACCGCGCGCGGACTCCTCGACGGACTCCACGGTGACGGCGGGTCGCGTGGGCTCGTCCACCGCGGCCCGGCGCGTCTCGTTGTCGTCCCCCACCGGACCGCCCTCGCGCGTGCGCGGCGTGGGCCGGAAGGAGAGCGGCTCGACGGCGCCATCCAGGCGGATCGTCTTGGGCGGCAGGGTCGGAATGGGCCTCGGGGGCGCTCCCTCCGGCATGCCGATCACCACGGGCTCCGGCTCGGGCGGACGCCCCACTTCCTTGAGGCTCGCGAGCAGCCGCCGCTCGGACTGGTAGTCCGAGGCGAAGAGCTCGTGCATGTACCGGCTGACGCTCTCCGGGCCCGAGGACGGGTCCAGCTCCAGCAGGCAGCCGTTCAGCTTGCCCCGCAGCTCCTCCGCCGACTGGAAGCGCTGCGAGGGCTCCACCGCCAGGGCCCTCATCACCAGCTGCGCCACCGTGGGCGGCAGCGACGGCACCACCTCGCCCAGCGGGGGGATGCTCGGATGGCCCACGGTGGACATCAGCTCGCCGGGAGGCAGCAGGTCGAAGGGGTTCCTCCCGGCGAGGAGCTCGTAGAGGCACAGGCCCACCGCGTACAGGTCGCTGCGCCTGTCCACCGGCTGGTGCCGCGCCTGCTCCGGCGACATGTAGAGGAACTTGCCGAGGATGATGCTCGGGTTCGTCTTGGCCGCGCTCAGCCGGCTCTTGGCCAGGCCGAAGTCGATGACCTTCACCTCCCCCTCGTAGGAGATGAGGATGTTCTGCGGCGAGATGTCCCGGTGGACGAGGTTCAGCTCCCCCTCGTCATCGCCCTTCTTGCGGTGCGCGTAGGCGAGCGCGTCCAGCACCCGGCCCATCACGAAGAGCACGAAGGTGAGGGGCAGCGACATCTGCCTGTCGCGCGCGCGCGCCGCCACCTTGCGCAGGTCCTTGCCGTCCACGTGCTCGAGGGCCATGTAGGCCTCGCCCTCGTTGAGCCCCATGTCCAGCACCTGCGCGATGGAGCCGTGCGACAGCTTCACCAGCGTGCGCGCCTCGCCCACGAAGCGCTCGACGAACTCCGGGTCCGCCGCCAGCTGCGGGAGGATCTTCTTGATGACGCACAGCTTCTCGAAGCCCTGCACGCCCTCCAGCCGCGCCAGGAAGATCTCCCCCATGCCGCCGGTGGCGAGCTGGGACAGCAGCGTGTAACGGCCGAAGGGAACCGGCCGGAACGGGCGCAGTCGAGCGGGCGAGGACGACGTGTTCATGCCGGACGCGGGGCGATCATGCTCGGGAGGAGGGCAGCCATGCTCTCATTGTTCCGGGTCCGAGCGCGAGTCCACCCCCTCATCCTACACCATCCCCCCTCAACGCACACCTTCCCTCGCCCGTCAGCCGAGGGCGAGCAGCACGAGCAGCACCTGCTCGGCGGGGGTGAGCTTCTGGAAGTCCTCGGGCAGTCCGACCGTGACGGGACCCGCCAGGAGGCTGTCGCAGCTGCGCGGGCCCTCGTAGCGGCCCCCCACGGGCTGCAGCCGGTAGGTGCACCCGTTGAGGTAGACGTAGAGCTCCTTCGGGCTGAGCCGCACCTTCGCGGGGCCGCGGAGGAAGCCTCCCTCGCCGAGGAGCGCTCCGCCCTCCGTGCGGGCCTTCAGGTTCACCGGGACGCCGCCGATGTGCCCGGACACCTGGTCCTGCTTCAACGAGAGCATCGCCACTGAGCCGAAGGCCCGCCCCCGCACGTTCGTGGGGGTCCAGCTGAGCTGGAGGTGGTTGGCGACGATGTTTCCGTCGCTCAGGCGCACGTTGTAGGCCGCCTGGGGCAGGCGCACGGCGATGGCCGGCTCGGTCGGGGCGCCAACAGCCCCTCCTCCCGCCAGCAACCCGATTCCCAACATGAGACGGACGAAGCGTGGGGTTCTCATGCCGGGAAACATAGCGCCGCGCCCCTGGCCCGGCACGAAGCGCGGGTGGCAGCCCTCCTGGGAGTCCCGGTGGTAAAGGGGGCGCAGCAGGTGCCGCGACGAGGGGCCCGTGAGGAAGAAACAGCCAGCCAGGAAGAGCCGGAGCGCGTCCGGTGAGGGCGTGACGGAGCGCCTCCCCCACCCGGAGCGCTTCCCCGTGGTGGGGATTGGCGCCTCCGCTGGAGGACTGCCCGCGCTCCAGCTCCTGCTCGAAGCCCTGCCTCCCCACCTGGGCATGGCCTTCATCATCGTGCAGCACCTGTCGCCCGACCACGAGAGCCTCCTGCCCGCCCTCCTGGGCTCGCGGACGAGCATGCCCGTGCTCGAGGCCCGGGAAGGGCTGGCGCTCGCGCCCGACCACGTCTACGTCAGCCCGCCCGGCATCCGCCTGACGCTCCAACGGGGCACGCTGCACCTCGACAAGCGCCGGCGAGCCCCCGGCAGACTTCACCTCATCGACGACCTGCTGGGCTCCCTGGCGGAGTCGGCGCCGGGCCGGGCCCTCGGCATCATCCTCTCCGGGACGGGCACGGACGGCACCCGCGGCCTGCGGGCCATCCGGAGCGCCGGAGGCACCACCTTCGCCCAGGAGCCGGCCTCGGCGCGCTTCGACGGCATGCCCCGGAGCGCCATCGACGCGGGCGCCGTGGACCAGGTCCTGCCGCCCGAGGGCATCGCGGCGGCCCTGGCCCGGCTCGCCTCCAGCACCTCCGTCGCGCCCCCCGCCCCGCCCTCCTCCACCGGCGGCCCGGAGCAGGAGCTCGCCCACGTCTTCCACCTGCTGCGCGCCACCACCGGCGTGGACTTCACCCACTACAAGCCGAGCACCCTCCAGCGGCGCCTCGGCCAGCGCATGCGCCTGAGCGGCTCGGAGCGGCTCGCCGACTACATCCGCTACCTGGAGGAGCACCCCGCGGAGCGCGAGGCGCTCGGGCAGGACATGCTCATCCACGTGACGAGCTTCTTCCGGGACCCGGAGGCCTTCGAGTCCCTCCAGCGGCACGCCTTCCCCGAGCTCTTCCGCGACCGGCCCTCCGGACAGCCCTTCCGGCTGTGGGTGCCGGGCTGCGCCACCGGCGAGGAGGCCTACTCGCTCCTCATCTGCCTGCTGGAGTACCTCGGCGAGGACGCCGCCACCACCTCCATCCAGGCCTTCGGTACCGACCTGAGCGAGCAGGCCCTCGCCCAGGCCCGCTCCGGCCTCTACCCCGCGTCCATCACCGCCGACGTCTCCCCCGAGCGCCTGCGCCGCTTCTTCGTGCGCGCCAACGGCGGCTATCAAATCCACAAGTCCCTGCGCGACCTGTGCATCTTCGCGCGGCAGAACGTGGTGAGCGATCCACCCTTCTCCCGGACGGACCTCATCAGTTGCCGCAACGTCCTCATCTACCTGGACTCGGTGCTGCAGAAGAAGGTCCTGCCCACCTTCCACTACGCCCTCAACCCCGGCGGCCACCTGCTGCTCGGCACGTCCGAGACGGTGGGCGCCTCGGCGGAGCTCTTCTCGCTGGTGGACCGGCGGCACAAGCTCTACCGCAAGAAGCCCACCTCCTACCGGCCCCGCCTCGCCTTCACCTACCGGGAGCCCACGGCGGAGCGACACGGGGAGTCGCGCCAGCGGCCCAAGGCAGGCCTCCTGGAGGAGGATCCGCAGCACGAGGCGGACCGGCTCGTCCTCGCCCGGTACGGCCCCCCGGGCGTCATCATCAACGACGCGATGGAGATCCTCCACTTCCGCGGGCATACCGGCCCCTACCTCGAGCCGCTGCCTGGAGCCGCGAGCCTCAACCTGTTGAAGATGGCGCGCGAGGGCCTGGCGCTGGAGCTGCGCTCGGCCATCCGCCAGGTGCGGCAGAGCACCCGCCGGGTCCGCAAGGAGCGGGTGCGGGTCTCCGGGAAGGAGGGCGAGCGGCGGATCCACCTCGAGGTGAACCCGCTGCGGGCCGCCTCGGGCGCCAAGGAGCACTACTACCTCGTCCTCTTCGAGGAGGCGACGGAGCCTCCCGCCCCGGCCGCGGCCCCGAAGGGCAAGGCCCGGGCCGCCCAGGCCCCGCGCGCCACCACCCGCCAGGAGGTGGAGCGGCTGCGCGAGGAGCTGCTGACGGCCCGCCAGCACCTGCAGACGCTGCTGCAGGAGCAGGAGGCCTCTTCCGAGGAGCTGCGCGCCGCCACCGAGGAGACCCAGTCGAGCAACGAGGAGCTCCAATCCACCAACGAGGAGCTGGAGACGGCCAAGGAGGAGCTCCAGTCCACCAACGAGGAGCTCATCACCCTCAACGAGGAGCTGCAGAACCGCAACCTGGAGCTGAGCCAGCTCAACAGCGACCTGAACAACCTGCTCGGCAGCACGCAGATCGCCACCGTCATGCTGGGCAATGACCTGCGCATCCGCCGCTTCACCCCCATGGCGGAGAGCGTGCTGGGACTCACCGCCTCGGACGTGGGCCGCCCCCTGCGCGAGCTGCGGCTGCGCATCGACCTGCCCGACCTGGAGCGGGTCGTCTCGGAGGTCACCGACCAGCTCACCCCCTTCGAGCGCGAGGTGCATACCCGCGACGGGCACTGGTTCTCCTTGCGGCTGCGCCCCTACAAGACGCTGGACAACAAGCTCGACGGCGCGGTGATGACGCTGCTGGACATCGACCGGCTCAAGCACAGCCTCGAGGACACCCACCAGGCCCGCGAGTACGCGGAGGCCATCATCGAGACGATGCACGAGCCCTTCCTCGTCCTGGACAGCCACCTGCGCGTGCTCACCGCCAACCGCGCCTTCTACGAGTCCTTCCAGGTGACGGAGTCACGAACCGTGGGCCTGCCCGTCTACCAGCTCGGCAACGGCCAGTGGGACATCCCCGGGTTGCGGCACCTGCTGGAGGAGATCCTCCCGGAGAACACCCGGTTGCGGGATTACGTGGTGGAGCACGACTTCGACACCATCGGCCGCCGACGCATGCGGCTCAATGCCCGCAGGCTCTCCAGCCAGGAGTCGCGCACCCAACGCATTCTGCTCTCCATGACGGACGTCACGGCGGGGGCATAGGCTTCGCGCTTCGAATGGAGGATAGGATGTCCTGACCACGCGTCCATGTTGAGCGTGGGGAGCCACATGCCTGACTATGCGAGCCTTTCCCGTACCGAGCTGGCGCGGGCGCTGGAATCCATCGAGTCCACGCCTGTCGCACCGGACGAGCTGAAACGCCTGCTTCGGGAGCTGCAACGCCACCAGCTCGAGCTCGAGCTGCAGAACCGTCAGCTCCGGGAGGCCCAGCAGGAGCTGGAGGAGTCGCGCGCCCGCTACGTGGACCTCTACGACTTCGCACCCGTGGCGTGCATGAGCCTGGATGCCCGGGGCTGCATCCGCGAGCTCAACCTCACGGGGGCCGCGCTGCTGAAGCGGGACCGCCCCCACCTGCTCGGCCAGCCCTTCCTCCCCTTCGTGGAGCCGCGGGACGTGCCCCGCTTCCTCCAGCACGTGCGCCAGTGCTTCGCGGGCGAGCCGATGATCACGGAGCTCGCGCTGCGGGTGAAGGAGCAGCGGCTCGTGGCGCGGCTCCACGGCGCTCCCGTCCTGGGGGGGCAGCCAGACGAGCACCTGTGCCGCACGGCCCTCCACGACGTCACCGAGCTGCGGCAGATGCAGTACCGGCTGAGCCTCACCGAGCGGATGGCCACCGTGGGCACGCTCGCGGCGGGCGTGGCCCATGAGATCAACAACCCGCTCGCCTTCCTGCTGGGTCAGCTCGAGCTCGCCGAGCGCCAGCTGCGGCAATGGCCCGCGTCCGAGCCCCTGGAGTCACTCCGCACGACGCTGGGAGAAGCCCGGGTGGGCGCCGAGCGCGTGAGCACCATCGTACGGGACCTCGGCACCTTCTCCCATCCCGAGGCGCGCCCCATGGGCCCCCTCGACGTGTTGGAGGTGCTCGACCTGTCCGTGAAGATGGCGATGGGGGAGCTCCGCCACCGCGCCCGACTCGTGCGCGACTACCGGAAGGTCCCGGACGTCCTCGCCGACAGCTCCCGGCTGGGTCAGGTGTTCCTCAACCTGCTGGTGAACGCGGCCCAGGCGATTCCCGAGGGCCACGCGGACCGCCATGAAATCCGCCTCCGGGTCCGGGCCGAAGCGGGGAGCGTGGTGGTGGAGATCCACGACACGGGGCAGGGCATCCCCGCGGAGCTGCTCGGCCGCATCTTCGACCCGTTCTTCACCACGAAGCCGGTGGGCCAAGGCACGGGGCTCGGTCTGTCCATCACCCACGGGCTGGTGACGGCGCTCGGGGGTGAGCTCACGGTGGAGAGCGAACCGGGACGGGGCAGCGTGTTCCGCGTCCGCCTCCCCGGGGCGCCGGTGCAAACCGCGAAGACCCCTCAGCCCCTCCCCACGCCACTCGAGGCGCCTCGGCGGGGCCGGATCCTCATCGTGGACGATGAGCCCATGTTCGCCCAGACGCTCAAGCTCCTGCTGGGGATGGACCACGACGTCGAGGCCCTCCTGGAGGCGCGTGAAGCGCTGGCCCGGCTGCGGAACGGCGCCAGCCACGACGTCATCCTGTGCGACCTGATGATGGCGGAGATGACCGGGATGCAATTCCACGAGGAGCTCTCGCGCGTCGCCCCCGAGCTGGCCCGGCGCGTCATCTTCATGACCGGTGGCGCCTTCACGCAGAGTGCCCGCGACTTCCTGGCGCGGGTGCCCAACCCCTGGCTCCTCAAGCCTTTCAAACCGGGGGAACTCAACGCGCTGCTCGCCCCGTTCCTCCAGTAGCCACGCCGGGACGACTCGGCGATATGCTGTTGCGCGCACTCGGCCGGGTGGGGGTCCTCCTCGTCAGTCGGGACCGACGGGAGAAGGCATGGGGAGTGACGAGCAGTCCCTGGAGTTCTGGCTTCAGGACCTGGAGCGGCGCCAGGCCCTCGCGAAGCCGGAGCACATCATGCGCGGCTTCTTCTTCAAGGGCATGTTGAAGAGAGTCCGGATCTCCTCGGGGGACGAGACGCTGGAGCGGCGCTGCCTGGAGGCCTGTGGCCAGGAGCACTTCGTGGACTTCTTCAGCTACTCCGTCCAGCTGCTGTTCTCCATCCTCTTCACCGCGCTGCCCACGCTCACCGAGCGGCATGGCGGCGCGGAGGCCGCGCTGCGGCAGTTGGGGCAGCAGTCCTCCCTCGACTTCCTGGAGTCCGTGACCGGCAAGGCGATGATGCTGCTGGCGCAGGGACGCCCCCGGCTGTTGCTCAGCAGCATGCCCACCGCCTTCCGCGTGGCGATGAGCCATGGAGGGGGCAAGGTGGAATGGCTGGAGCCGACCCGGGGGCGGCTCACCGCGGAGTGCAGCTTCGTGCCCCCCCCGTTCCATGAGGGGCTGGTGCAGCAGATGCTCGAGGCGGGGCAAGCCCAGGACCTCCACGTCAGCGCCCGCTCCACGGGAGCGCTCGACGTGGTGTGTGATTTTTCCTGGAAGTGAGCGCCCCACGCTTCAGCGCACGCCGGACATCCTGAAGGCGCCTCCCGTCAACGAGCAGGATGACGCGTTGGCTGGAGTCATGCATGACCGTGTCTCCTCAAGTGCGGGGGGGCGAGCCGGGAGCGGGCGGAGTGCCGGCGGGCTCGTGGAGGGTGAAGTAGAAGGTGGCGCCCCGGTCGACCCGGCCCTCGCCCCAGATGCGGCCCCCGTGGCGCCGCAGGATGCGCTGCACGGTGGCGAGCCCCACGCCGTTGCCCTCGAACTCCTGCTGCGTGTGCAGGCGCTGGAAGACGCCGAAGAGCTTCTGCTGGTACGCCATGTCGAAGCCGGCCCCGTTGTCCCGGACGAAGTAGACGCGCCCGACCCCGCTCTCCGCCGGGAGCGTGCCGAACTCGAGCTCCGCCATCGGCCGCTCGCGGGTGAACTTCCAGGCATTGCCCAGCAGGTTCTCGAACACCAGGCGCAGCAGCTGGGAGTCCCCGCGGTCCACCAGTCCGTCCTGGAGGGTGAAGCGCACGGCGCGCTCGGGCTGCCAGCGCTGGAGCTGCTCGGAGACGGAGCGCGCCAGGGCGGACAGGTTGACGTCCGTCTCCACGAACTCGGTGCGGTTGACGCGCGAGAGCGCGAGGATGCCGTCGATGAGCTCGGACATCCGCTGCGAGGAGGCGCGGATGCGCTGGAGGTAGTCCAGGCCCATGGCGTCCAGCTTGTCCGTGCAGTCCTCGGCCAGCGCCAGGGTGAAGTTGGAGATGCTGCGCAGCGGGGCGCGCAGGTCATGGGCCACCGAGTAGGCGAAGGCCTCCAGCTCGCGGTTGGAGAACTCGAGCTGGGCGGTGCGCTCGGCGATGCGGCGCTCCAACTCCGCGTTGAGCTGGCGCACCTGCTCCTCGGCCTGGCGGCGTTGGGTGATGTCGATGACGATGGCCAGCGCCCCGAGGTAGTGGCCGTCATCATCCAGGAGGGGACACGAGGAGATCATCGTCCAGACGGACGTCCCGTCCTTGCGCTTGAGCCGGAAGTCACCCACGAAGGAGCTCTTGCCCTGGTCGCGCTGCACCTGGAGCGCCAGGTCGGAGCGGGCGTGTTCGTCCTGGGAGATGAACTCCAACAGGGGCCTGCCGATGATCTCCCCGGTCGTGTAGCCCAGCAGGGTGGCCGCGTACTGGTTGACATAGGTGGTGCGCTTCTCGGCGTCGATCATCCAGAGGCCTTCCTGGGCGGCCTCCACGATGCGCTGGAAGCCCTGCTCGGTGCGGTGCCGCTCGGCCTCGGCCTGACGCTGCTCGTGGATGTCACGCAGGTTGACGACGGCCCCCAGGAGGTTTCCCTGGCCGTCGCGCACGGGCCTGGCGCTCGCGTGGAAGTGCCGGCCCTCCGGAATGGCGGCATTGCGGACGAAGAAGTCCCCCGCGGGCGGCTCCTCGCCCAGGACGGCGCGGTACAGCGGGAGCTTCTCGGCGGGACACATCGTCCGCCCGTCCGAATAGAAGATGCCGTACCGCTCGCTCCACGCCGTGGGACTGGCGTCCGTGACTCCGGCGCCGAGCAGCCTTTGGGCCTGCTCGTTCATGTAGATGAGGCGGCCCATCGCGTCGGCGACGCCCAATCCCTCGGAGGAGTTGTCGAGGATGGCACGCAGCAGGGGCTGATACGGCGCCTGGAAAAGGCTTTCGGCCAGCTCATCGGTAGAAGGCTTTGGGAGAGGCGAGGCTGTCATGGGGGGCGAAGGACTGTCGTCGCGGGAGGGGTTCAGGGATGAGGACGTCTCACTCCTCCGGACACGCTCTTGAATCGTTGATGAACATACCAATACCCGCTTCAAAGCGTCATCAGGAATACAAAACTCCCCGAGACGCTTGCTTGCCGCTTGACTCACACGCGCTGAGGTTTGCCACGAGAGGAGCAGAAGTGCCGCGCGAGGCAATGCCACGGCTGTAGAGTGTTTGCCTCAACTGCGTATAGGGCTTGTTGATAGCTATTGGGTGCGCGCAACGGCTTCAATCGATGACATTCGGCTCGAGCAGGGTCGGACGGCACTGGCGGGAGAAGACATGGAGCGGAGCGAGCAGCCCCTGGAATTCTGGCTCCAGGACCTGGAGCGGCGCCGGGCCTTCGTGAAGCCCGAGCACACCATGCGCGGCTTCTTCTACAAGGGCATGCTGGGGAACATCCGGACCCTGGGGGACGAGGCGCTGGTGAAGCGCTGCCTGGAGGCCTGTAGCGAGGAAAGCTTCGTGGACTTCTTCAGCTATTCCGTCCAGCCGCTGTTCCTCATCCTCCTCACCGCGCTGCCCACGCTCGCCGAGCGGCATGGTGGCGCGGAGGCCGCGCTGCGGCAGATAGGGCGGCAGGCCTCCATCGACTTCCTGGAGTCCGTGGCCGGCAAGGCGATGGTGCTGCTGGCCGGGAGCAACCCCAGGATGTTGATCAACAACGTGCCCGCCGCCTTCAACGTGGCGATGAGCTATGGAACGGCCCGGTTGGAGTGGACGGGGCAGACCCGAGGGCGTCTCCTCACGGAGTACAGCTTCGTGCCCCCTCCGTTCCATGAGGGAATGGTGCAGCGGCTCCTCGAGGCGGGGCGGGCCCAGGACATCCACGTCAGCGCGCACGCCACGGGAGCGCTGAACGTGGTGTGTGAATTTTCCTGGAAGTGAGCGCCCCGCCCTTCAGCGCACGCCGGGGTTGGTGAGCTGGGGGATGTCCTCGTCCACCACCTCGAAGGCGGCGACCTTGTCGCGAGGCGGGCGGATGAGGCGCTCGCCCAGGGGCATGGTGTCGAAGCGGGCACCGATGACGGCCAGCGTCTTGCCGGTGATGAGCACCTGACCGGGCATGGCGGTGCCCGCCAGCCACGAGGCCACGTGCACCCCCTCGCCCACCGCGGTGTACGAGGGGCGGGACTCGGGGCCCACCAGGCCCACCAGGGCGCGGGTGGTATTGATGCCGATGCGCAGCTCGCACCGCTCGTCCATGGGACGGCGGGCCATGTAGCGCTCCCAGTCCTGGCGCAGGGCGAGCGCCGCCCGCACCGCGCGCACCGCGTCGTCGGGCTTGGCGTAGGGCGCGCCGAAGAGGGCCCGCAGCGACTCGCCGACGAAGGCCTCCACCGTGCCCTCGTAGCTGAAGATGAGCCCGCCCAGGTGCGAGTGGAAGTCGTTGAGCAGCGCGGTGGCGCGCTCGGCGCCAATGCGGGGGCACAGCGCGCCGAAGCCGACGAGCTCCGCGTGCACGAGCGTCACGTTGCGCTCCTCCAGCTTGGCCTGCTTGCCGCCCGTGCGCTGGAGCTCGGTCGCGCGCCGCTCCGCCATGTCCGGGGCGTGGAAGCGCTCCAGGTGGTGGCGCAGCGACTGCACGGGCGAGGCGGCGGAGAACTTCTGCACGCCGGTGGCCACCAGGTGCGCCACGGCGGTACAGGCGTCGAGCATGATCTCCAGCTCGGTGTCGTTCTTCGCCGAGGTGTTGACGTAGAGGACACCGGCGAAGGGAGCCTCGAGCCCGATGGGGATGCAGAGCACCCGGTCCACGCCGTAGAGGATGACGCTCTCGCGCCCGGCGAAGCGCCGGTCATCGCGCACGTCGCCCACCACGAGCGCACGGCCGTGGCTCAGGGCCTCCTCGACGATGGCATCGGAGACGGGCACCTCGCCCTTGGCGAGCTTGCCCCGGTGGCGCACGGCGGCGGGCACCATCACCCCGGTGGGGTGACGCAGCAGCACCACGGCGGTGGTGGCGTCGATGCGCTCGAGCACCCGGTCCATGGTGGCCTCGAGGAAGGCCGTCTGGCTCGCGGAGGTGGCGAGCGACTCCGCGATGTGGAAGAGGAGGACGAGCGTCTCGTACGCGCCGCGGGGAGCGGTGGGCGGCGTCGGCGTGATGGGGGCCGCGGCGGTGGGGCCGTCGAAGGGGTTGAAGGAGAAGTTGTCGAGCGCCCGCAGCAGATCCACGCTCTTCACGTTCTTGGCGAGGATGACGGAGGGCGCCACGTCGTCGCCGTGACCGAAGCGGCGCACGCCACCGGCGCCCAGGTCCACCATCTCGGTGGTGGCGTTCTCCACCTGGTTGGGCTGGCGCACCGAGAGGGTGTTCTCTCCCAGGGAGACGGTGTCGCCGGGTTGCAGCTCCGTGCCGCCGGTGAGGGGCGTGCCGTTGACGCGGCTGCCGTTGCGGCTGCCGAGATCCTCGATGCGCAGGGTGTCCCCCGCCACCACGAGGCGGGCGTGTCGTCGCGAGACGAGGTCGCCTCCGAGAACGATGTCGTTCTCATCCGCGCGGCCGAGGTGCGTGACGCCCTCCGGCAGCTCGTAGGCGGTATCAAAATAGCCCGGACCGTTGATGATGATCTGCCACATCGCGGCGCGCAGACTACACGACCGGCCCCTCGTTCGCGCGTGGGCGGAGAGAAGGGGCCCGAATCGGGTGGCGATTGACACGCGGAGTCAAAAACGGCCGGGTGTCGGGACACCCACGGGCCGCCTCCGCGCCGTCAGCGCGGGCGATGGACCCAGAGCGAGTCCGCAACGGACGGGTCCGAGGGAGGTCGGGGCATGCGGCTCACCGCCACTCGCAGACGGGCGAGCCGTTCACCACCGAGATGGCGTCCAGGTCGAACCCACCGGAGGTGAAGCCGTAGGTGTTGGCCCCGCTGTCCCGGATGCGGACGAAGCGGGCCCGGGCCACACCGAGCGTGGCCAGGTCGAAGCCATCGCCGCCCGCCACGGACGGATCCGTGGCGCTGAGGCCGTTCTCCGGCGAGGAGTTCACGGGCTTCACGCCCGCGCAGCCGGGGTAGCCCCCGGCCCGGTTCGCGGCGGCGCAGGGGAACTCGTGCCACGTCTGGCCGTCCTCGCTGACCGCGACCACGCCCGTCTCCGCGAAGTTCGCGAAGGCGTTCTCGAAGACGAGCAGGTCCACGCCGGGCCCATCCACCGCGCCGAGGGTGAGCTCCAGCACGATCTCCCCCTGCTTGCCGAGGGAGAGCACGTCCAGCGAGCCCATGCCGGCGCCAGTCCCGTGGGGAGGCCCGAGCACGATGTCCGGGTAGCCGTCCCGGCCGAAGCCGGCGTCCTCGCCGGGCTTGAAGGACACCACCCGGGTGGCGAAGGGGTTGTACTCGACCGAGCACACCGGAGGCTGGGCGGGCGGGGGGCTCTCCGCCTCGGAGGGACCCCCGCAGCCCACGGCCAGCAGCGGCAGGACGAGGCAGGCGCTCCAGCGCGCCCAGGTGCCGTGCGTGTTCATGGTCATTGCAGCTTGAGGCGGACGAGCCGGCGGCCGTTCTTGTCCGTCACGCCGATGAGCAGGTCATCGCCCAGGGGCGCCATGAGCACCACGTTGGTGCAGGCGTTGCCGCTGGTGAGCACGGTCTCGAGGTCGCCCGGGGTGACGGACCCGGGGGTGATGCCGCCCACCGTCAGCGCGATGCGCGAGATGTCCTGGGTGCTCGTATAGGTCCCGCGCTGCAGCACCACGCCTTCGCCAAAGGCCGCGACATCCTTGAGGACGAGGTTCGGGAAGTCGTTCTCCGCATAGATTTGCGGCGCATGGGTGTCGGTGAGGGCGAACGTCGTCCCGGCCGTGAACTCGGGCGTGTACGTCGCGGGAGCCACGGCGCGCAGGAAGTTGGCGTAGTTCTTCGAGGTGTCGCTGTACCCGAGCACGGCGACCCCGTTGGTCGTCACCGCTGTGAAGCCACTGGAGACGGTGGAGACCGGGAAGGTGGCCAGCTTCGAGCCCTGGAACGGCCTGCTCCCCGTCTTCAAGGCGTAGATGGCATTGCCGCTCTCGTTCGACCCCGCGAGCCCCTGGGCGTTGATGAGGAAGCCCCCGTTGAGGCCGGCGGCCGAGAAGTTGCCGTTGGCCGCGAGATAGGTGGAGTCGGCCGGAGTGGCCGTGTCGTACACCAGCACCGAGCCCGGGGTATTCGTGAAGTCGCCCGCCTTCGTGTAGCCGGCGAGCAGCCGGGTGCCATCGTTGGTCAGGAAGCCGTTCGGATACTTGGTGATGGTGGCGTCGCGATCCGCCTCGGCGTAGATGCTCTGGAGGGGCGCGCCGCCCAGGGCGATGTTCGGCCAGGTGCCGAGCGCGTAGATGTCCGTGCCGCGCAGGCCGTAGAGCTTGAACTCGGCGCCACTCTGGACGGCCGTCACCGCGCCGATGCCCTCGGGAAGCGGGGCCGTCTCGGTGGCGGCGGCGAGGGCCGTCTGGAGCTGCAGCGTGCCGAGCTTCGGATCATGCGGCGCGCTCGCGCACGCGCCCGCGTCGGTGCCCGCATCCGTGCCCGCGTCGGTGGTGCCCGCATCGGGGGTGCCGGAATCCGGGGTGCCGGAATCCACCGGCTCGGTGCCCGCGTCGGGGGTGTTGTCGCGCACCACGCAGCGCGAGTCCTCGCAGGCGTACCGCTTGCCCGCGCCAGGGTCGCCCTTGCTGTTCTGGCAGTCCATCCGGTCCACGCACTCCGTCTCGCAGCCGGTGACCAACAGCCCCAGCGCCAGGGCGCCCAGGGCCACTCCGAAACGGCCGAACCACCGCGACCCCATCGTCTCCGTCTTCATCTCGTCCTGCTCCTCGCCCCCTCGGGCGCATTGCCTTCGAGAGGGAGCGGGAGCGGGATGCGGCGTGGGCACGGCCTGACAGCGGACGCACACGGCGACGCATCCGCTGCCTCCCCTCGGAGGCCTCGGTGTGTCCGTGCACAGGGCACGGGTCCTCGGCAGGTTTTCGGACTCACAGGCGCCAGGGTCTCGCGGAGAGACCCCTTCCTACTGGCCGTCGCTTCCCAGCCCCCGGAGGGCCAGTGCTTCCTGACGGCGTTCGTTCCTGTTCACCGCTGCGGGGCAGTCCCGGATTCGCACCGGGTTCCCTCGAGTCCCCCACCACCGGTGGAGGAACCGAAGACGGGGCGCGGGATATGGCGACAGGAGGGGTTTGTCAAATGCTCCGAGAGGCGGAGGCGGGATTCGAACCCGCCGCTTGGAGCCTCCGGCAAGACGGGGTGCGAGTTTGGCCCTAGCGCGAGGGTCACCCCAGGTCGCGGTGCGCTACCTGCGCAGCTCCTGGGGCGAGCAGTTCGTCCAGCAGGTCTACAACCAGTACGAGCTGAAATACCCCATCATCGACAACATTACCGAGGAGATGACGGGGGTGAAGTACGCCATCGCCAAGGAAAATGCCGGCGGTGCCGTCACGGGAGTGCGGAAGTTCTTCAAGTCGGAGGGGCTGGGGAAGCTCATCCAGACGCTGACGGACGAGTAGCTCCAGGTGCTGTGCGACAAGCGCTACAGCCAGGAGCTGGCGGAGGCGAAGAAGGCCAAGCGTAGGCCAGTCCTGGTCTGCCCGACGACGTCCCTGGGCGCCGTCGCGGAAGGAGTCTTCCTGTTCTCCGTCCAGACGCAGCAGCTCCGCCAGGTCAAGGTGATCAACACAGGCGCTTGGCAGCGCGTGGTCTCGCCCGCCTGGCTCAATCTGGAGCTCGGTGCTGCCCTCCCGGACGACGGGCCGAGGGCCCACTCGGTCTCCTCCAGGGCGATGAGGCGGAGCCTCTCGCGCTGCTGCTCCGCCTGACGCTTCTCGTCGTTGCCACGGGCGATGGCGACCGCCGACACGAGCCCCCCAGGACGGCGAAGACGAGCATGGCCCAGCCCCGGGGCGTGAGGTGGGCCAGGCCCTGCTTCGCATCATCGGTCGTCTTGCCAAGGATTCCGATGATGGCCGCCGCCAGGGTCACGGCGGCACCGAGGTATTCGAACGCGGGCATGCGTCAAATCCTGTCAGTTCGGAGGCGCCCGGAGAACCAGGCCCGGACGTCGCGCCGCCGGCGTAGGCATCACTCGTACGTGCAGCGCTGGACCTGGCGGTAGGTGCCGCACTGGCCGAAGTCCGTCGTGCCCGCGGGTTGTGAGTGGTAGCAGTTGTAGACGGCGGGGTCGCAGCCCGGGCTGGGCCAGACGTCGTAGGCGTCGCCATCGGTGACCGCGAACTCCGTCACGCGCGCGACGAGGCGCGCCGTCTTCTGCATGGCCACGCCGTCATCGGCGCCCGCGCTGAAGGTGAGCGGGACGGTGTGCGGGTCGATGGCCTGGTGCAGCGTCGGGTACGACCAGTCGAGGCGGTAGCTGGGCCGGCCGTAGACCTGCGGGATGCCGTCGGGCGCCGTGACGGAGAGCCAGTCCACGTACCCGGACACCGAGGCGCGGCCGCGATAGAGGAGGTTTGTGTTGCCCTGGACGACGTAGACGGGGTTCACCACCTCGTCGATCCAGATGCCGCTGTCGCCTCGGAAGTCGAAGAACCGCGGGGCAATCACGATGCGCGCGGTGTACGAGCGCGGCGTGCCCGTGAAGGTGTTGACGCGGACGAAGAGCGGCAGGCCGGAGAGCACGGTGTTGAGCTCGTGGCCCTCGTGGAGGACGATCTCGAACCGGCGCTCGCTGATGATGTGCGCATCCCCGAAGGCGTCGTCGGGGACGAAGCTCAGGACGTCCGCGAGGTAGCGGTTCGCGGTGGCGCGGATGATGAGGGCGCGGACGCCATCACGCTCCTCGAAGGTGCCGAGCGTCTCGAAGCTGAGCTCGTTGTCGCCCACCGAGGCGTAGAGGCGGGTGGCCGTCACCGCGGCGGTGCTGACGCCGGTCTCCTCCTCGGTCTCCGGAGTGGCGTTGATACAGGCCGCGAGCGCGGCAAGGCTGGCGAGGGCGAGGGTGCGTAGTTGCATGGGGGGCCTCCAGGTGAGGCCCCTACGCGTACCACAAGCCCGTGACACGCGGCAGGCGGGAAAACAGGTCAAAACATTAAAATCTTGAATTCCCCGTCCCACCTCTGGCTCACTGAGCGGAAGCGATTCCGCCCCCTTGCTCAGGAGAGAGCCCATGAACACGGCTTGGAGAGTCAACGCAGCGTTTCTTGTTTCGGTGGCCACGCTGCTGGGAGCGGAGCGCGCGCTCGCGGATGGCACGAACCCGTACCACCTGGAGGCGAACGTCGTCAGCCCGTTCGACTACACGGGGCTCGTCACCTCCGCGGCGCCCTACCACCACGTCGTCTTTGGCGGGGACACGTCCTTCGACGTGGCGATCCAGGGCATGTCGACGGGTGGGCAGAAGGTCTGGTTCGACGTGCGGCCCATCAGCCCGGCCACGGACATCCGTGGGGTGATCCTCTCGGGTGGAGCCAACGCACGGGTACCGGCGTGCGCCAACGGCAACCCGGCCTCTGGTGGGTACGTCGTGCAGGTCGAGGTGCAGGCCTACCACCAGGGCACGTGGACGCCCATCGGCTGGGTCAAATACGCCCACGTGGACAACATCAACGTGAACAACGGCGCGGTGATCGGGAAGGCCTTCTCCTTCGCCACCGCCTCCTGGAACTTCGATGGGAGCTGCTCGACCGGGCCCCACGTCCACATGGAGCCCTACAACTACCGGCACTACGCCTGCTACACGAACCGCAGCCCCTTCGCGTACTACGACACGCTCGCACGCGTGGGGGGTGGCCGGCTCGGCTTGCAGCCGTGTCCGTAACGTGAGCCCCGAGTCGCCGTAGGCGTGCCAAGGCGTATCGGCCCCTGGGCGCCGGGCTATCGCTCTGGCCGAACGCGATGCGGGCCTTCGAGGCGTTGGGGGCTGGCCCGCGAGGTGGCGGGCGCGGGCTTTTTGACACCTTCCCGGTTGTCGCATCGCCGAGGCACTCCCAGGCGGAGGCGGGGGCCTTCCAGCCCCTCGCCTCCATCGCGTGACCTTTCCCCCCCTACTGGATGGTGTAGGCCACCGTGCCACTGCAACTACCGCTGGAGTAGCAGCCGGCGCGAAGCTGGTAGGTGCCGGCCTGGCTGGCGGTGTAGCTCAGCGACGAGAGCAGACCACAGCTGTCATCGCTGTACGCCACCTGCGTGCCCGCCGGGCCATACAGCCTCAGGTAGGTATCCCCCGAGCCCGAGGAGCCGCTCACCGAGCAGGTGCCGAGTTGGATGCTTTGCCCGGCGCTGAGCAGCACGTTCTTGTTGGCGGTGTTCTGCTGCGCGCTGTTCGTGTTGGTGGCGCTGTAGCTGAACGTGCCATGGACGGGGCCCGACGGGCAGAGGAAGCGCACCCGGTAGTCGAAGCAGACGCCGTCGGGCTGATCCGCCACGCGGCAGACGCCTCCCCCGGCGGCGTCGCAGGTATAGACCTCGCCACTCTGGGTCCAGTTCACACCGGAAGTGGTCTGGCACTCGATCCCGATGGGATTGGAGCAGGCCTGACCCGCGATGACGAACTCGTTCAGCGTCTCCCAGTCACCCGAGCCGCCCGCGGCGTCACGGTTCAGCCACGCGGTCCAGGTGCCGCTCTGGCTCGAGCCCAGGCTGACGCTGCGCTCCCAGAGCCGCAGGAAGTTCTCCGCGGACTGGTTCAGGTGGTCGACGTAGGGGGCGGGCGTTCCCACGGCCTGCAAATCGGAGATCAGCTGCGGCAGCAGGCCCACGTGGGCGAGGCCCTTCTTCTGCAATTCCGTGGGCCCCCCGGCGTTGTTGATCCGCACGTAATCCGAGTAGCAATCCTTGGAATTGTAGCGAGGGCGCAGCTGATCCGTGAAGCCGTTCAGATCCGCGCCAAATCCAACCTTCAAGCCATTATCGATGGCGTACATGAGCGACTGGGCGAAGGCCGTGGTGGACCCCTGGCAGCTATTGCCGACGGAGCCATACTGGATCGCATCCTCCGGTCCTGTACGCAGGCCCACCATGCCACCCGTGTTGGTGATCATCTGGATCTCGTCCTGCCTGATGAACTTCTCGTGCCGGTCCTCGGAGCCGCTGATCGTGTTCCACATGTGCGCGTGCGAGTAGAGCAGCGGGTAGTTTCCTCGCTGCTGCGCGAGTTGATAGACATTGGCGAACGACTTGCGCGAGAGGTGGGCGACGTCCACCAGCATCCCGCGCTCCATCATCGCGCGCACCAGGGTCTGCCCCTCGGCGGAGAGGCCTCGCTCGTTGAGGAAGTTGTCGCCATTGCACTTGCCCGTGGAGCCCCAGCCGTCCCGACAGACGATGTCGTTGATACGGGTGGACTCTCCCATGATGAACTCGACCTTGTTGGCGCCACTCATCAGCTT
Organism: Archangium sp.; assembly: GCF_036388035.1. GTDB lineage: Bacteria > Myxococcota > Myxococcia > Myxococcales > Myxococcaceae > Archangium. Next base: position 27,351 of record NZ_DASVSO010000577.1, read on the forward strand.
CGGGATCGGCGCCGCGCCGCCGAACCGGTTGTCGGAATGGTGCACCACCTGCACCGAGCGCACCCCCATCCCCCTCAGCTCGTCGAGCTGCGCGATGAAATCCCCGGAGGGGAAGAGCTGCGTGACCTCGACCGCCAGGACGAGCGCGAGCTTGCCCTGCTGGATGAGCGCTCGCGCCTGCGCCGGCGTGGTGGCGATGCCCACCCAACCGCTGTTGCGTGAGACGAAGCCCTGCGCCGCGTTGACCTGTCGCCGGACCGAGTTCATCTCATCGCAGTCGTAACGGCGATTCCCGATGGGCGTGTTGTTGCAGAGGAAGTTGGACTCCGCGACGGACACGACCATGACCCGCAGCCCCCCCTGGTAGGCCTGCTGCAACCAGCCGTACCACATCTGCTGGTGGGCAATGGCGTCCCACATGGGCCAATCCTCGAAGTGCGGTCGCGGGCAGGTGCCGGGCACGGGGATGCCAAAGACATAGCGGCATTGCCGCCGGTCGTAACCGCGCCGCCGGCCCAGGTGCCAACCCGTATCCCCCCCGAAGAGCCCATGGCCACTCACGAGCTCCGAGGCGATCGGGATGCGTGTCGCCGCGTGACTCCCGCCCGGGAAGTTGCCATCGCAGCGTTGGACCGCCACATCCATGGGGCCCTCGACGGTGCCCGAGAACCAGCTGCCGCCGAAGCTGTGCTCGGCCGTCAAGTGCGAGTGCAGGTCGACAAAGCCCTGGACCGGCTGCGCGTTGGCCGAGGTGCCGCCGCACACGACGGCGACGAGCGTGAACAGGAAGAGCGTGTGTCGGGAGTTCATCGGGTCTCCTCCGTGGACGAGGGGCGAGGCGTGACGGTCTGCTCCGGCCGCGGGGAGAGGGACTCCGGCGTCCAGGAGAGCGACACCGGGTAGGGCTCCACCAGGGAGGGCTCCCTCGTGCGGGCAGGCTCCTCGTGGACCGCCGTGGAGGAAGCCGGCTGCGGCTCACTGTTGTCGTAGACGAGCGACGTCTTCTGGAGGCTGGAGAGGGACAGCTTCTGGGTCATCCGGCCCTGGATGTCGCCCAGGTACAGGGCGCTGTTGTCCGGTGACAGCGCCAGACCGTGCACCTCGTCGGGAGAGGCGAGCGTGTACAGCACGTCGCGCTGCTCGTATTCGGAGGTGTGGGACCGGGTGAGCCGGATGATCTGCCCATTCACCACCCCGTAGGACGTATCGGAGTTGGAGCCACGGACGACGATCGCGAAGTAATCCTCGAACGAGCTGTTGAGGGTGGTGCTCCCGGCGCTGTACCCGTTGGCGGGAGCCATCTGCACCTTCTCGTCACCGGAGCTCGTCCAGAGGACATACCCCGTCTCCGGGTCGTAGCTGGTCCCGTAGGGCCCATTGACGTCGGAGGCCAGGGTCTCGACGTTCGACCCGTCGAGGTTGCTGCGCCGGATCGCCTTCCCGGCGTAGTCCGCCCAGTAGCGCTTCGCCGTCGCGGGGGCGTGCGGGGCCAGAGCGCGGGGCGACCGGGTGTCCCCCGCCTTCGCGACGGGGGAGGGTCTGACGACCACCGCACGGGGATCCTGCTGGCCCAGGGCCGTCGAGCCCATCAGGAGGCCACCGAGGCACCACAGAGAGACTTGCAGACGAGATCTCGGTTTCATGAGTGTTCCTTCAGCTTGGAGACTCCGCTGTGAGTACATCTCATGGATTCTTCGTTTTTAAAAGGTTTCTGGGAATGCGGGTCTGCCCTGCATCGCTCAAGTGGCTCCCCCACCCAAAGGAGAGGGAGCCACGGCATGCGACGGACGCGCCTTCGTGTGAAGGACAGGCGAGGGGAGCCAGACAGGCGGCCTGCTCACGCCCTTTCCAGCCACGACGGGGTGCATGGACTTCAACTCCCCCTCCGGGCATTGTTCACCTCCAGACAGAGGGGGCCGAGACATGGCGGGACGTGACATCGCGGGGAGGCAGCGGGGTGCGCTGCTGGTGGCGGTGACGCTCAGCCGGGGTCCACAACTCGAGGCGGTACCATGAAGCACGCGTTCACCCACGGGTTGCTGCTCACGGCGGCATGTGCCCTCACCCTCACCTTCCTCGCTTGTGAGAACAAGCTGCCGCTCCCGTCGGCGCGGTCCGGCGACGTCCGGGCGTCCGCCGACGAGTTGGTGCAGACGGACCTCGTCGCCACCAGCCAGTTGGACGGTGGTACCCACTCGTACACGGCCACCCTGCCGCCAACGGCGGGGGTGGGCACCATCACCCAGACGCTGGAGGCGACCTGGGACTGGATGCTGCACAGCCCCAGCGCTCCGCCCATCCATCCGCAGGGCTGGTCCATCGACTACTACGCGGGCGGCACGAAGCTGACCTCCGCTCCCACCACCCCCAGCGGCTGGGCATCCGTGTCGCGCATCGTGAGCACCGGCTCCACCACGGTGGACGGGCTGGATGGCGAGCGCCAGGTGCTCCTCTCCACCATCAGCGCGCCGCCGGTGGTGGTGGCGTCGTCCTTCTCCAGTGGCAGCGTCGGCGACGGCTGGGACGTCTTCTTCGACCCGGCCTACACGAAGGTCTTCAACATCCACCACCACAGTGGCCCGGCCACGGTGATGTGCCGCAAGCTGGTGGACGGCACTGCCTGCCCTGGCTTCCCCATCGACCTGACCAAGACCGCCAACCGCTCCACCGGCAAGATCGACGCGGAGTCGAACACGCTGTGGCAGCCCACTGTCGCCAGCGGCTCGCTGGCGTGGGACTGCGTGGACCTGACCGGCTCCACCCGCTGCGCCATACCGGTGGTCCAGTCCAGCATCACCACGACCAGCGGCGGCGAGGACTACGACAACCATGTGGATCCGGTGGTCATCGGCCGCAAGATGTATGCGATTGGCTACGCGAGCGACAACACCACCCGCATCACCTGCCTGGACATGGCGACGCGCGCGGAGTGTCCGGGGGTGAGGCTGCCGCAGAACGGCACGGCGTATGGCGCGGGCCTGGAGGCGGTGGGCACCAGGCTCTACGTGCTCCCCGGCAGCGGCGCGAGCCTGGACTGCTACGACAGCACCACCTGGACCCGGTGCCCGGGCTCCTGGCCCCAAACAGTGGAAAACAGCCCGGTGTGGGGCGTGCGCGGCGCGGACGGCGTGGTGCACAACGTCTGCGCGAACGGGCGGTGCTTCGCGCTGGACGGCTCCGCCCACACCCTGCCGCCGAACTTCATCACCGCGCTGGAGGCGGACCCCGTGCAGGAGTTCATCGGCAAGGCCACCAGCCTCGGCACCAAGGCGGCGTGGACCACCAACGGCGGCACGGTGATCTGCTGGGACATGCTCACCGACGCGCGGTGCTCGGCGGCGTTCCCCCTCCCGGTGGATGTTGTCTACGCGCCCACGCTGGACCCCGAGAACCCGGATTGCCTTTGGACCAACGGGGACGACGGCGTCATCAGGAACTACAAAATCAGCACCGGCGCCCCGGGCTGCTCGGGCGGGCCGCCGCGCATCTCCTTCAAGGCGACCGTCGCCATCCCCCGGCTGGGGTGCGACCCCTCTTCGCGCGGCCATCAA
>NZ_DASVSO010000578.1:0-2788 GCF_036388035.1 Archangium sp.
CCTTCCTCGGGGGCCAGACGAGGGGCTTCTCCTCGGCCCTCTTCTTCCGGGACCGGCTCTACGTCGGCTTCTCGGACACCGGGGGCAACCGGCCCTACCTCCTCGCCCTCAAGCGCATGCCCACGCTGGCCCCCGGGTACGAGGCCTCCCAAGGGCTGGACGCGGAGGACCTGAAGGCCGAGAACATGCCCGGCATCGGCCAGGGAGGCTCGCCCCCCAACAATGCCTCCGGGGTGATGATCGACACGCTGACCGCCTTCAATGATCGGCTCTACGTGGCGAACAATGGCGGGTGCGTCCGCTCGACGAGCCCGACGCCTCGCTCCTATGGCTCGGCGCCGGGGGACTGGGCTGTCTGCACGCCGCAGCTCGCGGCCTGGAGCACGCGCAACAGCAAGACGACCTCGAAGAGCGCGGACCTCGAGCCGGCGGACAGGACCGTGCCACAGATGGCCGTGTTCAAGGGGCGGCTCTACCTCGCGCGCAACACCTGGGGAGGACCCCAGCTCTTCGCCTGTGACCCGGCGCGAGGGGGTTCCCCGACGGACTGCGATCCCGGGGACTGGTCCCTCGTGGCCCCCAACACCGTGGGCGACACGCTGCTCACCCAGTTCAACAACACGGCCAACACCGCCCTGTCGCTCCTGGTGGCCACCGCGAGCTCGCTCTACGTGGGCTTCGACAACTCGACGCAGGGCACGGTGCTGGTGCGTGCTTCGGGCGCGGCACCGAGCGTCCTGTCGGACTTCACGGGACGGGACGGGTGCTCCGCCGCGCAGCATCCCGCCTCGTGCGTGGGTCTGGGTGGCAACGGGCTGGGCGTGGGCGCCACGCGCATCTTCGACGGCGTGGCCTCCAGCCTCGGAGGCACCGAGGCCCTCTACCTCACGGCGGGCAATGGCTCCTCGGCGGTGCGGCTCTTCCGGACGATGGACTGAGCCGCCTCACGAGGCCGCGGCGCTCGCCTGCTCCAGCGGCCGCGCGCCGTGGGCGTCCCGGCCGTGCGGGGGCAGGGAGAGGCGGAAGGTGGTGCCCGCGCCCGGCTGGCTCTCCACGGTGATGGTGCCCTCCATGCCGTCGATGATGGACTTGCAGATGAAGAGCCCCAGCCCCGTGCCCTCGCCGGAGCGCTTGGTGGTGAAGAAGGGCTCGAAGAGGTGGGGCATGTGCTCGGGGGCGATGCCCGTGCCGGTGTCCGACACCTCGGCGCAGGCCTCGCCGTTGGGGCCCGTCCACAGGCGCACGCGGATGGCGTGCTCGGCGCCGTCCTCGGGGAGGGACTGGGCCGCGTTGACGACGAGGTTGAGGAAGACCTGGGCCAGGCGGGCCTCGTTGGCCATCACCATCGGCACGTCCTGGTAGTCGCGCACCACGCGGGCCCGGTAGCGGATGTGGACCAGCGCCATCTTCAGCGCCGCGTCGAGCACCTCACGCAGATCCACCAGGATGCTCTCGTCCTGCGAGTCCCGCGCGAAGGCCTTCACATCCCGCGCGATGTGGCGCACGCGCTCGGCGCCCTGGCGGATGTCGCGCAGGGTGGACTGCACCCCCTGCATGCGCGCGGCCAGCTTCTCCACCTCCGGGTTCGCCGGCTCGCGGCGCTTGAGCGCTTCGGACAGGGCCGGCAATTCCTCGTCGAGCCAGTCCAGGTTGGAGAGGATGTAGGCCAGGGGCGTGTTCACCTCGTGCACCACGCCGGCGGCCAGCAGGCCCAGCGAGGCGAGGCGATCCGCCTGCACCAGCATGGCCTGCATGCGCTCGTGCTCCTGGCGCATGCGCCACTGCTCCAGGGCCAGCTTGATGCGGTGCTCCAGCGCATCCACCTCGAAGGGCTTGAGCACGTAGTCGAAGGCCCCCAGGCGCAGCGCCTCGACGACGCTGTCCACGTTGCCGTACGCGGTGACCATGAGGGCGTTGCAGTCCGGCTGGGCCTTGCGCAGCCACTTGAGGAACTCCAGGCCGCTCTCCCCCGGCATGTTCTTGTCGAGCAGCGCGCAGGCGAAGGAGTGCTTCTCGGCGAGCTTGCGCGCGGAGGCCGCGTCATGGGCCAGGAGGGGCTCGGCGCCCACGCGCTGGACGATGAAGCCGAGCAGGGTCCGCAGGGAGGGCTCGTCGTCCACCACCAAGACGTACTCGGGGGCGGGGTTGGCCTTCGTTCTCATCCGCGTGACCTCCGGCGGGGAGTGGCCAGTGTCGCGCTCCACCCCCTGTGAGGGGCAGTCCGCCCCACCCCTTGAGTGTTTTTCTCAACGGGTGGGGGAAAATGAGGTCGCCCCGCCTGGGATGCAAGGGAGCAGGCTCATTCCTACCTTCAAGGAAGGTAAGGGAAGACCGGATGTCGTTGACTGGTGAATAGAGCCGTCCCACATCGGTGCGAGGCTTACACCTCGGTGGTGGCCGAGATGTCCTCCGCGGACAAGCCATAAAGCTCATAGACGAGCGCGTCGATCTGCTCCTCGGCGGCGGCGATCCGCGACTTGAGGTGGGCCTGCTCCGGCGGCGTTTTCGCGGAGCGGCGTTTGACTTGAAGATCCAGCAGTCCCTCGACGGCCACGACCATTCTGTCATGGACCGCGCGCTCCGCGGGCTTCGTCAGGTCGAGCGTCCGAATCGGAAGCGTTCCGACGAATTGTTTGGTGCACGTCACCCAGCCGCCGCGGAAGACATTGCTGATCTGACGCAGGTACCAGAAGAGCAGCTTTGAGTTGAGCAGCCCGAGGACGAAGCGGGGCGAGAGGGAGGACCCTGGCGCGAGAGACAGGCTGAAGCCGCCACTGGCCATCAGGCA
>NZ_DASVSO010000579.1:0-10095 GCF_036388035.1 Archangium sp.
CTGTGGGCCCCCCTGTGGGTGGAGGGGGGCTGTCTAAATTTGGGAGCGGGGGATGGTGACTGGAAGCGCACACTCGCGCGCCTCTCCTGTCACCCCAGCCCTCCGAGCGGCCAGCGCACCGCTCCCAGGCCTGGCCGTGTCTGGGCAGGGGGGAGGTGACTTGTTATCCGGCATGCACCCTTCCGAGCCACGAGGTCGGCAGGCGAGCAGCCGACGCATGCCCCTCCCCGGGTCGAGCGCTGGCCACCCGAGTGGAGGTCCATCCGTCCGATGAGACCTCTCAGGGAGGGCTGCGCCCTGGAAGGCCTTGAAATTCCACGGAAATTGGTTGGAATTGATTTGAGCTTCAGGTGTTTGCTGCCCGACACCAGGGATAGGGTGGACCGGGAATTCCTTCCGGGCGCGCCGATCCCTCCCACCCAAAGGAAGCAATAACTTGATTCGGACCACTTCCCGCCGCACACGGCTGCCCTTGGGGCTTCTCTCTCTCGTGACCCTCGGCGCCTCCCAGGCGCTGGCGGCTGGCGGCTTCGTCTCCGCTACCGCGAGTGGAAACGACGGCAACACGCCGGCCAAGGCAATCGACGGCAACCTGACCAGCCGCTGGTCCTCGGATGGACGCGGTCAGTGGCTCCAGGGGGACCTGGGTGCGGTGAAGTCCCTCACCGCGCTGGACATCGCCTGGTACCTGGGAAACCAGCGCGCCAGCCGCTTCGCCATCTCCACCTCCACGGACGGCAAGACCTTCAGCCCGGCATTCTCGGGCACCTCCTCCGGTCGGACGGCCTCCGCCGAGCGCTACTCCTTCCCCGCCAAGAGCGCCCGCTATGTGCGCGTGACGGTGGACGGCAACACCCTGAACACCTGGGCGAGCATCTCCGAGCTTGCCGCCATCGCCGGGACGGCGCCGACGCCAACGCCCACTCCGACGCCCACGCCCACGCCTACCCCGACGCCTATCCCGGCTCCGGCGCCCGCGACGGGCAGGGACGTCTTCGGCGTCACGATGCTCTACCCGACGAAGGTGGGCGGCGAGACGTGGTCCCTCCAGGCCGAGGCGCTGAGCGACAAGCGCTTCGACCCGCAGGACACCATCACGCGCAACGCGGACGGCTCCTGGAAGATGAAGAGCACCCAGGTGCGCATGCACGCGCGCACCTCCACCGGGTACGACGCGAGCAAGATTCCCACGTATGACCGGGACGTCCTGGCCAGCCGCGGCTACATGCAGTCGCCCAACGACTGGAAGAACGTGGAGATGACGGGCTTCATCAAGGTGAACACCGTCAGTGACGCGAGCGACAACTTCGCCTGGTACGCCCGCGGTGGCCGTCACAACGACGACCTGGCGTGCGAGGGCTCCTCGTACAAGGGCAGCCTTCACTACGACGGCCGCGTGCGCTGGCAGAAGGAGTCCTGGCACGTGAGCTACGACCAGACCGCCTACCAGACGGGCACCAGCGCGCTCAAGGGCCGCTGGGTGGGCTTCAAGTCCATCATCAAGAACACCACCTACAACGGCAAGCTCGCGGTGAAGCTGGAGATGTGGCTCAACGAGAACGCGGACAAGGTGACGTGGAAGAAGGTCTACGACACCCTGGACTACGGGCAGATTGGCGGCAACTCCACCAACTGCGGCGGTGCCGTGGACGCCATGCCCATCACCTGGGGCGGTCCCCTGGCCACCTTCCGCTGGGACAGCGCCTCGGATGTGGACTTCAAGTGGCTGAGCGTGCGTGAGATCGCCGAATAGCCCGCGAACCCCCCACGGTGGGTGAAGCATCGGGCGCGGGGAGTGTGGCTCCCCGCGCCTTTTTTCTGTTGAAACCCCCAACCCCCCTCGTCACCCGTGCACGGGTGAGGGTACACTGGGGGTCTGTCGATGCCTGCCGTCACTCCTGCCGTAGTCGCGCCCGCTGGGCCCTTGTCGGAGATTGATCCGCTGCTGCGCTCGCTCATTGAACTGGAGCGATCGAGCCCGGATGGGTGCATCGTGGCGCGAGCCGTGCGCGACGAGTCAGGCACGATCGTCGACTTCGAGTTCGTCTTCGTCAACGCCTCGGCGGATCGCCTGTTGAACCCCTCGTTCGGCACGCTCGAGGGGCGGCGGATCACGTCGTTGGCCTCGGGCCCCTCCTGGTTCGCCCGCTACCTCCCCATCGTGGAGACCGGGGAGCCGTGCGTGATGGAGGTGCCCTTCTCCAAGGGAGAGTACTTCATCCGCTCCACGATGGTGCGCTTCCAGGACGGCGTCCTGTCGCGCTTCGTGGACATCACCAATACCAAGCGCAGCGAGCGGGAGCGGGACGCGCTGCTGGTGCAGGAGCACTCGGTGCGCCTGGAGGCCGAGGCCCGGGCGCGGCAGCACCAGGGAGAGCTGAACGCGGTGAAGGGGCGGCTGGCCCAGTCGGAGAAGCTCGCGGTGGTCGGGCAGCTGGCGGCCGGGGTGGGGCATGAGATCAACAACCCGCTGGCCTTCGTCTCGGGCAATCTGCACGTGGCGGTCGAGCAGATCGCGCTGCTGTCGCGCGAGATGGACGGGCCGGCGTCCGAGCGGCTGCGGGAGACGCTCCAGGCGCTGGAGGAGGCGCGCCGGGGCGCCGAGCGCATCCATACGATCGTGAAGGACCTGCGGACGCTGGCGCGCGCGGACGAGACGCGGCTGGTGCCGGTGGACGTCCACGCGGCGCTGGAGTTCAGCCTGACGCTCGCGATGCCGCACCTGCGCCACAAGGCCCAGGTGGAGCGGCAGCTCGGCAAGGTGCCGGCGGTGCGGGCCAACGAGGCGAAGCTGGGTCAGGTGTTCCTCAACCTGCTCATCAACGCGGCGCAGGCCATTCCCGAGGGGGATCCGCTCAACCACCGTGTCACGCTGGTGACGCGGCTCGAGGGGACGCGGGTCGTCGTGGAGGTGCGCGACACCGGCAAGGGGATGACCCCCGAGGTGATGTCGCGCATCTTCGAGCCCTTCTTCACCACCAAGGCCCAGGGCGAGGGCACGGGGCTGGGGCTGTCCATCTGCCAGGGACTCATCCACACGATGGGCGGCGAGATGGGGGTGGAGAGCGAGCCGGGCCGGGGCAGCACGTTCCGGGTGGTGCTGCCGATGAGCGAGACGGACGTCACCGCCACGCCAGCGCCGGCGCGCACCGTGGCGGACGTGCAGGCCCGCAAGCGGGTGCTGGTCGTCGACGACGAGCCGGGCATCGGCTCGGTGATGCGCCGCATCCTCGGCCGGGTGCACGAGGTGATCGTGCTGCAGAGCGGCCGCGAGGCGCTGACGCTGCTGGAGCGGGACGACAACTTCGACCGGGTGTTCTGCGACCTGATGATGGGCGACATGACGGGCATGGACCTGCACGCGCGGCTGGCGGAGAAGGGGTCCGAGTGCCTGTCGCGCTTCGTCTTCATGACGGGGGGCGGCTTCACCGAGCGCGCGCGGGAGTTCCTGCAGTCCGTGTCCGTGCCGCGCATCGACAAGCCGTTCGAGCCGGAAGTCATCCGCTCGCTGGTGGCGCAGGCGCCGCCCCGGTACACCACATAAAGGTTGGGTGGGGGCCGAGCGGGCGTCTATATGGCGCCCCATGGAAGCCCTCGAGCGTTTCTTCCGCATCCGTGAGCGAGGCTCGTCCATCGGGACGGAGCTGCGCGCGGGCCTGGTGACGTTCCTGACCATGGCCTACATCCTGCTCGTCAACCCGCAGATCCTCTCCGAGGCGGGGATGCCGGTGGCGGATGTGACGGTGGCCACGGCGCTGGCGGCGGCGATCGCCACGCTGCTGATGGGGCTGTATGCGAACTTCCCCTTCGCGGCGGCGCCGGGCATGGGGCTCAACGCCTACTTCACCTATGGCGTGGTGAAGGGGCTGGGCGTGGACTGGCGCTTCGCGCTGACGGCGGTGTTTCTCGAGGGCCTGCTGTTCATCGTGCTGTCCTACGGCGGCATCCGCACGGTCATCCTCCAGGCCATTCCGGGGCCCATCAAGCTGGCGACCACCACGGGCATCGGCCTGTTCCTGGCGCTCATCGGGCTGAAGAACGCGGGCCTGGTGGTGGACAGCCCGGCCACGCTGGTGCAACTCGGCGTGCTGCACGCGCCGATGCCGCTGCTCTCGCTGGCGGGGCTGGTGCTCATCGGGGCGCTGGCGGCGCGCAAGGTGAAGGGCGCCCTGTTGATGGGCATCACGGCGGTGGCCGTGGCGGCGTGGACGCTGGGGCTGGCCAAGGCGCCGGAGACCTTCGTGAGCGTGCCGAGCCTGCCGCGCGAGACGTTCTGGGCCTTCGACTTCTCGCAGGTGCTGACGGGGAAGTTCCTCACGGTGATGTTGACGTTCCTGTTCGTGGACGTGTTCGACACGGCGGGCACGTTGCTGGGCGTGGGACGCCTGGGCGGCTTCCTGACGCCGAAGGGGGAGCTGCCCGGAGCGGGTCGGGGCTTCCTGGCGGACGCGGTGGGCACGACGGCGGGCGCGGTGTTCGGCACCAGCGCGGTGACTTGCTACATCGAGTCGGCGGCGGGGGTGGAGGAGGGCGGGCGCACGGGGCTGACGGCGGTGGTGGTGTCGGGGCTCCTCCTGCTCTCGCTCTTCTTCGTGCCGACGTTGGCGGCGATTCCTCCCGTGGCCACGGCGCCGGTGCTGGTGGTGGTGGGCGCGCTGATGATGGGCGGGGCGCGCGAGCTGGAGTGGGGCCGGATGGATGAGGCGCTGCCGGGCTTCCTGACCATCGCGCTGATGCCCTTCACGTACTCCATCGCGAACGGCATCAGCGCGGGCATCGTGTCCTACGCGGCGCTGAAGCTGCTGTCGGGGCGTCCGCGCGAGGCGCACCCGGTGGTGTACGTGCTGGCGGCGCTGCTGGTGTTGCACTACGCCACGAGCGGAGGCGCCTGAGCCCCCTTGGACCGCGGCTGTAAGGAGCGCCTGGAGGGCCCCGTCGCTCTCGGCTGCCCGAGGTACGAGGGAGCGGGCGTGTGTTGTCGGAGTCCGGGCGGCGGGCGCACCTTTGGCCCCAGGAGGCGCTCATGCGCTCACGGACCGTACTCGCCGCCGGGCTCACCCTGGCCACGTTCGCCCTGGGGGCCCGGGCCGCCGAGGACCCCACGCCCCCGGAGTTGAAGGCCGCCGCGGAGCAGGCCACTCCCGGGGATCAGTTCACCGACCAGGCGGGCGGCTCCATTCAAGGCACGGTGAAGGGAGCCACTGGCAACGTCCTCACACTCGACGTGGGCCGGAAGGCGCCGCTGGTGCAGGTCGTCTTGAAGGACGAGGACGCGGTGCCCATCCGCCAGGAGGGACAGCGGCAGGCGCTGGCACTCGAGCAGCTTCGGGAGGGCACGCCCGTCCGCACCCACTTCCGCAGCGAAGGCGGCGTCCGCGTCGCGACCTCCATCGAGGTGCTCGCGCCCAAGAGCCGCCAGACTCCATAGTTCCCGAGTCCAAAGGCCCCGGGTTTCGAGGATGGCCATGGTGCAGTCATGGCCACCGAGATGACGGAAAGGACCCCCGAGCGACGAGACCGGATCCTCCAGGCCCTCGAGAAGCTGCTGGAGATTCCCCCCGCGGACACGCAGACGGCGATGAACCAGGCCGCCCAGTGCGTCCTCGAGCTCACCCTGGCCGACAAGGTCGACGTCTTCCTCTTCGAGCCCTCCTCCACCACCATCGTCGCCGTCGGGACGAGTGACACCCCGATGAGCAGGAAGCAGAAGGCCCTGGGGTTGGATCGCCTTCCGCTCGCCAATGGGGGGCGGTCCGTGGAGGTGTTCCAGACGGGAAAGACGTTTCACCACAACCGCCAGGACGAGGATCCCGAGGAGCTGCCGGGCGTCAAACACCAGCTCGGCGTTCGCTCGCACATCGGGGTCCTCATCGAAGTCGGTGGGGAGCGGCGGGGGGTGCTCGACATCGTGTCCAGCAAACCGGACTTCTTCACCGCCGATGACGTGCGCTTCATCGAGACGGTCGCCCGGTGGGTGGGCGCGGTGGCCCACCGGGTCGAGCTCGTCGAGGCCGTGACGAAGGCCGCCGTGGCCCAGGGGCGCCGGGCCGCCGCCGAGGAGCTCATCACCATCCTGGCGCATGACATGGGCAACCATCTCATCCCCATCCGGATGCGCCTGGAGCTCATCCACCGGCGCGCGGCCCGCGAGCGGGCCTCGGAGTACCTGCGTGACGCCGAGGCGGCAGAGCAGTCGCTCAAGGCACTCGGACGGCTCATCTCCGACCTCATGGACGTGGGGCGGCTGGAGCAGGGCCTCTTCTCCCTCACGCGGTATCCGACGGACCTGGTGGCGATCGCCGAGGAAGTGGCCCGGCTGGCCACCACGCCCGGCAGGGAGGTCCAGCTCACCGGCACGCCGGAATTGGTGGTGGATGCGGATCCCAATCGCCTCCGTCAAGCGCTTGAGAACCTGGTGGCCAACGCGCAGAAGCACTCCCCGGCGGGGCTGCCGGTGATTGTCGACGTCAACCGCCAGCAGCGCCAGGACGGGACATGGGCCTTGCTGTCGGTGAAGGACCAGGGGCCCGGCATCCCCCCGGAGCTGCTGCCTCGGCTCTTCGAGCGCTTCTCCAAGGGGCCCAAGTCCAAGGGGCTGGGGCTCGGGCTGTATCTCGTCCGGAGCATCGCCGAGGCCCATGGGGGCACGCTGACGGTGCAGTCCGAGCCGGGCAAGGGGGCGCTCTTCGTGGTGGCCCTGCCGTTGGTCGAAGAGGGGTAGCTCAACGCGCGTTGGGCAGGGTCTCGAAGGGCCACGCGCGCGTCGCGACGGGTGCGCTCGGGGGGAGCCACAGGTCCGCGAGCCGTTGCGCGAGCCTCCAGGGCTCTCCGCCAGCGCGATTCGTCAGGACGATGACCGTGAGCCGCTGCTCCGGGTACTTCACGATGGCGTTGGTGAAGCCACACGTCTCGCCGTGGTGCGACAGGCGCACCCGTCCCGCGTCCTCGTCGAGGAACCAGCCGAACCCATAGCGCGAGGACGTGCCATCCGGCAGCGTCGCCGGCGTCCACGCGAGCCGCTGGGTGGCCTCGGGGACGAGCGTGTGCGCATCCAGCGCCGCGTCCCAGGCCACCAGCTCCGCCACGGACGAGTAGATGCCGCCATCTCCCAGCACGGCGCTGGTGGGGCTCTGGTCCCTCGGGCGGAAGCCGTTCGCGTCGGCGACATAGCCGTAGGCGCGCCGGGCCACGGTGGAGATGCCCTCCTCGTGGGCGACCGTCGAGCGCATGCCGAGCGGCGTGAAGATGCGCTCGTGGAGGAACCGGGCGAAGGGCATGCCCCCGACGTGCTCCACGAGGAGGGCGAGCACCGCGTAGCCGGAGTTGCTGTAGCGCACCGCGGTCCCGGGCGGGAAGTACGTGCGGTCGGCGCGGGACAGGAGCCCGAGGACGTCGCGGTCCTTCACCTGCACCGTCTGCGTGTCCGGGACGAAGGCCTCGTAGTCCCAGATGCCCGAGGTGTGCTGGAGCAGGTGGCGGACGCGCACCTCGCGCAGGTACGCGGGGAAGCCGGGGAGCACGTCCACCACGCGGTCGTCGTAACGGAGCCTGCCCTCCTCGACGAGGAGCAGGGTGGCCATGGCCGTGAACTGCTTGGTGAGCGAGGCCAGTCGGTACTGGGTCTCCGGCGTGGCGCGCGTGCGCGCGTCGAGGTCCGCCAGTCCCCAGGCGCGGCTGAGGACCACCTGCCCCTGGTGAATCACGACGACACTGGCGCCGGGGCCCTCCGGGCTGTCATAGGCGGCGAAGAGCGGGTCCACGGCGCGCAGGTCCACAGAGAGGGGCGCGCGGGTGCTCGACGTGGCTCCGGCGCACCCGAGGAGCAGGGCGAAGGAGGCGAGGAGGGCGGCGGTCGCGAGGGAATGGTCGGTCATGGGACCGGCATCGATACAGCAGCGCGCCCGGCGTTGTCCCTCCTCAGCGATCCGTCTTGATGCCCAGGGACGGCGCCGGGTTGGTGGTGTTGCGGCGCGGCCGCTGCTCCACGGGCTTGCGCGTGAGCTTCACCGAGACCGCGGGCGCGTCCCCGGCGGACACCTGCCGAGACACCGGCTCGTAGCCGTCCAGCTTCAGCGCCAGCGTCACCGGCGGCGCATCCGGCACGAGCGGCAGCTCCGTCGGCGTCGGCGCACCGTGCGGCTTCCCGTCGATCACCACCACCGCGCCCGCCGGCTCCGTGACCACCTTGAGCGTCACCGGTTGCGGCTCCGAGGCCCGCTCCGGCTGCTTCGGCTGCTCAACGACTCGTATCGGCTCGGGCTGGGCGCGCACCACGGGCTGGGTTTGCGTCACGGGTGGCGCGACGGGCTCGACCGGGGGTTGGCGCAGGAAGATGACCGCGGCCCCCGCGCCGAGCAGCAGCGCTCCCACGCCGGCCAGCACGGGCACCACCGGAAAGCGCCGCGACACCGCGGTGTCCGCCGGCACCATCGTCACCGTGTGCTTGCCGTTGCCGACCGGCACGTACCGGGGTGGCGGGACGACGGGGGTACCCGTCGAGGAGGGAGGAGGCGGTGGCGGCGGCACGGGCCGCTGCGAGAGCGAGCGGACGCTGCTGCGCGACGGGTTGGACTTCGAGTCCAGGTCCGTGTCCTCGGCCAGCTGATCCAGGTTGACCGGATCCGACTCGCGCGCGATGCGCTCGGCGTACACGTCCCGCAGCCAGGCCGACAGGTGCGCGTTGCTGGCCGGCAGCCGGTACTGGAGGATGTAGTCCTCGATGGCCAGCCGGAAGGCCGCGCAGCCCGGGTAGCGCGCCTCGGGGTTGGGCGCCAGCGCCTTGAGCACCAGCTCGTCCAGGCCCGGGGGCAGCTTGGGGTTGAGCTGCGAGGGCGGCGGCACCTGGCAGTCACGCACCAGCCGCAGCGTCATCAGGTCCGACTCGCCCTTGAAGAGGCGCCGGCTCGTGAGCAGCTCCCACAGCACCACGCCCAGGGCGAACAGGTCGCTGCGCCCGTCCACCGGCTGGCCATTGGCCTGCTCCGGCGACATGTAGGGATACTTGCCCTTGAGCACCCCGGTGGCCGTGTGCGAGGCGCTGCCCGCCGCCTTCGCCACGCCGAAGTCGATGACCTTCACACCCCCGTCGAAGCCCACCAGGATGTTCTGCGGCGACACGTCCCGGTGCACCAGCCTCAGCGGCTTGCCCTGCGCGTCGCGCGCCTGGTGCGCGTAGTCCAGCCCCGCCGCCGCCTCCGCGATGATGCGCAGCGCCAGCCCCACCGGCAGCGGCTTGCCCTGCGTGCGCGCGAACTTGTCCATCCGCCGCACGTCATCCCCCTGGACGTACTCCATGGCCAGACAGTGCCGGCCATCGATCTCCGTCAGCTCCAGGATGGTGATGAGGTTGGGGTGCCCCAGCCGGGCCACCAGCCGCGCCTCCTCCAGGAACATCGCGAGGAACTCCTCGTCCTCGGACAGGTGGGGGAGGATCAGCTTGAGGACCACGAGCCGCTCGATGCCCGAGCCCTGCTCGAGTGCCAGGAAGACCTGACCCATTCCGCCGGAGGCAATCTTGCGTAAAAGCTGGTACTTGCCGAAGGGAACGGCCATGACGCGGTACGATAACCCGAGTTCCTAGAATCCGCGAATGTCCGCCGCTTGACTCCTGAATCAGGCGTCGGAGGGCAGGCGAGCCGCCGAGCGAACCGCACTCACGCTTTCAGTTTGTAACCGGAGCGCAACGCGACCCAGGCCACGCCGGTGGCCACCACCGCCACGGCCAGGAGGATGCCGCTGCCCAGCAGGGGGGAGAAGCCGCTGATGCCCAGCATCCCGTAGCGCAGCCCCTCCACCATATAGACCATGGGGTTGAAGAGGCTGATGTGGTTCCAGGGCGAGGGCAGCTCGCGCACCGAGTAGAAGATGCCGCCCAGGAAGGTGAGGGGCAGCATGACGAAGGTGGGGAAGAAGTTGATCTGCTCGAACTTCTCGGCCCACACCGCCGCGAGGATGCCCAGCACGCTGAAGGTGTAGGAGGACAGCAGCAGGAAGACGAGCGTGGCGGGCGCGTGCTCCAGGTGGAAGCCGGTGAAGAGCATGGCCACCGCCCAGGTGAGCCCGCCCACCATCAGCCCGCGTACCATGGCCCCGCCG